>NZ_BAAACZ010000028.1:0-78688 GCF_039521975.1 Alkalibacillus silvisoli | reverse complement strand
TCGTTGGGCTGTATCTTTAAACGTTTTACCATGAATCGTTTCAAGCCCTATGGCTTGATTGAACTCTTGTGATTGGCGTTGATAACGATCGACAAGATCGTTGGTTTCGTCAAATCGTTTCCGGCAACTGATATGGTGACATTGATAGCGACGTTTGCGGTACCAAATCATCGTAGGGCGATTGAATACTCGATTGTGTTTAATTTTTTGCCAGCGATAATCATGAACCATTTGAGTTGATGTTTGGCATGCAGGACATGGCACGATCTCATGTGGCCGTTCAACGTAGATGTGATAATAGCCATTCTCTTCTCGCGTTTCAGTCACGTGAAAGCTTTCCAATCCAGGTAAGGTCATGTTATGATGCATATGCACGCAGCTCCTTTGCTTTGTTTTGGTGGTATAAAACAAGGATAACAAATAAGGAGTTTGCGTGCTTTTTTTGTCTTATCAAACCGCTGAGTTGGTGTCAGGTGAGAAGCGTAGGTGGTGATGCCTGCGGGAACAGCACGCGTCTCGAGACCCCGCAGGCCACGCTTTTCGGAGGCCACTGAAAAAAGACGGTTAATTTTGTTTTATAAAATAGTTGTTTTAAAAAAAAGAGCCTTTTGATCGATTTTTTCGATTAAAAGTCTCCTTTTCTATCCTAATATTTTACTCTTTTTGGTCTATTAGCTTAATAATTCTTTTTAAGTTAGCCACGAATATCGTCGTTGCTCCTTGTATTTCCATGCCAAATAGACCCGAGTCAGTGGCTTGATCATACCCGTGTCTATGCTTTAATTCACTATTCTTCGCTTCAATCATATAGCGATCTTTAGCTATTTCTTTAAAGGTTTCACTTTCTTGAAACGCTTCTTGTTCTTTGTGCTCAGTTGATTTTAACGTGACTGAGTAAGTTTTGGTTTTCGCGCCTTCCTGGTAACATCCATCCCTTAATGGACAAACCTTACACTTCTCTACGTCAAAGTAATACTTGAGCTGAGTATTGCGTTTCTTTCTCTTCTTCGCTATTTTTTAAATGCCATATGTCCAGCTGGACATACAAACATATCGGCATCTTTATTAAATTCAAACCCTGAATTCTCACGTTTTCCATCTGTAATTACAGGGTGCAATTTAGACACTAATTGAAATTGTTCTTCTTTCGCAAATTTTAAATTGTCTGTTCCTGAATAAGCCGTATCACCAATGACCGCATCAACTTCCATTCCTGCATCCTTACTTTTATGTACGAGATCTTTAAGCTGTTTACCATCACTCTTTTCACCTGTGGTAATGGTAGCTGCTGTGATGATTCTTTCTTTAGACATGGCTAAGTGAGATTTATAACCAAAGAAAGAACTATCTTCAGTTTTATGTCCTATACGTGCGTCTGGGTCATTGGAAAGTGTGGTTTGTTCTTTACAGTCATCCAGTATTTCATTCAAGTGGTTAACTTTTTCTTTCACCGCTGGCATATCATTTACTTCAGACTGTTCTATTACTTCAATTAGTTCCTTACAGTACCTTTCGGTTTCTTTAATACTGTGGTGAGCAGGTTTTTTAGGGAACTTTTCCTTTATGGTTTCATCATATTGATAAACTGTTTTTCGCATAGATTTTGCTTTCTCACTTAAAAACTCCGCAACTGACTTGGAACAGTAACGTGAGGAGGTATGAGTTGCATCCACCATGATGGTTTTACTATCGATCACACCGTAGTCTAGTGCGATTTCTACTGTTTTGTGGATCAATAGATCCAATAAATTATTGTTAGAACTTTCATTTGAACCCTTTAATCGCAATTTACGAAATTTCGTTAATGAGCTCGGGTTAATGACTGGATCCTCAGGAGCTAACTCTAAAAAATATTTAAATGACATATCGTATCTTGCACGTTCTACAACATCAACATCGGACAAATCGTAAATGCGTTTCAACAATAAATACTTAAACATTTGAATAGGGGGAATGGCCTTTCGGCCGTTATCAAGACAGTAATTTTCTTTTAACTCATCCATGATAAACGTGAAGTCAACTATATCATTTAAACGGCGTAGAAAATTATCTTTTGGAATGATCATTTCATAAAGATCTGTATAAGAACTCATATTCAGCGATCCCTGACTCTGTAACACACAACCACCACTTTCTTATTTACTGACTCTATTATAAAAAAGAAAAGAGGGTAAATCATCCCTGATATGATGATTTACCCTCTAAAATTTTAAGGACTTTTTCAGTGGCCTCCGCTTTTCGGCCGAGGAGGCTCGAGCCGTGCCCGCGGCAAGCATCCACCGTAAGCGGATCACCTGACGCCAACGGCCGCTATCATAACCACATCCTAAATTGTGTCTCTACCCCAACAAATATTTTAGAGCCACTTTTCCAAAGCTAATGCCTCCTTTCACTTATAAACAAAAAAAGAACGCCCCAAATTGCCAGGAAATCAAGGCATACTACACCTGTTTCCTGAAAATTTGGGGCGTTCCCAATTAAGTTTATTTTATTTGATTCTATACTAATTCATGTTAAATAAATTTGCAAGTATAAATTTTATTCTTGTATTTTTTTATAAAGTACAATATCATAATTATAATCCCTCTATATTGCCTGCCAGCAAATGGAGGCTTTTTTATGTCTAAAATCGGGAGTTTGACACTTAATTAATAATAAATTACCTTTAGCCTATGATGGCTTTATTTTTTGTCAAATTTATAATTAATTTATTGAGTACTTTATAGTACTATGTTATATGGGTAAGCGGTGGTATGAACGTCAATTGGAAGCGCAGAGTAAACTGGTGTTAGAAGGAAAGGCACTTGAAATGGTACTCGCACATTTATTTGAACAGCAGTCTTTAGTAGGTGGTTCTTCCAGTGATTCTACAGATGGAATTGGAGAGTTTATAGAAGAGATGATGGAGGAGGAAAGGGCTTTTCTCGAAAATACCTTATCTAAATTGAGACAGGTTTCTGGGGCTGGTCAAGAAGACGAATAAGGTTAATGCTGCAAAGCTTCCCTGTAACGTGATATGCCATGCTTGTGAAAAGGTGCTACTCAATAAGTAACACCTTTTAGTACGATTATGGTAAGCTCTCACATGCTAGTTCATTTCAATCACCATCCAAGCGGTGTGGATCCCCATTCGACAATTCTTTCATAACACAATTGAAACGGTGATTGAATTATTTATGATTTATTTGTAGCAAAATCCTCACTTTTTTTCATTATTTTCAGTCATTCATTTTTTCTCGCGATTTTGTAAGTGATTCTCTAATTCCCTCTCCCCCCAGTCTGTATTTGGTTCAAAACGTTGAATAGCTTCAAACAGCTCCACTAACAACTCACTTTTAGCATCCTGCTGATATTCAACCTTCATTTTTTTAACATGGTTTAGAACAAGAGGCATAAACCTACAATATAGCTCTTCTAAAGCAGCTTCATCACCTTGTTTTGCAAGCATAACAAGGTGTGTTAATCCCTTAATCTCTTTTTCAAGGGCCATTGATTACCCCCCCTCTAATTCAATTCTCATTTTTTGTAATGCCCTACGTTTGGTTTTTAGTATTGCATTTTTTGATACCTGCAATTCTTGAGTCAAATCGGTTACTTTTTTATGGTTGAAATATATTTCGGTTATAGTCACTGCTTCTTTTTGTGTTAAGTTTTGCATTGCTGATTCCAGTATTACCTTGTTAATTACTTCTTTGTCTAATGATATTTCATTATCATAAGTTGTATATTCAACTTTTTCCACTGAAAATTGTTCATCATGAAATGGTTCATTTAAAGAATGAATTTCCTTATTTTCTATCGTATACCTTTTTTTCTGATATCGAATAGAACTCCCATTTAAGCAAATGTTGATATATGAAACAACAGCTGCATCAGTTTCTTTTGAATAATAATTCACCATTACTCCACCTCCTATGAATTATATGGTATTCCAAATTTCTAAGATCACAACATCTAACAAGAATGCCTTGATCGATACAATATAATCATAGTTACTTTGATGGGAATTATTATTCAGATCATATACGCTGATATTCATATTTATAGGAATAAGGGACAATTCAAGAGTTTATATTTGGAAGAGCGACAGGTCAATTGTTGATTCGGGATATATTTTTATAAAAAGGAGTTTTTCTGCTAGTAAACATGCTTGCTAGGGGGGAGTACGACCCTTCCAATTACATTTGACATTGAAATAAAACCAACTTTACGACTGTCTATACTACAGGATCTATTATCCCCCAACACGAAGACTTTTCCATTCGGTACAATCAAAGGACTGAACCTATTTTTCTGCAAAAATATTTGTTTGTTTTTATCATTTATATAACCACCAATTTCATATTCGTTATTGATGTAAAGATTATTGTGTTGCAACTCAATTATGTCACCACTCGAGGCAGCCACTCGTTTAATAATGTATTGTTTTTCTGAGTTTTGAAATGCTATAATATCCCCTTTTACAGGTCTTACAAATTTGTATATAAAAGTGTTAACTAACAAGCTTTCTCCACTAAATAGCGTAGGCTCCATTGAAGAGCCTTCTACAACACAATGTATAAATGGCCTTTGCATTTTTAGATTTTACTTCCTTTCTAAATTCCCTAACATTGGAAATTTAAAACCCAAAATTTATATAACAATAAATGAAGAGTATGCTAAGTACTCCTAGTATTATTTTATTGGTTTGCGCTATCAGCTTCTCAAAACCATTTATCATTTTATTAAAGGAATAATTCTTTCTAGATCTTGCTGATATAATGAAAGAAGGGAAAGTTCTCCCAAACCCATAAATAAAGCCAACTATTATTCCCAAGTACGGTTCGTAAAAAAAACCTGTGTATAAGTAAGCTAAGTAGAACAGTACATTAGGAACATAAGTGAATATTCCAGAACCCAAAATACTCCCCCAAACAACCATATTTTTAAGTGGAGTAAAATTAACCCATGAGTTTGGGATCTGCCAATGTTGTTGAGGGATTTTTATTTTAGCTAGACCCATTTCATTCAATGAGTATATCAATACAATTAATCCTAATATAAACAATTTTGCCTGATCTGTGATCCAAAACGTTATAAGAAATATGAAGGTGGAATACAAAAATCCAAAAAATCCTCCAGATATGATTGTAGCAATAAGGTATGTCAAAGATATTTTTATTCTATTTTTTAACGTCACCGCCCCAACTGGCGGCGTAACCGCGAGGGTCACATTTATTCCTCAAGCAGTACAAACTTTTGAGAAGCCAGCAACAAAGGAAATAAAAAATAGTACAACTATATCAAAAAAATTAGGAAATGCCATCTTATCACCCCTATGTTATTAGAAATTAACAATGGATATATAGAACACCCAGTCCTTTAAGCTGGATGTTCTACTTTATCTCAAATATTATATTAACTGTTGTTATCGGGTCCCTCCTCTTCTAGATTACCTTCAGAGTAGTTCCCATCTTCATATACTTCTGGTTCTGAGTGTCTTTTTCTGATGTTATTCACCCATCTTCGTGCAAGACCGGCTGGTGTTGTTCTTCCATGTTTTATGTCTTCCATCTCTATAGTTGCAATTTCAGTAGAAGGCGAAGTTAAAATATATTTTCCGTTTTCGATTTTATAAGATAGATAGGTTATTTCACTGTCATTATTACTAATTCGACTTTCCTTTACTAGGATTGAATTCAACTGGTTAGCGGCTTCTTCAGCTCGTGTTACTCCGTCTGTTTCATTTGCGGTCGAAAGAAACATTACTATTGCCTCAGCAGGTAAACCATAACTGTTTATAGATTCATTTATAGCAACCCATCCAAGATCAGGATTGCTGTTATCATAATACCCCCATGTAGCAACATGTCGCATAAATAATACCTCCTTTTAAGAAATCAAAAATTAACTTACAAAACGATGAAGGCAACCGCAATCACCAGCATTACGTTCATATGGGTTGAAATCTGGTTGATCTAATGTGCAATCACAACAGGCCAAACGACTGCTTCCTCCTGAATCACACCAGCAACCTGTACCCATATAACCCCAGGCATATGAAACTTGCATGCCGGCTGGACATCTTGTCAAAAATGAGTGTAAACCTGATTCGCAATCCGAATTGCAGTACTGCCCATTTGGTGGCAAGCAATCTCCATAATATAATTCTGTCTGGCACCAACTATCACTTGCGTAAGCTAAAGCTTTAATAGGTTGTCCTGCCCATTTAAGCACAGAGTGAAATGAACCTTCTGATAGTAATTGAATAAAATCGTTTTTTCTAACTTTTCTTGCTAGACTTTCGCAGAACCTTTTGAAAATATAATCAAATTTACGCATTTATTTTCTCCCCTTTCTCCTCTTTTTGGACATTTAGAGGTATTCGATAATGCTGAACACCCTCAATGTCCAATGAAAATAGCAAACTCTTAATATGATTCTCACCATTACACAGTCCTTTAGCTTTAACCACCCCCTCAGTATCGAGAGCATACGCAAATGGGGTCACTCTTACATCTAAGTCTCTGAGTATATCTTTTTCTGAATCTAAAATTATTTCCCCTTGTAGGTTTTCTTTCTCTATCAATTCTTCAAACTTTTCTTCATTTTTGGTTTCAGCAATTAAAATAAAATCAACACTATCTTTAAACTTTAAATGCATTCTATTCCAATCAGAATATAAACTCTTGCAAGCCTCACAGTCACTAGATATAAAAGCGAGTAAAGTGGGTTTGTCCTGATTTGGTTCGCGTGTTACTATTTCGTTTGAATAGTTTGATATCCCCGTTAAAGACGGTACTTTCTGCCCTTCTGGAATACCGTCCCTGGATATGGAATCACCCGATTTCAGATAAACTTCACCAAATTGCTTAAACATCAGAAAAAGTGATATAAGAATGATAATTTGTAACGCCCACAACATAACGTTTGAATAAAGTAAGATTTGATCCATTTAGTCACTCCCTGTTCCTGAATATCTCAATATTCTCAATGCGTCTTGATGGAAATTCCAAATCCATTGAGATAGTAATAGTAGCAAAGTCAAAAATATACCCATTCCTATATAATGCAAGGAATATTGAACTTCGTATTGTGTACTTAAATATAACGACAGGGTGGCCAATAAGAAAAGAGTAATAATTTTATTCAAAGTAAACTTATCAACTTTGGCATCCAAGAACCTTCCATAACAACCACAAGTCAAAATTTTGTTATTACTTATTACGTGATATACAGCATATGCAAAGCTTAAAAGAATAATTTGTAAGACGATTATCCCATAGAAAAATGTGGTATTAGATAATAACAACCCAGCTCCGAGAACTTCAACAAATGGTAGAAAAACACCGTATAATAATGCCAAATATTTGGGTAATATATCATATTGATCTACTAAATGAATAAAATATTTTAGGCTAAATATTTTGGGAATAGACGAAGCCATGAATGTGATGATAATCCACCATACCGTCCAATTAAAAATCACTTCCAATTACATCCCCTCCTTTTTTGCTCTTACTATATAAAAGACAACAAATCAGAAAAAGGTAAACCTTATTTTATAAATTTCTCGGAAATTAAAATCTCGAAATAAAAAAACCTCAACCATGGAAGGCTGAGGCACAAAATGTAATATTTTTATAAACTACTTAACTTCGACTACAAGAGTTTCAAAACGTTCATTTCCCACGTGAGCCTCTAATTCCCAAATGCCACTACTAGGCAATGAAAATGAAGATGGAGCATGAGCATCTGCCCCATTATTTGGCCCACCTAACTTTTCTGTTTCAAAAACGTTCACTCTCTTACCTGTTTCTTCATTAGTACCAATAACTTCAAATTTTCCTTCTAGCTCTTCAGGTTCTCCCCATAAATGCCACATATATTTTTGTTCTTCACCAGCAATGAGAGGAATATCTTCACCGTAAATAAAACCAATTTTATTTTCTTGACCAATCATAGTTTGACCATGAGAACTAAATGTTGGGCTTGTTTCCTTCTCCAATTCTCCGTGCGAAGAACTACAAGCTGATAAAGTTAGAGTTAGTAGTATGAAGAACAAGAATAAATATCTCGGTTTAAACATAATAACACCCTTTCTTATTTTTGAAAAATCAATTTAAGAATACTAATCAATTTTTTAACGTTTTAAGTGGTGGATTATGTAACTTTCTGGTTATGTTATATGCCCTTAACATAAAATACATTTTGCACCAAGTGAAATAATGATATTCTTATACTTACAGAATACCATTAATGAAAGAATATGTAAAGAATCGCCCCAACCCCATTGTACAAATGGGATTATTCAATGATGGCAGTGGTCTTCCGCTCGCTTTTGTAATTAATCCAGAGAGCCGAAATGAGCAACCGACATTAAAGCCTTTGGAGAAAAGAATTTTAAAGGATTTTCATCTATCCAAATTTGTAGTCTGTACAGATGCCGGGCTTTCCTCTTATGAAAATCGGCTTTACAATTCAATGAACGAACGAGCTTTTGTCACAACACAGTCCATTAAAAAATTGAAAAGGCATTTGAAAGATTGGGCGCTTGATCCTTCTGAATGGCAGATGGTTGATTCCACTCAAACAACGGCTTCTAAGAAAAGAAAGCAAACAATTAATCTGAACGATCTCGATCTAGAAAAAGACACGCAAGTGTACCACAAAGAACGGTGGATAAATGAAAATGGACTAGAACAGAAGTTGGTCCTTTCCTTTTCACCGAAACAAGCAAACATTCGAGAGAAACAGATTGAACGTGCCTTAAAGAAAGTAGACAACCCTTCTCAGGTCGAGAAAAAACGAGCAAACTCTCCAGATCGATTTATACAATCCACTCACGTTACAGAAGACGGAAGAATTGCTGGGCAAAGTAAGTACACAATCAATTCTGCACTGGTTGAAGAAGAAGCGAAGTATGATGGATTTTATGGTGTATGTACAAACTTAGAAAGTAGGCCGGGAGAAATTGTTAAAATCAATCAACGACGCTGGGAGATAGAAGAGACCTTCCGTATTCTAAAAAGTGAAATGCGGATACGACCAGTTTTTCTCCAAAGAGATGAGCGGATCAAAGCACACTTCGTCGTGATTCCTTTCATTATTAACCTTCCGGTTAATGGAGAAAAAAATAGACGAATCCGCTACGTGTTGTGAAATCATTCAAACATTACGAGATATGAGGGTATTAGAATTTACAAACGAAGGATATACCCCAACTTATACCAGAACGGACTTAACAGACAAATTACATGATGTTTTCGGCTTCCGGACGGACACTGAGATTGTTTACCTACAAAAAATGAAAAAATTTTAAAAGAGGTGAAAAACATAAATAGTACTCACTTTTGAACACTAAAAAACCACGAAAATGCCTATTACAAAAGCATTCTCATGGTTTTATCTGTCAAAGATAAGATTTTATACTAATTCATGTTAAATAAATTTGCAAGTATAAATTTTATTCTTATATTTTTTTATAAAATACAATATCATAATTGTAATCCCTCTATATTGCCTGCCAGCAAATGGAGGTTTTTTTATGTCTAAAATTTATAAATACAAAAGAAGTGATGGATCAGTAACCTATACGGTTAAGGCCTTCCTTGGCTATGATCTAGAAGATGGTAAACAAAACCAAGTTACGAGAAGGGGGTTTTCAACCAAAAAGGAAGCCAGAGCCTTCCTTTACAACTTGTTATCAGAAGTTGATAAAAATGGTGTTCCTAGTAAAAAGAAAAAAACTTTTGAGGAAATTTATGAAGAATGGTTTGAACAACATCAGAAACGTATAAAACCTAGCACTTCAAAATCCATCGAATCAAAATTCACAAAGAGAATTTTACCTAAGTTCGGTCACTTAGAAATCAAAAAAATCACCCATAAATACTGTCAACAAGTTATTAATGAATGGTCTGAAGAGCTTAAATCATTCAAAGATCTCAAAATTCAGTTGAATTTAGTATTTAAATATTCAATTAAAATGAGTTATCTTTCTCAAAATCCTTTGGACAAAGTTACACTCCCCAAAGCCAAAGATGAACATTATGTTATTGACGAATATGGAGAAAAACAAAATTATTACACTCGTGAAGAATTATTAGATTTCCTCGAATCAATTAAAAGTGAGCCATTAAATTATACATTCTTTCACTTAGCAGCATATACAGGAGCTCGTAAAGGTGAGTTGTTAGCATTAAAATGGTCAGACATTAACTTCTCAGATGGATTATTACACATCAGCAAAACTCTGTACTTTGAAAATAAAACTAATCACTTATTCAAACCTAAAACTACGGAATCCAAACGAAGTATCAGTTTGGATCCTGATACACTATCTGTATTGGAGTACTGGAAAGCAGAGCAACAGGATAGATATACTCAGTTAGATCAACCTGTTCTAAGTGATAGTGAGCAATATATTTTTACTAAGTACCATCAATTCAAAAAAAGAATTACTATTATTAGAACTGCTTATTTCAATGACCAAATTAGTAGGATTCTAAAACATAATCCTCATTTAAGGAAAATAAGTGTTCATGGTTTCCGACACACACATGCCAGTTTATTGATAAGTGCTCAGGCTTCAGCAAACGAAGTAAAGGAACGACTAGGCCACGCTGATATTAGAACAACTTTAAACACCTATGTCCATTTAATGAAAGAAGACAAATTAGAAACAGCAAATAAATTTCATGAATTCATGAATAAGCCATATTAATGGTTTATTCTTTGATTAATGACTCATTTGTGAGTCATTTGTGAGTCATTTGTGAGTCAGATACAAAATATCATTAAAAAAACACCCATTCGTTTCATAACGAATGGGTGTTTGAAACCTTGATATATAAGGTTTTTTAACGCTTTGAGAACTGTGGTGAACGACGAGCGCCTTTAAGACCGTATTTCTTACGTTCTTTCGCGCGAGCGTCACGTGTTAGTAGGCCAGCGCGCTTTAGTGATGTGCGGTATTCTGGGTCCGCTTCTAATAGTGCGCGTGCAACGCCAAGGCGAATTGCACCTGCTTGACCTGTAAATCCACCACCATCAACGTTTACATGGATATCGTAGCTTCCAGTGTTTTCAGTTACGTCTAATGGTTGGTTAATCACACGACGTAATGTTTCGTGTGGGAAGTATTCTTCTGCGTCTACTTTATTTACAACGACCTTACCGTTACCAGGTACTAGTCGTACACGTGCTACAGAGCTTTTGCGACGGCCTGTGCCGTAGTATTGTACTTGTGCCACTTAGATTACCCTCCTTAATTATCCACGAAGCTCATAAACTTCTGGTTTTTGTGCATGATGCTTGTGATCAGCGCCACGGTATACGTGTAGCTTTTTGCCCATTTTACGACCTAGTTTATTTTTAGGTAGCATACCTTTAACTGCTTGTTCAAGCATTCTTTCTGGATAATTCGTACGCATTTCTTCTGCTGTACGCTCTTTTAGGCCACCTGGGTAGTTTGAATGGCGATAATAAATTTTATCAGTTAACTTCTTACCAGTTAATTCAACTTTTTCAGCATTGATGATGATGACATTGTCACCAGTATCAACATGCGGTGTGTAGCTCGGTTTATGCTTACCACGAAGTAATGTCGCAACTTCAGTAGCTAGACGACCAAGAGTTTGGCCTTCTGCATCCACTACATACCATTTACGCTCAACGTTGTTTTCGTTTGCCATAAATGTTGTGCGCATTGCGTTTCCCTCCTGTAATTTCCGTAGTTATATCGTTTTATCTCATCACGAATAGTTTTCCGGGGCTATTACGTGGTAATGATAAAATGCCATAGAATATATTATAATATCTATGGCACTGATGTCAAGCTATATTGCGTTTTTTATTACAAATTTAGTCATGTTTTTAAAAATGGTTAACTGTTCGTTGTACCGCTTTTTGTTGTGCCGCTAATACTGTGTTTCGAAGTAGCATGGCAATCGTTACTGGACCAATACCACCTGGAACTGGTGTGATCGCACCTGCTTGATTATAACATGTATCATAATCACAATCACCTATATTTCCTTTATTGTAACCAGCATCCAGAACGAGCGCTCCTTCTTTAAGCCACTCACCTTTAACAAATTTAGGTTTTCCTACTGCTGCGACAACAATATCCGCTTGTTTAACGATCTGATCTAAATTTTCTGTTCTTGAATGACTAATTGTCACAGTCGCATTCCGGTTTAATAACATCATCGAAACCGGCTTACCTAAAATCGGGCTACGACCAATTACAACCGCATGTTTACCTTCTATTTCCAGATTATAATAATCAATCATTTCCATGATCGCAGCTGGTGTACAGCATGGGTAAGCATTCAATTGAAAGGCTGTTGAACCAAAGCCGTGACTCGTTACACCGTCTACATCTTTTTCTAAAGCAATCATATCAAAAGCTTGTCGTTCATCGATATGACTTGGGACTGGGTGTTGTAATAGTATTCCGTGCACTGTCTCATCTTCATTTAATTGCTTAATCGTTTGTAATAACTCTTCAGTCGTCGTTTCTGTCGGTAAAAAGATCCGTTTTGAATCCATTCCAATTCTCACACAAGCGTTAGCCTTCATTTGTACATATGTGTGCGATGACGGGTTATCACCTACTAGAATGGTCACTAATTTAGGAACTATCCCTTCCTTACTTAAAGAATCGATTGTTCCTTTTAATTGTCCTTTAATCGACTTTGATACTTCTTTTCCGTCTAAAAGCAATGGCTCTTTCACGTTAAAACCTCCTGAAAGTTTAAGAGAAAACATTCTCCTGCCCAGACGACCGACATGACTAACATGTAGCTCCCTTATGGTTATTTCCATTTTGTCGTCAGTTACTACATGCCTTAACAGTTATAACACTTGTAACGCTTTATTAGCGATATCTTTACGGTAAAACACATCTTCTGAATCTAACAGCATCATCTCTTCATAAACCCGTTCTTTTGCTTGAGCAATCGTTGTTCCTTTTGCACCAACTAATAGCACACGTCCGCCGTTCGTTTGCCAACTAGCATTAACTTTCTTTGTTCCGCCATGAAAGGTTAAAGCTTGGGGACTTAGATTATCTAATCCTTTAATTAATTTACCCTTTTCATATGAATCAGGGTAACCCCTGGACGCTAATACAACACCGACCACTTGATCTTGAGACCAACTTAATTCAACTGGGCTTTTATCCAACACACTTTCAATGACTTCTGCTAGGTCTGATTGTAATCGAGGTAATACAACTTGTGCCTCTGGGTCACCAAACCGTGCGTTAAACTCAATCACTTTTGGGCCTTCAGATGTTGCAATTAAACCAGCGTATAAAATGCCTGTAAATGAGCGATTATGGTCAACTAAAGCTTGAGCAGTTGGCTTTAATATTTCCTCAACTGCCTGTTCATAAATCGCTTGGCTAATTTGAGGTACGGGTGAGTATGCTCCCATTCCACCTGTGTTTGGACCTTGATCTTGATCGAAGGCTCTCTTATGGTCTTGTGAAATGACCATTGGGTATACGTTAGTGCCGTTTACGAATGCCATTAATGAGAATTCTTCACCTTCAAGGAATTCCTCAATGACGACACGACTACCAGCCTCACCGAACTTTGCATCTTCTAGCATAGAATCAACCGCTTGCTCTGCTTCAATTACATTCATTGCAACAGTAACACCTTTACCAGCTGCTAAGCCATCTGCCTTAATAACAATTGGTGCTCCTTGCTGTTGGATATACGTTTTTGCTGCTTGTGGGTCTTCAAACGTTCTATGTTTTGCTGTTGGAATGTTGTAATCTTGCATAATAGATTTCGCAAATTCTTTACTTCCTTCGATAAAGGCCGCTTCTTTTGTCGGTCCAAATACTTTCAGGCCTTCTTGTTCGAATTTATTGACGATGCCTTCGATGAGTGGTGCTTCTGGTCCAATAATCGTTAGGTCAATTTGACTTGATTTTGCATAATTGATTAATTGATCATGTTGGTGCTCTTCAATTGGTTCAACATGTGCTACATCCGTCATCCCGTCATTCCCTGGTGCGACAATAACTTGGTCTACACGCTCACTTTGTTCTAACTGCCAAGCTAAAACGTGCTCACGGCCTCCGCGTCCAACCACTAACACTTTCATTAGGACACCCCTCTATTCATCACTAAAGTTTGTTAATGCAGCAGTTTTGAAATTTTCCCCTGCGAAAATTAAAGTAATCCAATGATTTCATTCTATAATCAGACGAATACCTGAAAATGCTTAATGTTTAAAGTGACGCACACCTGTAAATACCATTGCAATGCCATATTCATTACATTTCTTAATTGAATCTTCATCACGTTTAGAGCCGCCCGGTTGAATAATGGCCTTTATGCCTGCTTGATGTGCCGTTTCTACAGTATCATCCATTGGGAAAAACGCATCAGAAGCCATGACAGCACCTTTGGCTTTTTCACCTGCTTGCTCAATCGCAATTTTCGCTGCGCCAACTCGGTTCATTTGACCTGCACCAACACCAACCGTTTGCTTTTCACTAGCTAGTAAAATCGCATTTGACTTCACATGCTTCATTACTTTCCAAGCAAACTTCATATTCGTCCACTCTTCATCAGTCGGTTGACGGTCTGTTACTGTGTCGTACTGCATTTCACTTTCAAAGTATCTGTCTTCATCTTGAATTAATATACCGCCTGATACGGTGGTTAACTTCTCTTGAGGCTTTCCTTGATGAATAGGTACTTCTAGGAGTCTTATATTTTTCTTTTGTGATAACACTTTGAGTGCGTCTTGGGTAAAACTTGGTGCGATCACAACCTCTAAAAATATTTGACTTAAGTCATGTGCTACGCCTTCGCAAACTTCTCGATTAAACGCAACGATTCCACCGAATATCGAAACTGGATCTGCATCATATGCACTCCCGTATGCTTCTTTTAACGTTTGGCCGATTCCGACACCACAAGGGTTAGTGTGCTTAACTGCAACAGCTGCTGGTTCTTCAAACTCCTTAACAATTGCTAAAGCACTATCAGCATCTTGAATGTTGTTGTAAGAAAGCTCTTTTCCATGTAATTGATTCGCATGAACTAATGATGAAGCATCTGCAAACGGGTGTTTATAAAAAGCTGCTGATTGGTGAGGGTTTTCACCGTAGCGTAACGTTTGTTGACGTTCGTATGTCACGGTCTTCGTTTCAGGGAACTGCTCTTTTGCTTCATTGGTTAAATAATCAGCCACAAGCGCATCATACTGAGCTGTATGCCTGTAAACTTTAGCTGCTAGTTTACGGTTCAAATCTTCTAAACAACTAAAATCGCTTAAATGTTTGACTACAAGTCCATAATCAGCTGGGTCGACAACAACACTCACGTCTTGATGGTTTTTAGCTGCTGCGCGTAGCATAGCCGGACCACCGATATCGATATTCTCAATAGCTTCTTCAAACGTTACATCTTCTTTTGCTATCGTTTCTTTAAATGGATATAGGTTAACGACAACTAAGTCAATCGCCTCTATCGCTTGGTCCTTCAATGCTGTCATATGGTTGTCATCACGACGTTTAGCTAATAGACCAGCGTGAACATTCGGATGTAACGTCTTCACACGACCGTCCATTATTTCTGGGAAATGCGTGATCTCAGAAATACTAATCACGTTAAAACCAGCTTCTTCTAAAGCTTTTTTCGTCCCACCGGTAGAAATAATATCAAAGCCTAACTCTGTTAACTGTTTAGCAAAATCAACAATGCCTGATTTATCGGAAACACTAATTAATGCTCGTTTATTTTCCAATTAGCTCATCCTCTCGTATGACTTTCGTTAGAGTCTTGGGTAAAAGTTCATGTTCGACTTGCCTAATTTTCTGCTGCAACGTTTCATATGTATCTTGCTTGGTAACTTCAACAGCTTCTTGAGAGATAATTGGACCGGTATCAATTCCTTCATCAATGTAATGAACGGTAACACCCGTTTTCCCAACTTCAACTTCTAACGCTTGAGCAATTGCATCTTTACCAGGGAACTTCGGCAGCAACGACGGATGGACATTTATAATTCGACCTTCATAAGGCTTTAAAAGCGTGGGTCCAACAATACGCATGTAGCCAGCTAGCGCAACCCAATCAACATCATATGAGTGAATTAAGTCCAACACCTCTTGTTCATATGCTGATTTGTTTTCAAAGTTTTTCGGCAAAATACTTTTTGAAGGAACACCTAAATTTTCAGCTCGTTGTAATGCATAAGCATCATCGCGGTCTGTAATCAGTAAAACAACTTCATACGCATCTGTTGACTTATTAACGACCGCTTCAAAGTTTGACCCACTACCCGATGCTAATACGGCAAGTTTTTTCATGGCCCTGCCTCCCCAGTTAGTGACAGCTCACCCGTCTCATTTACTGAGCCAATGACGTAAGCTTCTTCACCTAACTCTTTTACTCGTAGCAATGCTTCTTCAACATCGTGTCTGTTAATAGCTACGATCATTCCAATTCCCATATTAAAAATGTTGTACATTTCTCGTGGGGTAACGTTACAATGTTCTTCAATGAATGTAAAAATATCAGGCTTCTTAAATGATGTTAAATCAATCGTTGCCCCTAAACGCTCTGGTAACATACGAGGAATATTTTCATCGAAGCCACCACCTGTAATATGAGCGACACCTTTCACATTGATATGTTGTATTAAAGCTAAAATTTGCTTGACATAAATCCTTGTTGGTGTAAGTAAGACATCTTTCAGTGGTGACGTGAACGGTGGATAGACTGCGTTTAGATCCAGATTTTGTTCTTCTAACACTTTTCTTACGAGTGAAAAGCCGTTACTATGCACCCCACTTGATGGTAAACCAATTAATACATCGCCTGATTCAATGCCCTCACCTGTAATTAGATTACTTTTCTCAACTGCACCAACGACAAACCCAGCTACATCATACTCTTCTAGCTCATATAACCCTGGCATTTCAGCTGTTTCACCGCCGATTAAAGCACATCCTGATTGTTCGCAACCATCAGCAATTCCTTTGACGATTTGTTCGATTTTCCAAGGGTTAGATTCACCCAATGCTAAATAATCTAAAAAGTATAGTGGCTCTGCACCTTGTGCGACAATATCATTAACACACATCGCTACAGCATCCACCCCAATTGTATCGTGCTTGTCGGTCATAAAGGCGAGCTTTAACTTCGTGCCAACTCCGTCAGTACCTGAAATTAATACAGGCTCTTCGTAATTCAACTGTGATAAGTCAAATAGGCCCCCAAACCCGCCTAATGCACCCATCGCACCTTTTCGCTTAGTTCTATTAACATGCGACTTCATTCTGTTAACAGCTTCATAGCCTGCTTCGATATTAACCCCTGCTTGACGGTATGCTTCTGACATTAGTAATTCGCCCCTTGTTTAACGACTTCTTTGACTAACTGGTCTTTTTCATGTGGTAACACTGAATTGTCATAAATGTCTGTTGGATAGTTTCCTGTGAAACACGCTAAACAATGACCACAATTCGGACTAGAGTCATCTCGACCAATCGCCTCAACCATTTCACTAGTTGGTAAAAAGCTTAACGAATCAGCACCGATCTCTTCTCGAATCTCTTCAATAGAATAATTCGCCGCGATTAACTCCGATGACGTTGAGGTATCAATTCCATAAAAACATGGATGCTTAATCGGTGGAGAGCTAATTCTGACATGTACCTCTTTCGCTCCAGCCTCTTTAAGCATGGATACGATTCTTCTTGAAGTTGTTCCACGAACGATTGAGTCATCAACCATAACGACACGTTTTCCTTCTACAATCTTACGTACAGGTGATAACTTCATCCTCACACCACGCTCACGCATTTCCTGCGATGGCTGAATAAACGTACGACCGACGTAACGGTTTTTAATTAATCCAAGTTCATAAGGTATATTCGCCTGTTCGGCATAACCAATAGCTGCAGAAATGCTAGAATCCGGTACACCTGTTATAACATCCGCTTCAACAGGGGCTATTTCTGCTAACTTCTTTCCAAGTCGCTTTCTCGTACTATGAATGTTATCGCCATCAACTTGACTGTCTGGCCTTGCAAAATAAACGTATTCCATCGTGCAAATCGAGCGATCCTGTTTGTCTGTAAATGTACTTGAATGTAAGCCATCTTCATCAATGACTAAATACTCACCAGGAAGAACTTCACGGATGTATTCTGCACCAACAACATCAAAAGCGCACGTTTCTGATGCGACTACATATGACTCACCCACTTTACCTAAAGAAAGCGGGCGCATGCCTCTAGGGTCTAATGCCGCAATTAATTGATCTTCTAGTAGCATAACAATTGCAAAGGCGCCTTCAAGTTGTTTTAGTGAGGCTTTAATTCGCTCATGTGGTGGCCTCTTTCCACCTTTTCGAATTAAGTGTGCAATGACTTCTGTATCAGACGTCGTTTGAAAAATGCTTCCCTCATCTTCTAGTTCAGACCTCAATTTTGTCGCATTAACTAAATTGCCATTATGTGCAACAGATAATGAACCGGTGTGAGAATGAAACAGTAGAGGCTGAATATTTTCATATGACTTTTCCCCGGCTGTCGAATACCTAACATGACCGATTGCACTGTGGCCTTGTAACTTGACTAAACGCTCTTCATCAAACACCTCTGTCACTAACCCATGACCCTTTGATTGCTCTAATGTTTGACCGTTAGAAACGACGATTCCTGCCCCTTCTTGACCACGGTGTTGTAAGCTATGAAGACCGTAGTAAGTCATGTGAGCCGCTTGAATATGATTATAAACACCAAAAATTCCGCACTCTTCGTTTAGCCCTTTGATTTCATCAAGCATGGAATAGCTCCTTTCCAGTGGTCTGTTAATGAATCGACGTTTTGATTGATCACGCTTTGTTCATTCCAGTTAATGTTTAACTCTGAATCATTAGTCACTTCACCTACAAATTGAAAATCAGACACATTCTCCTCAAAGTATCCTTGGTTCTCCTTCGCAACTGTTACGATAAAACGCGATTGCGTTTCGCTAAACAACTCTAGTAAATGCTCACCTTGTAACGCTACATTTAAACCGTAAGAAGTGCCCATCACTTTTTCTGCAAATGCAACAGCTAAACCACCCTCTGAAACATCGTGTGCTGATTGGATAGCACCTTGTTGAATCGCGTTTAATAGCTGTTCTTGACGCTGTTTTTCCACTTGTAGATCAATCTTCGGTGCTGCACCTTCATATTTTCCGTATAATTGCTTTTGAACTTCACTTCCACCTAAATCAAGTGACGTTTCACCAATAACATAAACTAAATCACCTGCATGCTGAACTTGCTGCTTCGTAATATGTTCAACATCATGAATCAAACCAACCATCCCAACAACAGGGGTTGGATAAACACTTATACCATTTGTTTCGTTATAAAGTGATACGTTTCCACTGATTACCGGAGTACTTAATTGACCGGCCGCTCCTGCCATTCCATCTGTCGCTTTTTCCATCATCCAAAAGTTTTCTTCTTTTTCCGGATTACCAAAGTTCAAGCAGTCGGTTAACGCTAGTGGCTCTGCACCTGAACAAATGATATTGCGAGCCGCTTCAGCAACTGCAATTTCACCACCCGTTTTAGGGTCTAACTGTAAATAACGGGAATTACAGTCTGTCGTCATCGCTAGCGCTTTATTTGTCCCTTTAATGCGAATGACCGCTGCATCTGATCCTGGCGCGATAACTGTATTCGTTTGGACCATATAATCGTATTGATCATACACCCATTCTTTACTTGCAATCGTAGGTGCTTTCAATAGATTTACTAATAACTCATTAGCATCCTCTACCTCTGAAAGTTCTAGGTTGATAGACTGATTACGTTTAAAAGCTTCTGGTTCTTTAGACGGTAAATGATAGACTGGTGCATCTTCTGCTAGAGCATCTACTGGCATATCAGCTACAATTTCACCTTTAAAAGTTAAACGAAGCCTTTGATCATCGGTTACCGTTCCAACTTCAACCGCTTCAATGCCATATTTTGAGACAATATCTTTAATTTCTTGTTCGTGACCTTTTTCGATGACTACAAGCATACGCTCTTGCGATTCTGATAGCATCATTTCATATGGCGTCATGTCTTGTTCACGTTGCGGAATTAGATCTAAATTCATTTCAATTCCAGTACCTGCTTTACTTGCCATTTCACTCGCCGATGACGTTAAGCCTGCAGCACCCATATCTTGTATCCCAACTAATGCATCTGATTGGACTAACTCTAAACAAGCTTCTATTAACAGTTTTTCCATAAACGGATCGCCAACTTGAACTGCTGGACGGTCTTCCTTTGAATCATCTGTTAATTCTTCAGAGGCAAAAGTAGCACCATGGATTCCGTCACGCCCTGTTTTAGATCCAATATACATAACCGTATTACCAATACCCTTTGCTTGCCCGACTTGTAGGTTGTCATGGTCGATTAATCCAACGCACATCGCATTTACAAGTGGGTTACCTTTATAACAATCATCAAATTGAATCTCACCGCCAACTGTTGGAACACCGACACAATTCCCATAACCAGCAATACCAGCCACGACTTCTTCAAACAAATACTGCGTGCGAGGCTGATCAAGCTCACCGAAACGAAGAGAGTTTAATAACGCTATAGGACGAGCTCCCATCGAAAATACGTCACGTATAATTCCACCGACACCTGTTGCAGCACCCTGATGCGGCTCAATTGCAGACGGATGGTTGTGACTTTCGATTTTAAATACAGCTGCTTGCCCATCCCCAATATCAACAACACCCGCCCCTTCACCAGGACCTTGTAAGATGTGATGACCTGTTGTCGGGAATTTCTTTAATAGTGGGCGAGACTTTTTATAACTACAATGCTCACTCCACATAACAGAGAAAATTCCTGTTTCAGTATAGTTTGGCAAACGCGACAAAATTCGTTCAATTAACTTAAACTCTTCATCTGTTAATCCCATCTCACGATAAAGCTTCTTTTCTTTAACCTCTTCTGTATTTGGCTCAAGAAGTAATGACATGGTGCTCCCTCCAATTTGTTAACATTGACTGAAATAATTTCAAACCATCAGCACTACCTAATATCTCATCAACCGCTCGCTCTGGATGTGGCATCATTCCTAAGACGTTACCCTTTTCGTTAACAATACCAGCGATGTCACTAACTGAGCCGTTCGGGTTATTAACATATCTAAAAACAATTTGATTGTTTTGTTCAAGACGTTTTAGCGTCTCTTGATCACACTCGTAATTGCCTTCAGCGTGAGCGATCGGTACATTGACCTTTGCATGTAAATCGTAGCTTGTTGTGAAGAATGTTTCGTTGTTTTCGACCGTTAACTCAACAGGGCGACAAATAAACTTCAGCGCCTCATTCCGCTTCATAGCTCCTGGTAGTAAACCGGTCTCTAGTAAAACTTGAAACCCATTACAGATCCCTAAAACAGGCTTACCAGATTCCGCAAATTGCTTCACCGATTCCATGACATTAGAGAAGCTTGCAATTGCACCTGAACGTAAGTAATCACCGTATGAAAACCCACCTGGCAGTAAAACGGCATCATAGTTTTCTAGATTAGTTTCTGTATGAAAGACATAATCGACCTCTTCTTTTAAACCAGCTTCAATTGCATGAAACAGATCCATATCGCAGTTCGAACCTGGAAACACTATGACAGCAAACTTCATCTTACAATAACCTCCTCTGTTTCATAACGGTAATCTTCAATGACTGGGTTAGATAACAGTTGCTCACACATGTACGTCACTTGTTCATCTACTGATTGGTTAGCTTTCGGTTCAAGATTAAACTCCATATACTTCCCGACACGCATACCCTCTACATTATCAACATCCATCGCTTCTAACGCTTGCTCAATTGCTTTACCTTGAGGATCGAGTACTCCTGCTTTCAACGTTACGTATACTTTTACTTTAATCATCACTTTAGCACCCCTTTTCTTAATCATTAACAACTGCGCCTTTTAAACGCGTTAAAATCGTTTCATATGCCTGATCGACTTGCCCTATTCCTTCTCGAAAAACATCTTTATCTAGCTTTTCATTAGTATGAACATCCCAAAGTCGGCAGGTGTCTGGAGAAATTTCGTCTGATAGAATTAATTCTCCTTCTTTATCAAACCCGAACTCCAACTTGAAATCGACTAGCTCTACATCACACGCTTTAAAATATTTCGTTAAATGGCGATTTACTCTAAGCGCGATTTCTTTCATTTCATTTAGTTGGTTACTAGATACTAAGTTTAAAAATTTTATATGATCTTCATTGATTAACGGGTCACCTAAGTCATCATCTTTGTAGTAGTATTCAGCAATCGTAGTGTTTAATGGTATCCCTTCTTCTAAGCCGAGCCTTCTTGCAAGACTTCCTGCTGCAACATTTCGAATGACTACTTCAATTGGAATAATTGATGTCTTCTTAACGAGTTGTTCTGTTTCAGACATACGCTTAACAAAATGGTTTGATATACCTGCTTTTGAAAGTTGCTTAAACAATAGTGATGATATTTCATTGTTTAAGCGCCCTTTGCCTTTTGCTTGTTCTTTTTTCTCTCCGTTAAAAGCTGTTAAAGCGTCTTTATATTGAACCCAAAGAATGTTTGGCTCTGTAGTTTCAAACAACTGCTTTGCTTTCCCTTCATACAACATTGCTCGCTTTTCCAAAGAGATACCTCCTTGTTTTTGGTTTTCAAACATGCGACAACAGTAACTTCAAAATCTTATTTCAGTCCTAAACGCTCAAAAATCATATCGACATTTTTCAGATGGTAAGTTGGATCAAAGCATGCCTCTATATCTTCTTGGCTAATCGCATTTGTAATTTCTTCAGTCGAACGAATTAAATCTGGGAATGATACGCCCTCTTCCCACGCCTGCATCGCTAATGGTTGAACAAGGTCATAAGCACGTTCACGTGAGAAGCCTTGATCAATTAAAGTCAGCAATACGCGCTGTGAGTAAATTAATCCATAAGTTCGGTCCATGTTTGCTTTCATATTGTCTTCAAATACAGTTAACTTCTCGATAATCCCTGTAAAACGATTCAACATATAATTAAGTGCAATCGTCGCATCAGGAATAATGACGCGTTCAGCTGAAGAGTGTGAAATATCACGTTCATGCCATAGCGGTACATTTTCATAAGCTGTCATCATGTAACCACGAATCACACGTGCCAATCCTGTCATATTCTCTGAACCAATTGGGTTACGTTTATGCGGCATGGCAGAAGAACCCTTTTGCCCTTTAGCGAAAAATTCTTCTACTTCACGCGTTTCACTTTTTTGTAAGCCGCGAATTTCTACAGCCATCTTCTCAACCGATGAGGCAATTAAAGCTAATGTTGACATGTAATCAGCGTGACGGTCTCTTTGTAGCGTTTGAGTTGAAATTGGCGATGGTGTTAAGCCTAGACTTTCACAAACAAATTTCTCAACAAATGGGTCTATATTGGCATATGTACCAACTGCTCCAGATAATTTACCAACTTCAACCCCTTTAGCAGCCGCTTCAAATCGTTCGATATTACGCTTCATTTCCTCAAACCAAAGCGCTAGTTTTAAACCAAAAGTTGTCGGTTCTGCATGAACACCATGTGTACGCCCCATCATAATCGTATACTTATGCTCTTCTGCTTTCTTTTTAATCACATTTAAAAAGCGTTCTAAATCTTGACGAATTAAATCATTCGCTTGTTTAATTAAGTACGATAAGGCTGTATCCACGACATCAGTTGACGTTAATCCATAGTGCACCCACTTCTTTTCATCTCCTAACGTTTCTGAAACCGCACGTGTAAACGCAACAACATCGTGACGTGTTTCTTGCTCAATTTCTTGAATCCGACTCACATCAAATGATGCCTTCTTACGTATTTCCTTCACATCTTCTTTTGGAATATCACCTAACTCCGCCCATGCTTCACAAGCTAAGATCTCTACTTCTAACCAAGCCTGAAATCGATTTTCCTCTGTCCAAATATTGCCCATTTCTTCACGTGTGTAACGTTCGATCATGTTGCTCCCTCCAAATGTTTAATTGTTTGATCTGTTTTAACATATCATTAACATCGTCTCCAACAAAGTTTATATGCCCCATTTTTCGATTATGTTTTGCATCTTCTTTGCCATATAAATGTAGTTTGGCATGTGTGAGATTTGTTATTTGTTCTTTAGCATGATTTAAATGTTGCCCTAATATGTTCGTCATAATAACCGGGCTTAGCAGATTTACTTCACCTAAAGACCAACCACAAATTGCTCTTACATGCTGTTCGAACTGTGAGGTTCCACAAGCATCCATCGTATAATGACCCGAATTATGCGGTCTAGGTGCTACTTCATTAACATAGATTGTGTCATCTTGGCCTAAGAATAATTCAACCCCTAACGCACCGATCACACCTAGCGATTCAGCAATACGAACAGCAACTAACTTAGCTTCTTCTTCGACTGTCAGAGAAACTCTAGAAGGTACAATTGAATGATGTAAAATGTGATTGACGTGAATATTTTCTGATACTGGATAAGTAATGACTTCACCCTTCGTACTTCTTACGACCATGACCGATAATTCTTGTTTAAAGTCTATTTTTTCCTCTAAAATACAAGAGCCTTGTTCTAATAGTTGAACCGCTTCTGACAAATCGCCTTCTGTATCTATAACCACTTGACCTTTTCCATCATAACCAAACCGTCTCGTCTTAAGGATTGCTGGATAGCCAATTTGAGCAAGTGCATACTTTAGATCTTCATAGGTATCAACTAATTTAAAATGGGCGACTTTTACGCCACTTGCCTCCATCGCTTGTTTTTCAAATGCTCGATCTTGTGTCGTCTGAATTAATTGGCTACCTTGTGGTAAGTACGCATGTTGCTCTAAATACTCAAGTACGTTAACGTCAACATTTTCAAACTCATAAGTGATTACATCTGAAGCTTCTTCTAAACGTTTAGCGGCTTCTAAACTTGAATAAGGTGCCACGATCTTTGCATCTGCAACTTGACCTGTTGGCGAATTGTCGGCTGGGTCTAATACAACCACTTTAAATCCCATCGCTTTAGCAGATAAAGCCATCATACGACCAAGTTGGCCCCCACCAATTATACCTATCGTTGAACTCGCCCCAATTAAACGTGCCATGTTTGTAGCTCCTCATTACTAGATTCTACTTTATCTTTCATTTGTTTGCGGTATGTTTGTAACCTCTCATAAATAGACGGGTCAAAAGCAGCTAATTGTTGTGCAGCTAACAACCCTGCATTTTTCGCTCCAGCTTCACCAATTGCTACTGTTGCAACAGGGACTCCACCTGGCATTTGAACAATTGATAGCAATGAGTCTAAACCATTTAACGTTTTAGACTCAACAGGAACACCGATTACCGGTAAGACCGTTTTCGCTGCAACCATTCCTGGTAAGTGTGCCGCTCCACCAGCTCCTGCTACAATGACTTTTAATCCACGTTCATACGCTGACTCTGCATATGTAAACATCTTCTCAGGTGTTCGATGAGCAGAGACAACCTCTTTCTCATAAGGGATCTCTAACTCTTCTAAAATATCACACGTATGTTTCATTGTTTCCCAATCAGAAGTGCTCCCCATAATGACACCTACTATAGCTTTCATCTATGTCATCCTCTCCATTGAAAAATAAAAAGCAGACTACTCTCCCACTATGAGGAAAGCAATCTGCATAACATGATAACGAAATATCTACCGATTAAGAAGCTTTTAAGTCAAAGCCAGAGGTCTAGATGTATTGATGTAACTAGAGAGTTAATTGACATGCTCTAAACTACAAAATAGACACTACACCCTTAATCAAGTAACCAGATCACTCCCTCATAGTCCAGTCGTTTACGGCGAACTGGGTAGAGACTTATGGGCCATATTCCCAACATTATATGAGGGTATAAAATTGTTTAAGTTTCGTATTTACAATTACATTATAACACGATTAACATGATAATCAATTATTAATTATGTAAAAACCGAAAAAAAACATCAATATAAGTTTTAATGTTCGGTTTTTAATAAACCACCTTCCATAAATACAACCCGTGACTAGGTGCTGTTAAACCAACAACTTGGCGATCTAACGTCGCAAACGCTCGGTCTATACACGATTGATCCCTTCTCCCTATCCCAATTTCAACTAACGTACCAACAATAATACGAACCATATGGGTTAAAAAGCCGTCTCCCCTAACTTCAATGACAATACGCCCAAACTCTTCTAATACGTCAATAGCATGGATCGTTCGCGTTTTATCACCTTTTACATTAGATTTTGATGCTGAAAAAGCAGTGAAATCATGTGTTCCCTCAATTCGCTTAGCTGCTATTTTCACTTGATCTATATTAATCGGTTTTATGACATGCCATTCATACATTCTCTTAAATAAATCATATTCACGTTGATTGATGATTTGATATCGGTATATTTTTTCTTTTGCACTTTTTCGAGCATGAAACGATTCATCCACTTTTTCAACATGCTTAATTTGGATATCAATTGGTAGTAATGTTTGTAGTGCATTGCGCCATGCTGAACAATCCAGAGTCAATGGTGTATTAAAATGAATGACTTGATCAATAGCATGAACCCCTGAATCCGTACGGCCTGATGTAAAGACTTTAATGTCTTGACGATGTATTTTGGCTAAAGCCTGCTCAATCACTAACTGCACAGTCCGCTTCTCTAATTGAACTTGATAACCCGCAAAATCGGTCCCGTCATATGCAAAATGAATTTTAATTCGTTCCATGTCATCTTTCTCCTTACGTTCTAAGCATAAAAAAGATCAATAATATGAAAGTAAATATTATGATCACGACTAAATCTAACTTTTGATACTTTAACTGGCGAAACTTAGTCCGCCCCTCATCTCCACGATAACCTCTTGCTTCCATAGCTAAAGCAAGCTCTTCTGCACGTTTAAACGCACTAATTAATAACGGAATTAATAAAGGTAACAATGCTTTAAAACGATCTTTAAATTTACCTTGAGTAAAATCTAACCCTCTTGCAGCCTGGGCTTTTGAAATCTTATCCATTTCTTGCATTAAAGTTGGAATAAAGCGCAGTGAAATCGACATCATAAGAGCCAGTTCATGCACAGGGAATCGTAATTTTTTTAACGGTTTTAATAAAGATTCTACCGCATCAGTAACTGAAAGTGGTGTTGTTGATAATGTGAGAAGAGTAGCTAATAAAATTAATAAAAAGATTCTTGATGCAATATTAATCCCTTGTATGAGGGCTCCATCATATATATTAAACCCAAATATATCAAACAATACTTCTCCTTCACTATTAAAAATAACGTGAAATAAAAAAGTAAAGGCAATAATCCACCAAACCGGTTTTAAACCTTTTAATATATATGAGCTTGGGATTTGCGAGAGTCCTACACTTATAAATACAAAGAAATACAGTAACATATAACTCCAAAAACTATTTGCCATAAATACCGCAATGACAAAAAGGAAAATGATGATGATTTTAAGTCTTGGGTCAATCCGGTGAATAATGGAGTCTCCTGGAACATATTGACCAATAATTAGCGACTGATTCAAGAGGTCGCACCTGCCTTTATATATTCAATTAAGGTGCGGCTAATTGCCTCCTCTGTATACTCCTTTTCTTGCCACTCTAGTCCTAAGCGTTCTTTCATATACCGAATGGATTCGATTGGTTCGGGTATATCAAGTCCAATCCTCCTTAATCGCTCTTGGTTATGCATAAGGTCCTCAGGCTTATTAACACATTCAATTTGCCCTTGATTCATGACAACGACTTGTTCAGCATAATTTAAGGCATCCTCCATACTATGAGTGACTAAAATAATCGTATGTTGCTTCATTTCGTGCAAAGCCTTAAACATTTGAAGCATTTCCTTTTGACCTGATGGGTCTAGTCCTGCGGTTGGCTCGTCTAAAACGAGTACTTGAGGCTTTACTAAAAGCATACCTGCAATAGCGACACGCCTCATCTGTCCACCACTTAATTCAAAAGGTGAGCGTTCTAAAACTGTATGATCTAAACCAACTTGTTCCATAACATCATTTAATTCTTTTTCGACATCTTTCACGTTAAATCCGAAGTTTTTCGGGCCAAAGAGCAAATCTTTCTTCACAGTTTCTTCAAACAATTGATGCTCAGGGTTTTGAAAAACAAGCCCTACTTGTTGTCTTAAATCTTTAAGCTGTTTAGATGTGGCACCTGGTAATTCAGTATTACCTAAGGAAATTTGTCCACTTGTCGGTTTAAGTAAACCATTTAAATGTTGTAATAAGGTCGATTTACCAGAGCCTGTATGCCCAACAATAGCAATGAATGAACCCGACTGAATTTCTAAATTAATAGTCTTTAAAGCGTGATGACTAAATGGCGTATTCGGTTGATATGTATAATTTACGTCTTTAAATATGATGTCCATAACTCATCCACCAGCTCTTTAAAATGTAACGGTTCTTGTTTAATTTCAATCGAATGCTTTTGTAACTCACTATAAACTCTTGTAACAAATGTCGGCTCAAGTCCAACCTCTTGTAGTTTTTCACCATATTGAAAGAGCCTCCTTGGCGCCCCTTGAAACCAAACCTCTCCTTCACTTAGGGCAACAACACGATCGGCATACGCTGCTTCATTTAAGTCATGTGTGATCGTTATAACTGTTAAATGGTGCTTTTCGTGTAATGAACGAATCATTTGAATTAGTTCTTTCTTTCCAGTTGGGTCTAACATAGAAGTAGCTTCATCAAAAACGATTACATCAGGCCTCATTGCTAAAACACCAGCAATGGCTACACGTTGCTTTTGGCCACCTGAGAGCTTAATGGGTTCATGCCATTTATATAAAGCCATATCGACTTGTTTTAGACTTTCATCAATGCGGCCAATCATCTCATCCCGAGGAACTCCAAGGTTTTCTAACCCAAAGGCAACATCATCAATAACTGTAGTGCCGACGAACTGATTTTCAGGATTTTGAAATATCATGCCGACATGTTTACGAATCTCATAGATCGACTCTTGTGATACCTGCGTTCCATCAACTGTTACAATGCCATCGTTTGGCATTAATAGACCATTTATGAGTTTCGCTACTGTCGACTTACCTGAACCATTATGGCCGACTAATGCAATCCACTCACCTCGATTAATCGTTAAGTTGAAGTTGTCTATAACATTGGTTGTGTGTGGTTTATACCGGAAAGATACTTGATTAAACTCAATCAACAAAAGCACTCCTCATGCGACTTTTAATCAATTGTATCACAAATAAAACAAGGGTAGGATTCACTTAGTCAAAATGCTTGTCTGAGACGTCTATGCCACCTTGATAAGTAAATAACAAGAATAATAAATTATGTCTCGCTAGTAACGCTCCGAAGTATGCTTCCTCGGTGCAAAACACTACGATGTCTAATCGATGAGGCTGTTTGGCCATGAGCCGTGCTCGCGGCAAAGAAAACACTGCGACAAACGACCGTAGGGAAGTTTAAGCAGATGTTGCACTTGTGCCCTTTGGGTGCAAGCATCCACCGTAAGCGGAACACCTGACGCCGGGCGGCCGCCATCCAAAACCTCACTCTGAATTGTGTTTCTACCCCAACAAATATTGTAGAGCCATAAAAAAAAGGGTTCAGTTCTCATTCACATGAGATCTGAACACCTTTCTTTCTTCAATCATTCAATTAGTCAACTAATTCAATAATCACTGTTTTTGCTCCGTCACCTTTACGCTCACCTAGTTTAAGGATACGAGTGTATCCACCTTGGCGCTCTTCAAAACGTGGAGCAATGTCAGAGAATAGTTTTTGTAAAGCGTTTGTACCTTCTTCGTCCGCTTCTACTTTACGTAGGAAGGACTCAGCCTGCCTCTTAGCGTGAAGGTCTCCACGTTTACCTAATGTAATCATTTTTTCAACAACTGGACGTAGCTCTTTCGCTTTAGCTTCTGTCGTTTCAATGCGCTCATGAACGATTAAGTCAGTTGCTAAGTTACGTAATAGAGCCACGCGTTGATCAGTCGTACGACCTAATTTCGCTTTTGCCATTCTCAAAACCTCCTTTGTTTAGGAATTCACTGTGATGCTATATTAATCGTCTTTACGTAAGCCTAAGTTAAGGGCATCAAGCTTGTGTTTTACTTCATCAAGAGATTTACGTCCTAAGTTACGCACTTTCATCATGTCTTCTTCAGATTTCTGTGTTAGTTCTTGTACTGTATTAATACCCGCACGTTTTAAACAATTGTAAGAGCGAACAGAAAGGTCTAACTCCTCAATAGTCATTTCTAACACTTTTTCTTTTTGGTCTTCTTCTTTTTCAACCATAATCTCCGCATTTTGCGCTTCATCAGTTAAGCCAACAAATACATTTAAGTGCTCTGTGAACACTTTAGCACCTAGAGAAATTGCTTCTTCTGGACGGATGCTCCCATCAGTCCATACATCTAATGTAAGCTTATCGAAATTTGCCACTTGACCAACACGAGTATTCTCAACTTGGTACGTTACACGCTCAACTGGTGTGAAGATTGAATCGACTGGAATAACACCGATTGGTTGCTCATCACTTTTGTTTTCTTCAGCAGGGCGATAGCCTCTACCCTTCTCAGCGAAAATTTTCATGTTAAGCTTACCTTTACCAGTGATGGTTGCAATCTTTAAATCAGGGTTTAACACTTCGACATCACTATCATGTTGAATGTCTGCCGCTGTGACTTCTCCTTCTCCTTGAACATCTAGTTCTAGCGTTTTAGGATCATCAGAGTAAATCTTTAAAGCTAACTTTTTAAGATTTAAGATAATCATTGTCACATCTTCTTCAACATAATCTAATGTCGTAAACTCATGCAACGCGCCTTCAATTTGAACAGATGTTACTGCTGCTCCTGGAAGGGAGGATAATAGGATACGACGCAAGGAGTTACCCATTGTTGTACCATATCCACGCTCTAATGGTTCAATAACAAATTTACCGAACTTAGCATTTTCATTAACTTCAACCGTTTCAACTTTCGGTTTTTCAATTTCAATCATTCACAAAACCCTCCTTCAAAACGTCGAAACAACGATGGTTCCATACATCGATATTCCAAAAACGGGTGGGTTCCACGTCTATAACGCGGAACAACCCCCCTATAACCGTGCAAAGCTTTTTAAAGCCATCATATCCCATTATAGACGGGATGACAAATTATATACTTCCAATTAAACACGACGACGTTTTGGTGGGCGGCAACCATTGTGAGGTACCGGTGTAACATCTACGATTGCAGTAATCTCTAGGCCTGCAGCTTGTAATGAACGAATCGCTGCTTCACGACCTGCACCTGGGCCTTTTACAGCCACTTCAATAGTTTTCATGCCGTTTTCTTGAGCTGATTTCGCCGCTACCTCTGAAGCCATCTGCGCTGCAAATGGAGTAGACTTACGAGAACCTTTAAAGCCTAAAGATCCAGCACTGCTCCAAGCAATCGCATTACCGTTATCATCTGTGATTGTCACAATCGTATTGTTAAATGTTGAACGAATGTGAGCAACACCAGATTCTATATTCTTTTTCACACGACGCTTTCTACGTGTAGTAGTTTTATTACCCTTACGAGCCATGACTAGCATACCTCCTTTGTTTTAGTTATTTTTTCTTATTCGCTACTGTACGACGTGGGCCTTTACGTGTGCGAGAATTGTTCTTTGTCTTCTGACCACGAGTTGGTAGACCACGACGATGACGGATTCCACGATAAGAGCCGATCTCGATTAAACGCTTAATATTTAGTGAAGTTTCACGGCGAAGGTCACCTTCTACCGTATACTGATCCATCTCTTTACGGATGTTTGATAGTTCTTCTTCAGTTAAGTCACGTACACGAGTTGTCTCAGCAACACCAGAAGCTTCTAGTACTTGACGAGCTGTTGTATGACTTACACCGAAAATATACGTTAATGAGATTACAACACGCTTATCACGTGGAATATCTACACCTGCAATACGAGCCATGAGTGCATTGCACCTCCTTCAAAATTATCCTTGTTTTTGTTTGTGTTTAGGATTTTCGCAAATCACCATTACTTTACCCTTACGGCGGATAACTTTACATTTTTCACACATAGGTTTTACTGACGCTCTTACCTTCATTTTCCTACCTCCTTTAAGATCGGAGTCTTCTCGTTATTTATAACGATATGTGATTCGACCTCTTGATAAATCATAAGGTGACATCTCAACCGTAACTTTATCTCCAGGCAAAATACGGATAAAGTGCATACGAATTTTGCCCGATACGTGTGCAAGGATTTCGTGTCCATTTTCTAGCTCTACTTTAAACATTGCGTTAGGTAGAGTTTCAAGAACCGTTCCTTCCATTTCAATTACATCGTCTTTCGCCATCGAGAGAATCTCCCTTCTTCTAACCTGTCATCATATCGTTGACAAATTTTGATATTGCGAAGCGAAGTTTACCATTTGTTACTCGACCTGTTTCTTCTAAGCTGCGTTTGACTTCAGGAGAAACAAAATCGATCATTTCAACATGATGAAGGTTTTTGCGCTTTGGTCGATCGAACTTCCGCTTTTCACCATCTGCTAGCTTAACAAACTTTCGATCATCAATTCCAATAATAATAAAGTATTGTTCTGATTCACGACCACGTTTTATTCTCACTAACTGCCCGAGCTTAGGACAACTCGAATCACCTTCGTTCAACCGTCATCACCTTCACTTAAGCTTTCGTTAAAATCTCATAACCATCATCTGTTACAGCGATTGTATGCTCAAAGTGAGCGCAATACTTGTGATCTGCTGTAACCACTGTCCAATCATCATCTAACGTTCGAACATAACGTTCGCCAAGATTAACCATTGGCTCAATAGCTAAGACCATTCCTTTTTTCAAACGTGGTCCTTTGTTAGGTGGACCGAAGTTTGAGATGTGTGGGTCTTCATGAATGCTTTGGCCAATTCCATGACCGCCATATTCTTGAACAATCGTATAACCATAGGGTTCTACATAACTTTGAATAGCATGTGAAATATCAGTTAAACGATTATGAGGTTTAATTTGTTCTAAACCTTTAAATAAAGATTCCTCAGTCACATCAAGCAAATTTTGAGTTTGTTCATCAATCTCGCCAACTGCATAAGTCCATGCTGAATCACCATGATAACCACTATAATTAGCACCGATATCGATACTAATAATGTCGCCATCTTTTAGCTTGCGATCGCTTGGAATACCGTGTACGAGCTCTTCATTTACTGAGACGCAAATGCTACCACGAAAACCGTATAATCCTTTGAATGAGGGTGTTGCATCGTGACTGCGAATGAACTCCTCAGCAATCTCATCAAGTTCATTAGTCGTTACACCAGGTTTAATGTGTTTAGCTAACTCTTGGTGAGTTAGAGCAACAATCTTCCCAGCTTGACGCATGATTTCAATTTCCCGTGGTGTTTTACGAATGATCATTTAGCTAAGCCTCCGATTTTCTCATCGATTTGTTCAAACACATCATCGATATGCTTATCACCGTTAACATCAACAAGATAACCTTTATCGCCATAATAATCTAACAATGGTTTAGTTTGTTCCATATTTACATTTAGACGATTTTTAACAGTTTCAGGTTGATCGTCCTCACGTTGCATTAATGTCGCACCGTCAACGTCACATTTCCCATCTTGTTTAGGAGGGTTGAATTCCACGTGGAAAGTAGCACCACATTCTGGACAGATGCGACGACCTGTTAGACGATCGACTAACTTTTCTTCTGGTACTTGAACATGTAATACATAATCAAGCTTCGTGTTTAATTCACTTAATAGTTTTTCTAGAGCTTCTGCTTGCGCTACCGTTCTAGGAAAACCATCTAATAAAAAGCCTTTCTCACAATCAGGCTTACTTAAACGTTCTTTAACAATACCAATTGTGACTTCATCAGGGACTAAATCCCCTTGATCCATGTAAGACTTTGCTTCTTTTCCTAGTGGCGTTCCTTCTTTGATCGCAGAACGGAACATATCTCCAGTTGAGATATGAGGGATACTATATTTTTCTACGATTTTTTCTGCTTGAGTACCTTTACCAGCACCAGGCAGTCCCATCAATATTAGATTCATATCTTTCCCCTCGCTCTCGTTAATTCCGTAACATCGGAGCATTATTTAATAAAGCCACGATAGTGACGCTTTACTAATTGACTTTCTAGCTGCTTCATTGTATTTAGCGCTACACCTACAACGATTAGTAGACTTGTTCCACCAATTTGAACGGCTGCTGGAAGGTTTGCAATACTACCTAAAATGATCGGGAAGATTGCAACGACAGCTAAGAACAATGCCCCAACGAACGTTAAGCGGTACATAACACGTGTTAAATACGTCTCTGTATTTTTACCAGGACGAATTCCTGGAACATAACCGCCTTGTTTCTGTAGGTTTTCTGCCATTTGCTCAGGATTAACTTGAACAAATGTGTAGAAATACGTAAACGCAATGATTAAAGCAAAGTAGATCACCATTCCAACTGGCTCTGTGTAATCAAACACCCAAGCCATTGTTTGTGCGAATTCGTTACCTTCAAAGAATCCTGAAATTGTCTGAGGTGCAATGATAAACGAAATAGCAAATATGATTGGAATAACTCCCGCTGCATTTACCTTTAATGGTAAGTGAGTTGACTGCCCTCCAACTGGAGAACGGTTAACTGTTCTCTTTGCATACTGAATTGGAATCTTACGTAGAGCTTGTTGGATGAAAATAACACCAACGATCACAGCTATAACGACTAATAAAATGATTCCTAAAACAGCTAAGTTAATGAATAACTGGTCACCAGCACCTGAGATATATTGCTCATAAAGCTGGTTAACACCATTTGGTATTCCTGCAACGATACCAGCAAAGATTAAGATTGAAATTCCATTACCTACGCCAAATTCAGTGATTTGCTCACCTAGCCACATTAAGAATGTCGTACCACCCGTTAGTACAACTGCAATAGTTAAGTACGTAATTGGTGTTGGATTTGCAATTAATGTCCCATCAGTTAAATGGTTAAATCCGACTGACATTCCGATTGCTTGAATGAATGCTAAAATCACTGTGAAATAACGTGTGAATTGCGCTAGCTTACGACGGCCCATTTCACCTTGTTTACGCCATTCAGTAAACTTAGGTACAACGTCCATTTGTAATAGCTGCATAATAATCGCAGCTGTGATGTATGGGAATACGCCCATCGCAAAAACAGAGAACTGACTTAAAGCGCCTCCTCCGAATGTGTCAATAAACCCAAAGGCGTTAACTTCATTCATCATTGTCAGAGCTTCATTATCAGCAAATGGAACTGGAATGAAAGTACCAAGTCTAAATACGATTAGTATAGCAAGGGTGAAAATGATCTTCTGTCTAATGTCAGCTACGCGAAATAGATTGGAAAATGTGCGGAACATTAAATCACCTCAGTTTGACCGCCTGCCGCTTCAATAGCTTCTTTCGCAGAAGCAGAGAACTTATCAGCTTTAACAGTCAATTTTTTATCTAGGCTACCATTACCTAGTACTTTAACTCCTGCTTTTATCTTGCTGATTGAACCAGATTCTAATAATAGTTCTGGTGTTACTTCAGTTCCTTCTTCAAAACGATTTAGTGTATCCAAGTTCACAATCGTATAATCTTTTCGGTTAATGTTCGTGAAACCGCGCTTTGGTAGGCGTTGGTATAAAGGCATTTGACCGCCTTCGAAACCAGGACGTACATTACCGCCTGAACGTGCTTTTTGTCCTTTATGACCACGACCTGAAGTTTTACCGTTACCTGTAGCCATTCCACGACCTACACGATTACGTTTCTTACGAGAGCCTTCAGCTCTTTTCAACTCATGAAGTTTCATTCGTCTGGCACCTCCTCTTTACGAAAATCGTCACTTACGCTTCTTTTACTTCAACTAAGTGGGATACTTTATTGATCATACCACGAATAGCCTCTGTATCGTTATGAACGACTGATTGACTGATTTTATTTAAACCTAACGCTTTGACTGTGTCACGTTGGTCTTGCTTGCGACCAATAACACTACGTGTGAGGGTGATTTCTAATTTATTAGCCATGTATATCCCTCCTTATCCTAACAGTTCTTCAACTGATTTACCGCGTAATTTTGCTACATCTTCAGCTGACTTAAGTTCACTTAAACCTTGAATTGTAGCACGCACCATGTTGATTGGTGTGTTTGAACCTAGTGATTTAGATAGGATGTCATGAACACCTGCTAGTTCTAACACCGCACGTACTGGGCCACCTGCGATTACTCCAGTACCTTCTTGAGCTGGTTTTAATAAAATGTTACCAGCACCAAACTGACCATGAATTTCATGTGGAATTGTAGTATTTACGATTGGTACTTGAATTAAATTCTTCTTACCGTCCTCAATAGCTTTACGGATCGCTTCTGGTACCTCATGTGCTTTACCAGTACCGAAACCAACATGACCATTCTTGTCACCAACAACAACTAATGCTGTGAAGCGGAAACGGCGACCACCCTTCACAACTTTTGATACACGATTAACTGTAACTACACGCTCTTCTATATCAAGCTTGCTTGGATCGATTTTTGTACGCATGCCTTTCCCTCCTTTGTGTCTTAATTAAAATTCTAAACCTGCTTCGCGAGCAGCTTCAGCTAGAGCTTCTACACGACCATGGTATAAGTAACCACCACGATCAAAGACAACTGATTTATAACCTTTTTCTGTAGCACGCTTTGCAACTAGTTCACCGACTTGCTTTGCAGCCTCAACGCTTCCTGTTGACTCACCGTTAAATTCTTTATCAACTGTTGAAGCACTAGCGACAGTTTGACTAGCAAGATCATCGATCAATTGTGCATAAATGTGTTTATTTGAACGGTATACATTCAAGCGAGGACGCTCTGAAGTACCGGTTAAATTACGACGAACACGGCCATGACGCTTTTTACGAACAGCGTTCTTATCTTGCTTCGTAATCATCTAGGTCACTCCTTTCTGTCTTTTAACGGAAATTATTTAGCAGTTTTACCTTCTTTTGTACGGACACGTTCACCTTCATAACGAATACCTTTACCTTTGTAAGGCTCTGGTGTACGAATTGAACGGATATTTGCTGCAACCGCACCAACTAGTTCCTTATCAATGCCCTTAACAAGGATACGTGTGTTTGATGGGCACTCAATTTCAATACCTTCGACTGATTCGATTTCAACTGGGTGAGAGTAACCAGCGTTAACAACTAGCTTTTCACCTTGCAATTGCGCACGGTAACCGACTCCTTGGATTTCTAAAGCTTTTTCAAAACCTTTAGAAACGCCTTCGATCATATTCGCAATGTTACTACGAGTTGTACCGTGAATTGAACGGTGTTTTTTGTTTTCGCTTGGACGCTCAACAGTTAAAACATTATCGTCAATGTTAACTTTCATATCTTCATGAATTTGGCGTGATAGTTCACCTTTAGAGCCTTTAACAGTCACTAAAGTACCATCTACGTTAATTTCTACATCGTTTGGAATTTCTACTGGTTTTAGACCTACACGAGACATTCCTTTACACCTCCTGACTGTTCAATAGTGATTACCAAACGTAAGCTAGCACTTCGCCGCCTACTGCTTGTTGACGAGCTTCTTTATCCGTTAAAACACCTTTGGAAGTTGATATAACAGCGATTCCTAGGCCGTTTAACACACGTGGTAGCTCTTCAGCTTTTGCATACACACGTAGACCTGGTTTACTGATCTTTTTAATTCCTGTAATAACGCGCTCGTTATTAGCACCGTATTTTAGGAAAAGACGTAAAACGCCTTGTTTATTATCTTCAATAAATTCGTAGTCACGGATGAAACCTTCAGTCTTTAAGATTTCAACGACTTCCTTTTTCAGTTTAGAAGCAGGTACTTCTAACTGTTCATGACGTACCATGTTTGCATTACGAATTCTTGTTAATAGATCTGCAATTGGATCTGTCATTGCCATTTTCTCATTACCTCCTTCCCTGCTATGGGCTTACCAGCTTGCTTTTTTAACGCCTGGAATTTGACCTTCGTATGCTAATTCACGGAAACAAATTCGGCATAGTTTAAATTTACGAATGACCGAATGTGGGCGTCCACAACGTTCACAACGAGTGTATTCACGTACTTTAAACTTCTGTTTACGTTTTTGCTTAGCGATCATTGATTTTTTAGCCACAATTTTCCCTCCTTTAAGGTCAAGGTTACTGTCTGAAAGGCATTCCGAACTGAGTTAATAATTCACGTGATTCTTCATCCGTATCAGCAGTTGTAACAATTACGATATCCATACCGCGTACTTTGTTTACTTTATCGTAATCAATCTCCGGGAAAATCAATTGCTCTTTAACACCTAATGTGTAGTTACCACGGCCATCAAACGCTTTGCTTGAAATTCCGCGGAAGTCACGTACACGTGGTAAAGAAACTGCGATTAACTTCTGGAAAAACTCGTACATACGCTCACCACGCAGAGTTACTTTAGCTCCAATTGGGTTTCCTTCACGTAAACGGAAGCCCGCGATTGATTTTTTCGCCTTTGTAATCATTGGCTTTTGACCGGAAATTAACTCTAATTCTTCAACAGCGTTATCTAACGCTTTTGAGTTTTGAACAGCATCACCAACACCCATGTTGACAACGATCTTTTCAAGCTTTGGTGCTTGCATTACTGAATCATACTCGAACTTTTCCATTAAACTTGGAACAACTTCTTCTTTGTACTGTTTTTTTAGTGCGTTCATCAAGTAGACCTCCTTTCATCACAAAACTATTTATCTAAAGGTTCACCAGATTTCTTAGCTATGCGAACTTTTTTACCATCACGAACTTCATGACCAACACGAGTTGGTTCATTTGTATTAGGATCAATAGGCATCACGTTAGAAACATGAATTGGCGCTTCTTGGTTCAGAATTCCACCTTGTGGATTTTCTTGAGAAGGCTGAGTGTGCTTTTTCATGTAGTTAACACCTTCAACCACAATGCGTTCCTTCTTAGGAAAAGCTTCTAGAACTGTGCCTTCTTTTCCTTTGTCTTTACCGGAAATTACTTTAACTTTATCGCCTTTTTTTACATGCATGAATCGTGCACCTCCTTAACAAGGCTCTTTTTTCTCTATTATAAAACTTCTGGAGCTAGGGAAACGATCTTCATAAACTTGTTTTCACGTAGTTCACGGGCAACAGGTCCGAAGATACGAGTTCCGCGAGGGCTTTTGTCTTCACGTACAATTACTGCCGCATTTTCATCAAATCGGATGTATGAACCATCTTTACGACGAACACCGCTCTTTGAACGTACAATAACCGCTCTTACGACTTCACCTTTTTTAACAACGCCGCCTGGTGTTGCTTGTTTCACCGAACAAACGATGATATCACCAATGTTAGCTGTTTTACGTCCAGAACCACCTAGTACTTTGATCGTTTGAACTTCACGAGCACCAGAGTTATCAGCAACTTTTAAACGACTTTCTTCTTGAATCATACAATTGCAACCTCCCTTCGGAAACATTCCGAGCGAACTATATTAAATAACTACAGCTTCTTCTACGATTTCAACTAAACGGAAACGTTTGCTAGCTGATAATGGACGAGTTTCCATAATGCGTACAACGTCGCCTTTTTTCGCTTGATTGTTTTCATCATGAGCTTTGAACTTCTTAGAATATTTAACACGTTTACCATATAGTGGGTGGAATTTATACGTTTCAACTAAAACAGTAATTGTTTTATCCATTTTATCTGAAACAACACGACCACTGTATGATTTACGAGAATTACGATCAGCCATTGAGGTAACCTCCTCTCAATTATCGATTATTAGCGCCGAGTTCTCTTTCACGAACAACTGTCTTCATACGTGCAATTGCTTTGCGTACTTCACGGATACGAACAGTGTTTTCTAGCTGTCCTGTAGCAAGTTGGAAACGTAGGTTAAACAGTTCTTCTTTAAGTGATTTGACCTTTTGTTCGATTTCGGCAGTGGTTAGTTCTCTAATTTCGTTAGCCTTCATTGCTATCACCACCAATTTCTTCACGTTTTACGAACTTCGTTTTTATTGGAAGTTTGTGAGATGCAAGACGTAATGCTTCACGAGCAACCTCTTCACTTACACCTGCTACTTCAAACATAACTTTTCCTGGTTTTACTACAGCTACCCATCCTTCTGGAGCACCTTTACCGGAACCCATACGAACTTCTAGTGGCTTAGCTGTTTTTGGCTTATCTGGGAAGATTTTGATCCAGACTTTACCGCCACGTTTCATATAACGAGTCATTGCAATACGAGCAGCCTCAATTTGACGGCTTGTGATCCATTCACCTTCTAGTGCTTGTAAGCCGAATTCACCGAATGATACTTCTGTTCCACCTTTCGCCTTACCTTTAAGGCTAGTGCGGTGTTGCTTACGATATTTAACGCGTTTAGGCATTAACATATTGCTGATCCCCCTTCCTTATTTATCAGTTTTAGTTGGAAGGACTTCACCACGGTAGATCCACACTTTAACACCAAGCTTACCGTAAGTTGTGTTAGCTTCTGCAGTACCATAGTCAATGTCTGCACGAAGTGTGTGAAGTGGCACAGTTCCTTCATTGTAATTTTCAGCACGTGCAATGTCTGCTCCGCCTAAACGTCCAGAAACTTGTGTTTTAACACCTTTAGCACCTGAGCGCATAGCACGTTGGATTGCTTGCTTCTGTACACGACGGAAAGATACACGATTTTCTAATTGTCGAGCAATATTATCAGCAACTAATGTTGCATCCAATTCTGGTTTCTTAACTTCTACAATATTGATGTGAACACGTTTTCCAGTTAAATGGTTTAATTGGTTACGAAGGTTTTCAACTTCCGAACCACCTTTACCAATTACCATGCCTGGCTTAGCAGTGTGAACTGAAATGTTAACACGGTTTGCTGCGCGCTCAATATCAATTTGAGAAACCGCAGAGTCTTTTAAGCGACCCTGAATATATTCACGAATTTTAATATCCTCATGTAAAAGGTCAGCGTATTCATTCTCAGCGTACCATTTTGATTCCCAGTCACGGATTACGCCTACGCGAAGACCTTTAGGGTTAATTTTTTGACCCACTACTTATCCCTCCTTCTTTTCTGATACCACGACTGTAATGTGGCTTGTGCGCTTGTTAATTGCGCTTGCACGACCTTGCGCACGTGGGCGGAATCTCTTAAGAGTCACACCTTCATTTACATATGCTTCAGTAACAACTAGGTTATCTATATCCAATTCATAGTTGTGCTCTGCATTTGCTACAGCAGAGTTTAAAACTTTTTCAATGTGTGGTGATGCTGCACGGTTTGTGTGCTTTAGTAATGCGAGAGCTTCGCCTACGTCTTTTCCTCGAATTAAATCGATAACTAAACGAGCTTTACGAGGAGCGATACGAACCGTCTTAGCTACAGCTTTGGCTTGTTGCATCATGCAAACCTCCTCTCATCTAGCGTTTTGTTTTCTTATCGTCACCAGAGTGACCTTTAAACGTACGAGTTGGTGCAAACTCTCCTAGTTTGTGGCCAACCATATCTTCAGTTACATATACAGGTACATGTTTACGACCGTCATATACGGCAATCGTGTGTCCTACGAACTGTGGAAAGATTGTAGAACGGCGAGACCAAGTTTTAATCACTTGTTTACCGTCAGTTTCGTTTAACTTCTCGACTTTCTTCATCAGATGATCATCCGCGAAAGGTCCTTTTTTCAAACTACGACCCATTAATAAACCTCCCTTCCGAGTTTAAGCAACTTGTTTTTGTTGCTTATCACCATTACTTCTTACGACGACGTACAATATATTTGTCAGAGTTCTTGTTACGCTTACGAGTCTTATATCCAAGTGTAGGTTTGCCCCATGGTGTTACAGGAGAAGGCATTCCGATAGGTGCGCGTCCTTCACCACCACCGTGTGGGTGATCACTTGGGTTCATAACAGAACCACGTACTGTTGGACGGATACCTTTCCAACGACTACGACCTGCTTTACCTACTTTAACAAGTTCATGCTCGTTATTACCTACTTGGCCGATTGTCGCACGGCAAGTTGATAGAATCCTACGTGTTTCACCTGAAGATAGACGCACTAATACGTACTTCTCTTCACGTCCAAGCACTTGCGCTTGAGAACCTGCAGAACGTACTAGCTGTCCACCACGACCTGGCTTTAGTTCGATATTGTGAACTGTAGTACCTACTGGAATATTTTTAAGTGGTAATGCATGACCTAATTGGATATCTGCATTTTCACCTGACATTACTTTTTGGTCTACTTTTAGACCTTTTGGTGCAAGGATATAGCGTTTCTCACCGTCAGCGTAATGTACTAACGCGATGTTAGCAGAACGGTTAGGGTCGTACTCAATAGTAGCAACGCGCCCTGGTATACCATCTTTGTTACGCTTGAAATCGATGATACGATATTTACGCTTGTGGCCTCCACCTTGATGACGAACTGTTAATCTCCCTTGGTTATTACGACCTGCACGTTTTTTGATAGGTGCAAGCAGGGTTTTTTCCGGCGTAGACGTTGTAATTTCATCATTAGTTAATGTTGTCATGAAACGACGTCCATTTGTAGTTGGTTTATACTTCTTGATCGCCATCTTTTTTCCCTCCTTTTAATAGTTTTTATTATACAGTTTCAAAGAAGTCTAGTTCTTCACTGTCTTCAGTAAGTTGAACAATAGCTTTCTTACGGTCTGGACGATATCCACCGTAACGACCCATTCTTCTAAACTTACCTTTTAAGTTTAGAGTGTTAACTTTTTCTACTTTTACGTTGAAGATTTCTTCTACAGCTTTTTTGATTTCAGTCTTATTAGCTTTTGGTGAAACTTCAAACGTGTACTTCTTCTCAGCCATTAAATCCGCAGAGTGTTCTGTAATAATTGGGCGCTTAATGATATCTCTTGGTTCTTTCATTATGCAAGCACCTCCCCTGCTTGATCAGCTGCTTCTTTAGTAATTAGCAGCGTGTCATGCTTCACTAAATCTAATACGTTAATATCATCAACTGTTAATACTTCAACACCTTGAATGTTGTTAGCAGAACGCTCAACATTTTCGTTAGTGCCAGCAGTCACGATTAACGTCTTACCTTCTAAATTGAAGTTGTTTAACATTGTAACGATTTCTTTTGTTTTTGGTGCTTCGATGTTTAATTCATCAAGCACATAGATGTCTTCAGTTTTCACTTTTGAAGCTAGTGCTGAAACTAAAGCTAAACGACGAACTTTTTTAGGTAGCTTGTAACTATAGCTACGAGGTGTTGGGCCAAATACTGTTCCACCACCAACCCACTGAGGTGAGCGGATTGATCCTTGACGTGCACGGCCAGTACCTTTTTGGCGCCACGGCTTACGTCCACCACCACTAACTTCTGAGCGACCTTTAACTTTATGAGATCCTTGACGCTTACTAGATTGTTGCATAACAACTGCATCTTGTAAGACATTTTCATTAGGCTCAATTCCAAACACGCTTTCTCTAAGTTCAGCGTCTCCTACTTGAGAACCTGCTTGGTTGTATAGTGCTACTTTAGGCATGACATATCCTCCCTTCGTTAGTTAATTGTTACGCCTTAACTGCACTTGAAACTTTTACGTAAGATTTTTTTGCGCCTGGTACATTACCTTTTATAAGGATTAAGTTGTTTTCAGCGTCTACTTTAACCACTTCAAGGTTTTGGATTGTGACAGTCTCGCCACCCATTTGACCAGGGCCTTTCATACCTTTGAATACACGCATTGGGTCAATTACACCCATCGCACCTGGGGCACGGTGGAAATTGGAACCATGAGTTTCAGGTCCACGGCTTTGATTGTGCCTCTTGATTGCACCTTGGAAACCTTTACCTTTTGAAGTTCCTGTTACATCTACCATTTGTCCAGGTTCAAACATATCAACGCTTAACTCTTGACCTACTTCATATTCGTCAAGGTTTGCGTCACGGACTTCGCGAACGAAGCGCTTAGGTTCAGCTTCTGCTTTCTCAGCATGACCTTTTTCTGCTTTGTTTGTGTTGTTTGGTTTTTGATTTGCAAAACCAATCTGTACTGCTTCATACCCATCGTTTTCTACTGTCTTTTTCTGAAGAACAGTATTACCTTCAGCTTGAACGACTGTTACCGGGATTAACTCTCCATTTTCAGAGAAAAGTTGAGTCATACCGACTTTTCGTCCTAAGATTCCTTGCGCCATCCGTTACACCTCCTAAAAAATTTATAATTTAATTTCGATATCTACGCCAGATGGTAAATCTAAACGCATTAATGAATCCACTGTTTGTGGAGTCGGGCTCAAGATATCAATCAAACGCTTGTGTGTACGCATCTCGAACTGTTCACGAGCATCTTTGTACTTATGTGTTGCACGTAAGACTGTATAAACAGAGCGCTCAGTTGGCAATGGGATTGGACCAGAAACCTCTGCTCCAGCACGCTTTGCCGTTTCTACGATCTTTTCAGCCGATTGATCTAAAATTTTGTGATCATAAGCTTTTAATCTGATACGAATCTTTTCGTTTGCCATTACTTTCCCTCCTTTATCGCCTATCTTTTCAACAGACATTCTCCGCGGAAATTTCCCCACACCTTGCCATGGCAAAGGGGCCGGGTGTGTCAGCAACCTTCCACTTCATCGCCTTGTTAGGGCTGCAACATTACTCATTATATATAAATCTCTCTTTTATTTCAAGGGAAATCGCTATATTTCATTTGCAGCCACTCAAATATTATACAAACCTAGACGATAAATTTCAAGTCCTAAGATAATATTCAGAAAAATAGCGCCTGTAAGTTCAAAAAATAGAGTTGTCTTGACGTTTTCAATAGCGTATCTCTTTTAATAGGATAGCAACTTATCATTTATTCCAAAAAGATAACACCTGATGGAGTAAAGGGATCAATTAAAAAACTACCGAGGTCAGTTACCACGGTAGTTTTTTATAATACGTTGTTTAATTACTTAACGATTGTAGCAACTACGCCAGCGCCTACTGTACGGCCACCTTCGCGAATTGAGAATTTAGTACCTTCTTCAATTGCGATTGGAGCAATAAGATCAACGTCCATTTCTACGTTATCACCAGGCATTACCATCTCTACACCTTCTGGTAGTTGGATTACACCAGTAACGTCCGTTGTACGGAAGTAGAATTGTGGGCGGTAGTTAGTGAAAAATGGAGTGTGACGTCCACCTTCTTCTTTTGATAGTACATAAACTTCAGCTTTGAACTGAGTGTGTGGCGTGATTGTGCCAGGCTTAGCTAGAACTTGCCCACGGCTGATATCCTCACGAGATACACCACGTAGTAGTGCACCAATGTTGTCACCAGCTTCAGCGTAGTCTAGTAGCTTACGGAACATTTCAACACCAGTTACAGTAGTCTTACCTGTCTCTTCAGCCATACCAATAACGTCTACTTCATCACCAACTGATACTTGGCCACGCTCTACACGACCAGTAGCAACTGTACCACGACCAGTGATTGAGAATACGTCCTCAACTGGCATCATGAATGGCTTGTCAGTGTCACGGTCTGGGTTTGGAATGTACTCATCAACAGCTTCCATTAATTCAACAATTGCGTTTTCATATTGCTCTTGACCTTCGATTGCCATTAAAGCAGAACCTTTAACAACTGGGATGTCATCACCAGGGAAGTCGTATTCACCTAGTAGGTCACGTACTTCCATTTCTACTAATTCTAATAGCTCTTCGTCATCTACCATGTCGCACTTGTTTAGGAATACAACAATTGCTGGTACACCAACCTGACGAGAAAGTAGGATGTGCTCACGAGTCTGTGGCATCGGGCCGTCAGCTGCAGATACAACTAGAATCGCACCGTCCATTTGCGCCGCACCAGTGATCATGTTTTTAACATAGTCAGCGTGACCTGGGCAGTCAACGTGTGCATAGTGACGGTTGTCAGTTTCATACTCAACGTGCGCAGTTGAGATTGTGATTCCACGCTCTTTCTCTTCAGGAGCACCATCGATCTGGTCATAAGCCATAGCTTCACCTGAACCAGATTTTTTGTTTAATACTGTAGTGATTGCTGCAGTTAAAGTAGTTTTTCCGTGGTCAACGTGTCCAATAGTCCCAATATTAACATGGGGCTTGGAACGATCAAATTTTTCTTTTGACATTTATATTTCCTCCTTAAAAAAATTGTTTTAATGTATTTATATTGTTAGGTTATCTTTCGAGGTTTAACCCCGAAAGATAACTACTTACAATACCTTTATACGAAAATTAAGTTAAAAAATCAATTATTGGCCACTATTTTTCTTAATAATTTCTTCTGAAATTGATTTAGGAACTTCTTCGTAGTGGCTGAAGTGCATTGTGTAAGTTCCACGACCTTGCGTGTTTGAACGAAGTGCTGTTGCATAACCAAACATCTCTGAAAGTGGAACGAATGCATCTACAACTGATGCGTTACCGCGTGCGCCCATACCTTCTACGCGTCCACGGCGTGATGTAACATCACCCATGATATCACCCATATACTCTTCAGGGACAACAATTTCTACTTTCATCATTGGTTCAAGAAGAACTGGTTGACATTTATTCTTAGCTTCTTTAAGTGCCATAGATGCAGCTACTTTGAACGCTGTTTCGTTTGAGTCTACATCGTGGTATGAACCGTCATAAAGTGTCGCTTTAACATCGATTAATGGATATCCGGCAAGCACACCATTTTCCATCGTTTCTTTAATCCCTTGCCCTACAGCTGGGATATATTCACGTGGTACAACACCACCAACAATTTTATCGATGAATTCATAGCCTGCGCCTTCTTCATTTGGTTCGAATTCAATCCAAACGTGACCGTATTGACCACGACCACCAGACTGACGTACGAATTTACCTTCAACTTGAGCTGAAGCACGGAAAGTTTCACGATAAGCAACTTGTGGAGCACCAACGTTAGCTTCTACTTTAAACTCACGCTTTAGACGGTCTACGATAATGTCTAGGTGAAGCTCACCCATACCATGAATGATCGTTTGACCTGTCTCTTCGTTTGTTTCAGTTTGGAATGTTGGATCTTCTTCAGCAAGTTTACCTAAAGCAATACCCATTTTATCTTGGTCCGCTTTTGACTTCGGTTCAATCGCAACAGCGATAACTGGGTCAGGGAATTCCATTGACTCTAAAATAACATTGTCCTTCTCTGCACAAAGTGTATCGCCTGTACCTGTATCTTTAAGACCCACACCCGCTGCAATATCACCTGAATATACAGCACTAACTTCTTCTCGGTGGTTTGCATGCATTTGTAGGATACGACCGACACGCTCGCGCTTGTCTTTCGTAGAGTTCTTCACATATGAACCACTCTCTAAAATACCTGAGTACACTCGGAAGAATGTGATTTTACCGACAAATGGATCTGTTGCAACTTTAAATGCAAGCGCTGAAAAAGGCTCCTTGTCATCTGGATTACGGATAACCTTTTCATCTGTACCAGCTACATGACCTTCAATTGCTGGTACATCTAGTGGAGAAGGCAAGTAATCAATAACTGCATTTAGAAGTAATTGAACACCTTTATTCTTAAACGCAGACCCCACTAGTACTGGGTAGAATTCAACATCACATGTTGCACGACGAATCGCTTTTTTCAATTCATCTGTTGTGAACTCTTCTCCCTCTAGGTATTTCTCCATTAAATCTTCATCTAATTCAGCTATAGCCTCTACTAGACGAGTACGATACTCTTCAGCTTGATCTTTGTACTCATCCGGGATTTCTCCAGATGTAATCTTGTTACCTAAATCATCTCCGTAGAAATAAGCTTTCATTTCTACTAAATCAATAATTCCATTAAAGTCATCTTCAGCACCGATTGGTAACTGAATTGGGTGCGCATTAGCACCTAGACGATCTTCAAGAGTACTTACAGAATATAGGTAATCTGCACCCATTTTATCCATTTTGTTAATGAAAACAACACGTGGAACTCCGTAAGTAGTAGCTTGTCGCCAAACCGTTTCTGTTTGTGGTTCAACTCCTGACTGAGCGTCAAGTAAGGCTACAGATCCGTCTAGTACACGCAAGGAACGCTCAACCTCTACAGTGAAGTCTACGTGTCCTGGTGTATCGATAATATTAATACGATGGTCATTCCACTGGGCTGTAGTAGCAGCAGATGTGATAGTAATACCACGCTCTTGCTCTTGGTCCATCCAGTCCATTTGGGAAGCACCTTCGTGAGTTTCTCCCAGCTTATGAATACGACCTGTGTAAAATAAGATACGTTCAGTAGCTGTTGTTTTACCAGCATCGATGTGAGCCATAATGCCGATATTACGATACTTGTCTAAGGAGAACTCTCTTGGCATAATAATTTCTCCTTCCTGTATTTGAATTTAAATTAGATTGATTACCAACGATAGTGAGCGAATGCTTTGTTCGCTTCTGCCATCTTGTGCATTTCTTCACGGCGTCTCACCGCTGCACCTGTATTATTTGCAGCATCTAGAACTTCATTAGCAAGACGTTCTTCCATTGTCTTCTCACCACGAAGCCTTGCATAGTTTACGATAAAACGTAGACCTAATGCTTGACGACGCTCAGGGCGAACTTCAACTGGTACTTGGTAGTTAGAACCACCAACACGTCTAGCACGAACTTCAAGTACTGGCATAACGTTTTTCATCGCCTCTTCAAATACATCCATAGGGTTTTGACCGCTACGCTCTTGTACTAGATCAAATGCGCTATATAGAATCTTTTGTGCAGTTCCCTTTTTACCATCAACCATAATTTGGTTGATTAAACGAGTAACTAGCTTTGAGTTGTGAATTGGATCTGGTAGTACATCTCTTTTTGGTACTGCTCCTTTACGTGGCATGGGTTATCCTCCCTTCACTTGTTGTTTTAAATAACGTTTATTTTTTTGGTCGCTTTGCACCGTACTTAGAACGACCTTGCATACGACCTTCAACACCTGCAGTGTCTAATGCACCACGAACGATATGGTAACGCACACCTGGTAAGTCCTTAACACGTCCACCGCGAATTAGTACAACACTGTGCTCTTGTAGGTTGTGACCAATACCCGGGATATATGCTGTAACCTCAATTTGGTTTGATAAACGTACACGGGCATATTTACGAAGTGCTGAGTTTGGCTTCTTCGGTGTCATTGTTGCAACACGTGTACATACTCCACGCTTTTGAGGTGCAGGGTTATCTGTCTGGCGTTTTCTTTGAGAGTCATAACCTTTGTTTAACGCTGGAGCGTCTGAACCTGCTTTTTTAGATTTACGACCTTTACGTACAAGTTGGTTAATTGTAGGCATTTGATTTTCCTCCTTTCAATCTTTTGTAATCCCACACATCCAGGTGGTTCATAAATTGGCAAAAAAGAAACATTATATGCTATTCACATATAAAGTTATTTAGTGATTGCCACTGTCGCTGCGCCAACATCGATTCCAGTCGCTTGACCTAATTCTTTCATAGAATCAACTTCATAAACTGGAACGTTTTGTTGTTCAGCTTGTTTAACGATTTTATCTGTTACATGTCGCTCTGCATCAGTTGCAATAACGACTTCTAGCACTTCACCATTTTTAATGGATTTTAGCACTTGCTTTGCTCCAATTCTCAACTGCTTTTGTGCCTGTGCTACTTTTTCATAAGACATCTTTTCATCCTCCAAAGTAACAAGGTTAAATGAAGCACCTTTGATATATTATCACTGAGACAAATTTATGTCAACGAATATTGTAATAAAATAATTTGAGCTTTTATTTTGTTCATCGGTGCAATCAACTTGTTTTTGTTTTGATCTAAAGTATGAAGTGGTTTGAGCACCGCCACGTATGACAGTGCTCTCCACTCTTATATTTCAGTCGTAACCTCTTCTGCCTCTTTTACTTCTTCAACTTCTGGTTCGTCTTTAACTGGTTGTAAATTGCGGTAACGATTTAGACCCGTTCCTGCTGGGACTAACTTACCGATAATAACGTTCTCTTTTAGACCCATCAACTCATCATACTTACCTTTAATCGCAGCATCTGTTAAGACACGTGTTGTCTCCTGGAATGATGCAGCAGATAAGAATGAATCCGTTTCAAGTGACGCTTTCGTAATACCTAAGATGATTGGTTTCGCAACAGCTGGTTGACCACCTTGAACTAGCACGTCATGGTTCGCCTCTTTAAACTGCTGGAAGTCCATCAATGAACCTGGAAGCAGTTCTGTATCGCCAGCTTCAATCACACGTACTTTACGTAACATCTGTCTTACCATAACTTCAACGTGCTTATCACTGATTTCAACACCTTGCATACGGTAAACTTTTTGTACTTCTTTTAATAAGTACTCCTGGACACCTTGTAATCCTTGAACATTTATTAGTTCTTTCGGGTCAATAGAACCTTCAACTAATGGCTGGCCTGGGGTTACTTGGTCTCCTTCTTGTACTTTCATTCGCGCGTTATATAAAGCTGTGTAAGTCCTTGGCTCAACATCACCTTGGATAACAATTTCTTTCTTATCCTTAAATTCATTGATTTCTTTAACTGTACCATGGATTTCACTGATTGATGCTTGACCTTTAGGGTTACGAGCTTCGAATACCTCTTGAATACGCGGTAAACCTTGTGTAATGTCATCTCCTGCTACACCACCTGTGTGGAATGTACGCATTGTCAGCTGTGTACCTGGTTCACCAATTGATTGCGCTGCAATAATACCAACTGCTTCACCAACATCCACTTGGTCACCTGTAGCCATATTACGACCATAACACTTCTTACAAGCACCATGATGCGTGTTACAAGTGAATACTGAACGAATAACAACTTCTTCTACACCTGATTCAACGATATCTTTAGCAATATCTTCTGTAATCAGTTCATTACGTTGAATTAATACTTCTTCTTTATCTGGATGCTTAACTGACTTAAATGCTGTACGACCAACTAAACGATCGTATAACGGAACAATGATTTCATTACCTTCACGTAACGTTTCAACTGTCATACCACGATCTGTTCCGCAATCCTCTTCACGAATAATGACATCTTGTGCAACATCAACTAGACGACGGGTTAGATAACCTGAGTCAGCTGTCTTAAGCGCTGTATCGGCTAGACCTTTACGCGCACCGTGAGTCGAAATGAAGTATTCTAATACTGTTAAACCTTCACGGAAGCTTGATTTAATTGGTAGTTCAATGATTTTACCAGACGGGTTAGCCATTAAACCACGCATACCTGCAAGCTGCGTAAAGTTAGATGCGTTACCACGCGCACCAGAGTCACTCATCATGTAGATTGGGTTAAGGGTATCTAAAGATAACATCAGTTTATCTTGGATTTCATCTTTAGCCTCAGTCCAAATGGCGATTACGCGGTCATAACGTTCACTTTCAGTAATTAAACCTCTACGGAATTGTTTAGTCACTTTGTCAACTTTTGATTGCGCTTCATCTAGTACGCGTTCTTTATCACCTAATACAACGATGTCAGATACACCAATTGTTATACCAGCTTTCGTCGAATACTTGAAACCTAAGTCTTTCATACGATCAAGCATCTTAGATGTCTCTGAAAGCTTATAATACTTAAAGACTTCTGAGATAATATCGCCTAATATACCTTTTTTAAATGGCGCTACTAACTCACGAGATTGATACACCTCTTTTAAGTCTTCTGTAGGGTCAACAAAATATAGATCTGGTGTTTCAATTTCTAAGTTAGATGATGTCGGTTCATTTATATAAGGGAACGAACTAGGTAAAATCTCGTTGAAGATCAATTTACCAACGGTTGTTAGTAAGACCTTTTTGTTTTGTTCTTCTGTGAACCTAGGATTTTGTAACGAGCTAGCTTGCACACCAACTCGGCTGTGTAAATGTACATAACCATTTTCATAAGCAGTTAACGCTTCAGCAGGCGTTGAGAATAGTCTGCCTTCACCAAGTGCCCCTTGACGTTCTAACGTTAAGTAGTAGTTACCTAATACCATATCCTGCGACGGCGTAACAACTGGCTTACCGTCTTTAGGGTTCAAAATGTTTTGAGCTGCTAACATTAGTACACGAGCTTCTGATTGAGCTTCTGGTGATAATGGAACGTGCACAGCCATTTGGTCACCATCAAAGTCTGCGTTATATGCTGTACACACTAATGGGTGAAGACGAATAGCACGACCTTCCACTAACACAGGCTCAAACGACTGAATACCAAGACGGTGCAGTGTTGGTGCACGGTTTAATAGCACTGGGTGCTCCTTAATAACGTCTTCTAATACATCCCAAATTTCTGGGCGTAAACGCTCAATATTACGTTTAGCTGATTTAATATTGTGCGCTAATCCACGCTCAACTAACTCGCGCATAACAAATGGCTTAAATAGTTCAATGGCCATTTCTTTTGGCAGACCACACTGATACATCTTCAAGTTAGGTCCTACTACAATTACAGAACGACCAGAATAATCAACACGTTTACCAAGTAGGTTTTGGCGGAAACGACCTTGCTTACCTTTTAACATGTGAGATAAAGATTTTAATGGGCGGTTTCCTGGTCCAGTAACCGGTCGACCACGACGTCCATTATCAATTAGTGCGTCTACTGACTCTTGTAGCATACGTTTTTCGTTCTGAACGATAATCGTTGGCGCACCTAAATCAAGTAAACGTTTCAGTCGATTGTTACGGTTAATCACACGACGGTATAAATCGTTTAAGTCAGAAGTTGCAAAACGCCCACCATCTAGTTGAACCATCGGCCTTAATTCTGGTGGAATAATAGGTAACACATCAAGAATCATCCAAGCTGGGTCGTTACCAGAGTGACGGAATGATTCTAATACCTCTAAACGTTTAATCGCACGAGTACGACGCTGACCTTGGGCTGTTTTTAACTCTTCTTTTAGATCAGCAACTTCCCCTTCTAAATCGACATCTTGTAATAACTTACGAATTGCTTCTGCGCCCATTTGTGCTTTGAAAGATTTACCGTACTTATCATAATAGGCACGGTATTCTTTTTCAGATAATAATTGCTTTTTCTCTAACGGCGTATCACCTGGCTCTGTTACGATATAAGCCGCAAAATAAATTACTTCTTCTAATGCGCGAGGTGATAGGTCAAGCACTAACCCCATACGACTTGGAATACCTTTAAAATACCAGATGTGAGAAATTGGGGCAGCTAATTCAATGTGCCCCATACGCTCACGGCGAACTTTCGCTTTAGTTACCTCAACACCACAACGATCACAAACAATACCTTTATAGCGTACACGTTTGTATTTACCGCAATGGCACTCCCAGTCTTTTGTTGGTCCAAAAATTCTCTCACAGAAAAGTCCATCTTTTTCTGGTTTTAGCGTACGGTAGTTAATAGTCTCAGGCTTTTTAACTTCACCATACGACCACGCACGAATCTTCTCCGATGCCGCTAAGCCAATTTTCATATATTCAAATCTATTTACATCGATCAAGGAGCCTACCTCCCTTATTTTTTCCAACAATATATTGTTAAGTGTTCGTTATTCAGTTGATTCTTCAGGTTCATTCTTCTCAATGTTTACATTTAACTGATCAGATGACTGCTCATCATCCTCTAAATCACGCATGTCAATTTCTGTTTCGTCATCAGTTAACATTTTCACGTCCATGCCAAGGCTTTGGAGTTCTTTAATTAGTACACGGAATGACTCTGGAACACCAGGTTCAGGTAAATTCTCACCTTTAACAATTGCTTCATACGTCTTAACACGACCAACTACGTCGTCAGACTTAACTGTTAGCAATTCTTGTAGTGTATAAGCAGCACCATAAGCTTCAAGTGCCCAAACTTCCATCTCACCGAAACGCTGACCACCAAACTGCGCTTTACCACCTAGAGGCTGTTGGGTAACTAGTGAATAAGGTCCTGTAGAACGGGCGTGCAGCTTATCATCTACCATGTGTTCTAGTTTAATCATATACATCACACCGACAGATACACGGTTGTCGAATGCATCACCAGTACGGCCGTCATAAAGAACCGTTTTACCATCACGTGGCAACCCTGCTTCTTCCATTGTTTCCCAAACATCTTCTTCATCGGCACCGTCAAAAACTGGCGTCGCAACTTTAATGTCTAATTCACGTGCGGCCATTCCTAAATGTAGCTCTAATACCTGGCCAATGTTCATACGTGAAGGTACACCTAATGGGTTAAGCATGACATCTACCGGTGTTCCGTCTGGTAAGAATGGCATATCTTCTTCTGGTAAAATGCGTGAAATAACACCCTTGTTACCATGACGACCTGCCATCTTATCCCCTTCAGAAATTCGACGTTTTTGTACGATATACACACGCACTAGCTTATTCACACCTGGTGATAGCTCATCACCATCTACGCGGTTGAACGCTTTAACGTCGTGAACAATACCGCCACCACCGTGAGGTACACGCAATGAGGTATCTCTTACTTCACGGGCTTTCTCTCCAAATATTGCATGTAGTAATCGTTCTTCAGCGGACAGTTCGGTCATTCCTTTAGGCGTAACTTTACCTACTAAAATATCACCATCTGTTACTTCAGCGCCTACACGAATAATTCCGTTTTCATCAAGGTTTTTAAGAGCATCTTCACCAACATTCGGGATATCACGTGTGATCTCTTCTGGTCCTAACTTCGTGTCTCTTGCTTCAGATTCAAATTCTTCAATATGAATAGATGTGAACACATCACCTTTAACAAGGCGGTCACTCATGATTACCGCATCCTCATAGTTATAACCATCCCAAGTCATAAAGGCAACTAAAGCATTTCTACCTAACGCTAACTCACCTTGGTCCATCGATGGTCCATCGGCAATGACTTCACCTTTTTCAAGGCGGTCGCCCTTGGATACAATTGGCTTCTGGTTATAACAAGAACCTTGGTTAGAACGGATGAATTTTTGGAAACGGTAGCGATCTAAGTCACCTTCAACTTCTTTACCATCTACCATTTCAATTCTTCTAACATGAACTTCTTTAGCTTCTACCTTTTCAACTATTCCTTCATGCTGACAAACAACCGCTGCACCTGAGTCTTTACCAGATACATATTCCATACCAGTTCCGACGATTGGGGAATCAGGCTCAATTAAAGGTACAGCCTGGCGTTGCATGTTTGCACCCATTAAAGCACGGTTGGAGTCATCATTCTCTAAAAATGGAATACAAGCTGTTGCAGCTGATACAACCTGCTTTGGTGATACGTCCATGTAATCAATTTGATCGCGCGAAACAACAATGTTCTCACCGCGGAAACGAGCAATAACTTCTTCATCAACAAACGTACCATCGTCATTTAGACGTGCGTTAGCCTGAGCAACAATATAGTTATCTTCTTCGTCAGCTGTTAAATAATCTGTTTGACCTGTCACTTTACCCGTATCATGGTCTACCTTACGATATGGCGTCTCAATAAACCCAAAAGGATTAACTTTCGCATACGAAGAGAGCGAGTTAATTAAACCGATGTTCGGTCCTTCTGGCGTCTCGATCGGACACATACGACCATAGTGAGAATAGTGAACGTCACGCACTTCCATACCAGCACGTTCACGAGTCAGTCCACCTGGTCCTAAAGCGGATAAACGACGTTTGTGAGTTAATTCAGCTAATGGGTTTGTTTGGTACATAAACTGCGATAACTGTGAGCTACCAAAAAACTCTTTTATCGATGCAATAACCGGTCTTATGTTAATTAATTGTTGAGGTGTGATTGACTCAGTATCTTGGATGGACATACGCTCACGAATCACACGCTCCATACGAGATAAACCAATACGGAATTGGTTTTGCAGTAATTCACCAACTGAACGTAAACGACGGTTACCTAAATGATCAATATCGTCTGTATTTCCTACCGTGTGTAAAATGTTAAAGAAGTAACTAATAGATGCGATGATGTCAGCATATGTAATATGCTTTACTTCTTCTTCAACATTTCCGTTGCTAATAACATTTAATGTCTTTTCACCATCCGCATCAGTAGGGTCTACAATTTTAACGGACTGGATTTTCACAGGGTCATCTAGCACTCCATCCTGTGGTTCTATAACCTTTTCGCCTGTAGCTTCTTCTGACTTCTCTAGATAAGGAATTAATTCATCAAGCAAGCGACGATTTAATTTGTCACCTTTACGCGCAATTACTTCTCCTGTTTCCTCATCAGCAATTGTCTCGGCTAACGTTTGGTTAAATAAACGATCTTTAATATGAAGCTTTTTGTTCATTTTATAACGACCTACGCGCGCTAAGTCATAACGCTTCGGGTCAAAGAAACGAGAATATAGTAAGCTTTTTGCGTTTTCTGCCGTTGGTGGTTCACCAGGACGTAAGCGTTCATAGATTTCGATTAACGCTTTCTCACTATCTTCAGTGTTATCTTTTTCTAACGTGTTTCTTATATATTCATTATCACCTAATAAATCGATAATCTCATCATCAGAACTGAAACCTAAAGCACGTAATAACACCGTAATCGGTAGTTTACGAGTGCGGTCAATTCGAACATGCACAACATCTTTTGCATCCGTTTCAAACTCTAACCAAGCACCACGGCTAGGAATTACAGTTGCTGTGTAACCATGTTTCCCGTTTTTATCAATCTTTTCATTGAAGTATACACTTGGAGAACGAACAAGCTGTGAAACAATAACACGTTCTGCACCATTAATAATAAAGGTGCCTGTGTCTGTCATTAATGGGAAATCACCCATAAACACTTCTTGCTCTTTAACTTCTCCTGTTTCTTTGTTTAGAAGGCGAACTTTAACACGTAAAGGTGCATTATGTGTTACATCACGTTCCTTCGATTCACCCACTGGGTATTTTGGTTCTCCTAATGAATAATCTACAAACTCTAATGAAAGATTTCCTGTGAAATCCTCTACCGGAGAAATATCCGCAAACATTTCTCTTAATCCTTCATCTAAGAACCACTTATAAGATGCAGTTTGAATCTCAATTAGATTCGGTAACTCCTGCACCTCGTTAATTCTAGCGTAACTTCTACGCTGGCGGTGTCGACCATATTGAACTAGTTGACCTGTCAACTGCTTCACCCCTCAAACAACCAATATTTAAAGTAAAGAAAACTTAGCTCCAACTAAATGACAGGAGCCTAAGTGTCACCCTTATGTAGCAGGAAAGCTCTTGGCTCTTTCTACTACTAAAAACAATTCGGCACAAAGGCATGCCGAACTTGCCTGATCAACCAAGTTTCACAAGCATATATAGATAACATTTGTCCTAACAACAAATGTGATATCAAACTATAACTAAACTTCAGGATATACAACTTAACAAAAAAATGATAAACTATATATCTATAAACACCCTAATGATTTCATTATTGGTTTATAAACACTCATATATACGTTTAAAAGTTTCTAAAAAAATAACTTGACAAAGAAACGTATCTATTGGCATTTTTTAATACTATCACACAGCAAATAGCTAGTCAATTCTTTTGGATTTCAATACATAATATCCTTTATCACGTTTAATAACCTCAACATTATTAAACTGTTCTTCCATCTTATTTTTCAATGAAGGAGCACCTTGCTTTTTTTGAGCAACTAGCCACAGCTCACCATAATTCTTTAGCTTCAAAAAACTATCTTGAATCATTTCAACCACAACTTGCTTCCCTGCTCGAAACGGAGGATTTGTTACCACAGCAGCATAACTCTTCTCAGAAAAGCCATCTATGCCATCACTAACAAATGCTTGTGCATTACTAATTTGATTAAGTTGCAGATTTTGATTCGCTAATGAAACAGCGCGTTCATTGATATCAATCAGATCAACTTGACGCTCAGGGTATGATTTCCCTAACGTTATACCGATAGGCCCGTACCCGCAGCCAACATCAAGCAGATCACCTTCGACACCAGGAGCTATAAATTGCTCCAATAACACACGCGTTCCATAATCAATTTGCTTCTTAGAAAAAACGCCATCATCTGTTTCAAAAGACAAGTTGTAAGAGTTAATCGTAGTCTGGAATTGAAATGGTTTACTGTCACTTTGGGGATTGTTCGTAAAATAATGTTCACTCATGACTTTTCACCTTCTTGAAAACATTCAATTTCATCATCAATAAACATAAGCTCGCTGATTTTTCTCAGCGAGCTTATTTAACTTATAAATAATTTATTTTAATTCGATTTTCGCGCCAGTTTCTTCTAGCTGCTCTTTCATCTGTTCTGCTTCTTCTTTTGCAACTGCTTCTTTAATTGTACCAGGAGCGTTGTCAACTAGCTCTTTAGCATCTTTTAAGCCTAAGCCAGTGATTTCGCGAACTGCTTTAACAACCTTGATCTTAGAAGCACCAGCGTCTTCTAATACAACGTCGAATTCAGTTTGCTCTTCCTCAGCTTCGCCACCTGCTGCTGCACCTGCTGCTGCAACTGGTGCCGCTGCTGATACACCAAACTCCTCTTCAATTGCTTTTACTAATTCATTTAATTCTAAAACTGACATTTCCTTAACCGCGTCAATGATTTGCTCTTTAGTCATGATTAAGTTCCTCCTTAAATAATTTATAAATGTTATTTATCCGGCTAAAACGCTATTAAGCGCCTTCTTCTTCTTTCTGCTCCGCAATAGCTTGTGTCGCGTATGCGAAGTTTCGTACTGGTGCTTGTAATACGCTAAGTAGCATAGATACAAGTCCTTCATGAGATGGTAATTCTGAAAGTTCTTTCAACTGGTCTACAGTTGCAATTTGACCTTCGATTACGCCACCCTTAAATTCTAGAGCTTCGTTTTCTTTAGCGAATTGACCTAGAACTTTAGCTGGAGCTACTGCATCTTCCTTACAGAAAGCAATAGCTGTTGGGCCTTCTAATACTTCATTTAGTTCCTCAAAACCAGCTTGCTCTACTGCTCGGCGTGTCATAGTGTTTTTGTAAACACGGAAATCTACACCCGCTTCACGTAGTTGTTGACGAAGTTCGCTTACTTGATCAACATTTAGACCACGGTAATCAACAAGGACAGATGTTTTACTGTTTTGGATACCTTCAGCGATCATCTCAACTTGTTGCTTTTTGTGTTCTAGTACTTGACCTTTGCTCATCGTTCCACCCCCTAGTTATTTATCATCATACCGATAAGGTGTTTTCGCGCTATTAAAAAATGCCTCCATGTAGACATGGAGGCATGAATAGACAATGTTGTACAATAATATACTTGTACAAAATATACGTTCACACACCTCGGCAGGAAAATTTAAGCGAATAATCGCTCCTGCTGTCTACGGTATAATTAACATTCAATTTTCACAACGGAATCAATTATATAACAATTACCACTCTAAAGTCAATTACTTTTTCACGTAGCTTGTAACATCAACACGAATACCAGGACCCATAGTCGATGAAACGGAAGCATTACGCATATAAGTGCCTTTAGAAGTTTGCGGCTTAGCTTTTACTAACGTTTCTGTAATTGCTTCGAAGTTTTCAACTAGCTTTTGATTATCGAATGAAACTTTTCCAATTGGTACATGAATGTTACCCGCTTTATCTACACGGTATTCAACTTTACCTGCTTTGATTTCTTGAACAGCTTTTTCGATTTCAAAAGTTACTGTACCTGTTTTAGGGTTTGGCATTAAGCCTTTAGGTCCTAAAACACGGCCTAACTTACCAACTTCAGCCATCATATCAGGTGTTGCTACAACTACGTCGAACTCGAACCAACCTTTGTTGATTTGATCAATGTATTCTTGATCACCAACGTAATCTGCACCTGCAGCTTCTGCTTCTTTTGCTTTATCACCTTTAGCGATTACTAGAACGCGCTGAGTTTTACCTGTACCATGTGGTAAAACCATCGCTCCACGAATTTGTTGATCCGCTTTCTTAGGGTCTACACCTAGGCGAAAAGCCGCTTCAACAGTTTCATCAAAATTAGCAGCTGTCGTTTTCTTCACTAACTCAATTGCTTCGTTAACTTCATAAGCTTGCGTACGATCAACAAGCTTTAAAGCCTCTTGATACTTTTTACCTCTCTTAGCCATTTTAATTTCCTCCTCAATGTGGTTTTAACGGTTGAACCTCCCACTAAAGTCAACTCGTTTCAGAACGAGCCTTTAGGCGAAGACAGCAGGTTGTGTATTGGCTTTTACACAAACCTCTGAACATGTTTTACGCGTAATAAAGGTTGCGAAAAATCTTTCGCAACCTACTTTCACAACTAATAACTGACGGTGGTATTAGTCTTCAACATTAATACCCATGCTGCGTGCAGTACCTTCAACCATGCGCACAGCCGCATCAACGTCAGCAGCGTTTAAGTCAGGCATTTTTGTTTCAGCGATTTCACGTACTTGATCACGCTTAACAGTAGCCACCTTATTACGGTTTGGCTCACCTGAACCTGATTCAATACCAGCCGCTTTCTTTAGAAGAACTGCAGCCGGTGGCGTTTTGGTTACGAATGTAAATGAACGGTCTTCATAAACCGAAATTTCAACCGGGATAATCATACCAGCTTCATCCTGTGTTTGTGCGTTAAATTCCTTACAAAATCCCATGATGTTAACACCAGCTTGACCTAGTGCAGGACCTACTGGCGGAGCTGGGTTAGCTTTACCTGCAGGAATTTGCAGTTTTACAACGTCTACTACTTTTTTAGCCACGAGACACACCTCCTTAAAGTCCGTGATGTGGTAACTGGGGTCATATGAGATGCCCCTCCCACTCATTTTTACAATAGCTTTTTTCAAGCCATACGAAACATAAAAATTCTAGCATCTTTCCTCAAAATATGCAAGTGGTTGACTATAATTTTTCTATTTGAGTAAAATCAAGCTCAACTGGTGTCTCACGGCCAAACATATTAACATGAACTTTAATTTTTTGTTTATCCATGTCGATGTTTTCAATTGTTCCAGTAAAGTTACCAAACGGACCATCTGTAACACGGACAGTTTCCTTGACTTCAAAATCAATCTCTTGAGCTGCTTCTTGAACGCCCATACGCTTTAAGATTTGACTCGCTTCTTCTGGTAACAATGGTGTTGGCTTTGAACCTGAACCTGTTGAACCAACGAAACCTGTTACACCAGGTGTGTTACGAACAACAAACCAAGAGTCATCTGTCATCGCCATTTCAGTCAAAACATAACCAGGGAAAACTTTCTTCATAGCTGTTTTCTTTTTACCGTTCTTCACTTCTGTCTCTTCTTCTTCTGGGACGATTACACGAAAGATTTTGTCTTCCATTCCCATTGATTCAATTCGCTTCTCTAAGTTTAACTTTACTTTGTTCTCATAGCCTGAATAAGTGTGCACCACATACCAATTCTTTTCCATATCAACCTGGCTTTACGCCTTCCCTCCTATTTACTGTCCATATATTTTTAAGACGGCTATGTTAAAGCTTATAGCTGACTTTGCACCTCGTTATTTGAAGAGATCAATGACATTTTAATTGATCCACCTTCAAAACAACACTCAACTCTAACAGCACCTTCTGTATATATAACTGTTTTAGAACAAATATAAAAAACCCGACCAAGCGGGTTTTTCTTTTAACATTATATCACAATCTCGCATTTTTCAATCGTCATACTCTTATATACGTTCCAAGATTTGTGTAATTCCTAAGTCTAAGACTGTAAAGTAGATTGAAACAAATACGACCGTTAAAATAACGATAATCGTATATCGAGTTAACTCATTACTTTTCGGCCAACTAACCTTGCGCATTTCACGGCTGACATCTTTTAAGAAGCTAAACACGTTTTTCCCCCCTAACATCAATACCGACACTACTTCGTTTCACGGTGGAGCGTATGCTTGGAACACCTTTTACAATACTTTTTTATTTCTATTCGTTCAGAGGTTTGAGCTGGTTTCTCTGTTGTATAGTTGCGTTGATTACATTGTGTACACGCTAATGCGACCTTTTTTCGCATAAATCATACCTCTTTTTATCACCTATTTTATCACTTTTAATAATCTATCATGGTAGTATGATTATGTCAAATTAACTCAAGGTGCCTCATAACGATATTTCACTAATGGATAAATAACGTTCTAACTTTCGTTTCACACGTTGTAATGCATTATCAATCGATTTAACATGACGATCAAGGAGTACAGAAATCTCTTGATATGTACGCCCATCTAAATATAAATGTAATACTTCTCGTTCTAAATCACTTAACAACTCTCTCATCTTGATTTCCATATCACCGTACTTTTCCCGATTAATCAAGAGCTGCTCAGGGTCAGACATCTCATCTTCTGCAATAATATCGATTAATGTACGATCAGAATCTTCTTCATAAACAGGCTTGTCCAATGAGACGTATGAATTTAATGGGATGTGCTTCTGTCTTGTGGCTGTTTTTATTGCTGTAATAATTTGTCGTGTCACACACAGCTCAGCAAACATTTTAAAAGATGACTGTTTATCATTCTGGAAGTCACGAATTGCTTTATAAAGCCCAATCATCCCTTCTTGTACAATATCTTCACGGTCCGCGCCAATCAAAAAATACGTTCTCGCCTTTGCTCTTACAAAGCTTCGATACTTATTGATTAAGTGTTCTAAAGCTTGTACTTCACCATTTTGGACAAAATCCACCACTTCTTCATCCTCAAGTTGTGAATAATTAGGATGGTTCTTCACTTCTTGTTTGATGCTCACACAGATTCCTCCCGTATTGAACCAGACCTACTAAAAACATCTGTTAGTCTATTACTGTTTGCCTCTACTCTCTTAATGTATGAGGTTTTATATCATTAATAGCGTAATTATAAGGTTATTATACAGGAGTTGCGAATTTTCAGTCAACTGAATCTCGTTATTTATCCCCTCTTCGCCATTTTTCGAAGGTTTTCAACACATCTTCACTCAGTGGTATTTTAGCTTTCGGTTGTAATTCTACTTGCTTTTTAAGGTCTTTTTGGATGTCAATGTCAATGGCTTGTATTTCAATTAACAACTCTCGCGCTGATTTTCTAAGAGCACCTCTTGAGAAGATTGTCCATTGTTCTGCATAATCTGATGTTGCAACGTAAACTTTTGTTTTGACATTCATGATTTGTTTGACAAGCTTTTCAATTTTTTCATCTGCTGTTTCTTTTTCTTTGGTAAATATGACTTCAACTTTTAAATGATTATAATTACGCTCTACATCCCTTACAGTGTAAGCATCAAATACAACGATCACGCGATGTCCGACATATGCCTGGTATTCTGCAAGCATTTCTACAAGACGGTTTCTTGCCGCTTCGAAGTCCTTTTCACTCAGCCTCTGTAACTCCGGCCAATCCCCAATCATATTGTAACCATCAACGACCAATACAATCATGATAATTATCCCTCAATTGGGTAGCGTTTACGATAAATTTCATACATCAGGATACCAGCAGAAACAGAAGCATTAAGAGAAGTCACTTCACCTTTCATCGGCATATGAACAAGCCAGTCACAGTTTTTAGCAACAAGACGACTAATCCCTCGCCCTTCGCTACCAATCACTAAAGCAAGTGGCATGTCATAAGCTGAGCGTCTGTAGTCTTGTTCACCTTTAGCATCTGTTCCAACAACCCAAACTCCCCGTTCTTTTAACTCCTCAATCGTCTGGTTCATATTAGTAATTCTAACAACCGGAATATATTCGATCGCCCCTGTAGAAGCCTTTGCCACGGTTTGAGTTAATTGTACTGATCGACGTTTCGGAATAATAATACCATGTGCGCCAACAGCATCTGCTGTCCGCATAATTGAACCTAAGTTTTGAGGGTCTTCTAACTCATCTAATAAAATAAAGAAAGGTGCTTCCTGCCTGGCTTCTGCAATTTGAAACAGATCATCTAAAGAAGAATAGTCATAAGCTGCTACTGAGGCTGCTACACCTTGGTGGTTTTCACCAATTGAATCAAGCTTTTGCTTCGGGACTTTTTGAACATTAATCCCTTGTTGTTTTGCGGCATTAAATACCTGTTTTTGAACTTGAGGCTTCATTGACTCAAGTATAAAAACCTTATTGACTGACCGCCCTGATTTCAACGTTTCTAACACAGGGTTTTTACCCGTAATCCATTCTTCATTCATCTTGATCATCTCCTTTCTTCTAAGTCTAATATTGCCTGAAATACAAGGTAGTCCAACCGTTCAAACTCCTCATTTAAATATAAGTACCCGATTAGCGCTTCAAAAGCTGTACTGTAACGATAAGTTTGAGGATCTGTGTTTTTAGGGACGTTGGATTTTGCATTTCTCCCTCTTCTAACAATAGCTTCCTCTTGTTCTGTTAATAGTCCATCATCAAGAAAGCGGTGAAGTACATACGACTGCGCCTTTGCAGAAACAAAGGACACAGCCATTGTGTGTAATGCTTGAGGTTTTACTTCACCTTTTTGAATAATATATTCTCTAACGTACTTCTCATAGATTACATCGCCCATATAAGCTAATGTTAAACTTTTCATTAAGCTAGGGTTGATCTCTTTACTCATTGTCTTTTCCATCTCGTTCCTTGTGGAGTATCTTCTAGAATGATGCCCAAGTCTTTTAGTTCATCTCGAACTTCATCTGCACGGGTGAAATCACGGTCTTTACGTGCTTGTTTTCGCTCTTCGATTAATGCTTCTATATCTTCATCTAACAATTCATCTGTCGATAATGAGAAACCTAATACTGCTGTCATTTCATCAAATGCTTGGGTAAAGTAATCAATGACTTCTGTAGACGTTTGGTCTTTTTCGATATATAAATTGGCATCTTTCGATAATTCAAATAGTACTGATATTGCATTGGCAGTATTAAAGTCATCATTCATCTCTTGTTTAAATGTGTTTAAATGCTGGTCAATCTTGTCTTTCCATTCCTGTGTATCACCTGCTAAATTCATGCTCGCTTGCCTGCGGTGACTTAAATTGTCGTATGCTGTCTTAATACGGTCATAACTATTTTTCGCACTGGCAAGTAGTTCATCGTTAAAGTTAATTGGATTACGGTAATGAACACTTAACATAAAGAATCGAACAACATTCGGGTCATGATTACGTACTAGGTCATGAACTAAAATAAAGTTTCCTAATGATTTAGACATTTTCTCGTTATCAATTTGAATATATCCATTGTGTAACCAATAATTCGCAAAAGTTTGGTCATTAAAGCATTCAGATTGCGCAATTTCATTTTCGTGGTGAGGGAAAGATAAATCTTGGCCACCAGCATGTATATCAATTGTGTCACCTAAATACTTTTTCGCCATAGCAGAGCATTCAATATGCCAACCCGGACGCCCTTCTCCCCACGGACTATTCCACGCAATTTCGTCATCTTTCGCATCCTTCCAAAGCGCGAAGTCTAACGGGTCTTCTTTTTTATCACCGACTTGGATTCTTGCTCCAGATTTTAATTCATCAACAGACTGATGTGATAATTTCCCGTAATCATCAAAAGCTCGTGTTTTAAAATAAACGTCACCATCTGCTTCATAGGCATAACCTTTATCAATTAAACCTTTAATAAACTCAATAATTTCATCCATAGTCTCTGTAACTCTTGGGTGGTGGACAGCTTCTTGAACGTTTAGTTCTCCTACATCTTCTTTGTAGGCTTTAATAAAGCGCTCTGCAATCTCTGGCACTTCTTCACCTAGTTCATTAGCTGCTTTAATCAGTTTGTCATCAACATCTGTGAAGTTTAAAACGTATTCAACATCATATCCGACATATTCAAAATAACGACGAACAGTATCAAATACAACGGCAGGGCGTGCGTTTCCGACATGAATATAATTATAAACTGTCGGACCGCACACATACATTTTAACCTTTCCGTCTTCTAATGGTTTAAACGTTTCTTTAGTGCGTGTTAACGTATTATATAGTTTAATGGTCACGATTGATCATCTCCTTTCAGCTCTTTTATTTCATTTTGTAGTTCAACAATTTTTTGTTCAAGCATGTCACATTTTTCAGATACTGGGTCTGGCAACTTATGGTGGTCTAAGTTCTTTTTTACTTTAACTCCATTCTTAACAACAATATTGCCTGGTATCCCAACAACAGTCGAATACTTTGGAACATCTTTTAATACGACAGAACCTGCGCCAATTTTAGAATGTTCATCAATCGTAATCGAACCTAACACCTTAGCACCTGTTGCTACTAAAACGTTGTCTTTAAGTGTTGGGTGACGCTTCCCTGATTCCTTACCAGTTCCCCCAAGTGTTACACCTTGATAGATCGTTACATAATCACCAATCTCACACGTCTCACCAATTACAACCCCCATACCATGGTCGATAAAGAAACGGCGGCCAATTTTAGCACCTGGGTGAATTTCGACCCCTGTGAAAAATCGACTAATTTGTGAAATAGCCCGGGCAATAAAGTACATTTTTCGCTTATGCAAAGCGTGAGCGAATCGATGTGACCAAATAGCATGAACACCCGCATAAGTTAAAATGACCTCCGTTCTGCTTCTAGCAGCCGGGTCTTGGTCAAATACAACGTCAACATCTTCACGAAGAAGTTTAAAGAATTTAATCATGCAAACTCCCTCCTTTAAGCAATTATTTTCTAAGCTGATTAATCTATTAAGATGGAGGCGGTTCCCTCATTCTGAAAAGACCTAAATGTTAGTCGACCTAAAGTCATAACACCTTCGTTCATCACAACACAACAATTAAGTGCCATTATTTAAAGCTAAACACTATATCTTAAAGATCAAAAAAAGCGTCTCTGTCTATTAATATAGACAGAGACGCTTTTTCACGCGGTTCCACTCTGTTTAGAGGTATCCTCTCAACTTCAGAAGTGTTTAACGGTACTTAGCCGCTTCACCCTACCTTATTTTCAAGTGAAGACTCAGAGGTGCATTTCAAACGTCAACCTAAAAGCTACTCTCAGCTAATGTAGCTTTCTCTGTATTTAGCTTGAAGCGTTTTACTTCTCCTCATCTACGTTTTGTATATGATATTATTAAGTTCTCATCATTGTTAAGACGAATAATTTAATTGACCAATTAGTTGCTCTAAGCGGTGTAAAACGGTCTCTTTACCTAACAAACTAATTGCATTAGGTAATTCTGGGCCGTGAGTTTGTGCTGTTGTCGCAACACGAATCGGCATAAACAGTTTTTTACCTTTATTGCCTGTTGCTTTTTGTGTGGCTTTAGTCGCCGCTTTCACATTCTCAGGTGTTAATTCTTCTAATTGCTCTAATTCTGATTTGAAATGTTCAAGCATGCTCGGTACATGCTCTTGATTTAACACTTCCATACACTCATCGTTATAGCTAATTTCTTTTCTGAAAAATAGCTCTGTCAATTCTACGATTTCAGCACCATAATTTAACTGATTGTGGTATAAAGCGATTAATTGTTCAACCCATTCACGAGTTGACTCATCCATGCTCTCATCGACTTTCCCTGCTTCAATTAAGTGCGGTAATGTTAAGTCAATCACGCGTTCAAGAGAGCTTTCTTTAATGTATTGGTTATTCATCCATTTTAACTTATTCGGATCAAAGACAGCTGGTGAGGTAGACAAACGCTCAGGATCGAAAATTTCTGTAAGCTCATCTTTCGTAAACAGCTCTTCCTCACCTTGAGGCGACCAACCTAATAACGTAATAAAGTTAAATAAAGCTTCAGGTAAATAGCCTAAATCAGCATATTGTTCAATAAACTGAATAATACTTTCATCACGCTTACTTAACTTCTTACGCTCCTCATTCACAATTAAAGTCATATGCGCAAAAGTAGGAACTTCCCATCCAAATGCACGGTAAACCATCATCTGTTTTGGTGTATTTGAAATATGATCCTCACCACGCAATACATGTGTGATCTTCATTAAATAGTCATCAATCGCACATGCAAAGTTATATGTTGGCGTGCCATCTTTCTTCATAATAACCCAATCACCAAAGTCGCTTGATTCAAATGTAATGTTTTTCTTTACAATATCATTAAAAGTATATGTTTCATTCTCTAAAACACGTATACGAAGGCTCGGTTTACGCCCCTCTTGTTCAAACGCCTCAATCTCTTCTTGAGTTAAATTACGATGAGCACCTGAATACATTGGAACTTTGCCTTGTGCTCGCTGTTCTTCACGTTCTTTTTCTAGCTCATCTTCTGTCATATAACATTTATAAGCTAAACCTTTTTCTAAAAGTTCATCAGCGTATTTTTTATAAATATGCAAACGATCCATTTGACGATATGGGCCAAATTCACCTTCTATATCTACACTTTCGTCCCAACCAATACCTAGCCATTTTAAATATTTAAGTTGACCAATGTCTCCACCTTCGACATTACGTTTTTGATCTGTATCTTCAATACGAATGACAAAATCGCCACCTGTACTTCTTGCAAATAAATAGTTAAATAAAGCCGTTCTTGCATTACCTATATGCAAATGCCCTGTTGGACTTGGAGCATAACGCACTCTCACTTTTTCAGTCATGAATATGTTCTCCTTTCTATATTCATCTATCTTTATATTGTACAAGATTTATTAGTCTTGTTGTAACAAAATGACTGCCTGTGCGGCGATTCCTTCTTTACGCCCTGTGAAACCAAGCTTTTCTGTTGTGGTCGCTTTTACATTCACTCGACTTTCATCAGTATTTAAAAGCTCAGCAATCACTTGTCGCATCTCTCCTATGTATGGTGCCATTTTAGGCGCCTGTGCCATAATCGTACAATCCACATTCCCTAATGTATACCCTTGTTGTTCTACTTTATTCCACACATCTCGAAGTAATTCTTTAGAATCTAACCCTTCATGCTTCGGGTCATCATCGGGAAAGTGGCGTCCAATATCACCCTTTGCAATTGCACCTAATGCTGCATCTGCAATCGTATGTAATAAAACGTCAGCATCTGAATGCCCTAACAAACCTTTCTCATAAGGAATCGTGACACCACCTATTATACACGGTCTACCCTCAACTAACTGATGCACATCAAACCCTTGTCCTATCCGAAACAATGAAAGGTCCTCCCTATCTTTTACTTGCCTATTTATTTTTAGCATATTTTCAGCTTTTTGTATATCTTCAGGTGTCGTCAACTTGAAATTATTATAACTTCCTTCAACTACGACTGGACTTTCACCCATTAACTCTAACAACGCAACATCATCTGTCGCTAATACATTCTCTTTTTCAGCGTAATTATGTACTTTTTTTAATAAACCATAATTGAAAGCTTGTGGGGTCTGTGCTTGATACAATTGACTACGATCAAGCGTTCTCACTCCATCTTGATTTACCTGTTTAATCGTATCTGTCACAGGCGTTGCTAAAAAAGCCGCCCCATAATCAGCTGTTGCTTTGTACAATTTATGGAGTTCCTCATGGCTAACAAAAGGTCTTGCTCCATCATGAACGAACGTTATAATACTTTCAATCAGACCTTCTACACCTTTTTTAACACTGTGTTGGCGTTCTTTGCCACCAATGATTAACTTTTTCACTTTGTTAAAATGATGGTCATTAACGACACCCTGCATAACTAGTTGTTCTTCTGGATGTACGACTAAATAAATTGCTGAACACCAAGAGTCCTGTTCAAACACATCTAATGTATGGGCAATTAATGGGCGATCGTTTACCATCATCAGTTGTTTGTTATGGCCTATATCCATGCGCTTACCTTGTCCTGCCGCTAAGACAATAACTTGATAGTTCTCCATACACTTTCTCCTATTCTCTTGAAAACTTACCTCTTACTATTTTACACCATTTTCTCTAATAACATAAAGAAAACTTGCCAACTAACAAGCTTTTTAGGTGCTTTTTACACATTAAAAGGGTTGACTTAAACCATTTATTCGCATCTACACGAATAATGGAGCCAACCCTTACATCTAATTATTGTGCTTTTTCCATTGCTTTAGGCTTCGCAAAGATCATTCGCCCAGCTGAAGTTTGTAATACGCTCGTCACGATCACATCTAATGCATCACCAATAAACCCTTTGCCATCTTCAACAACAATCATCGTACCATCATCTAAATAGGCAACACCTTGTTTGTCTTCTTTACCGGCTTTAATAACATGAACATTCATCTCTTCACCCGGTAATACAACTGGCTTAACCGCATTTGCTAAGTCGTTGATATTTAGTACCGTAACATTTTGAAACTCAGAAACTTTATTTAAGTTAAAGTCGTTTGTCACTAACACACCATCTAATAATTTCGTTAATTTAACTAATTTACTGTCAACCTCATGAATTTCCTCAAAGTCACCTTCATAGATTTGCACATCAACTGGTACTTCTTTCTGCAGTCGATTTAAAATATCGAGACCACGACGCCCCCTATTACGTTTTAGAACATCTGATGAATCTGCGATATGCTGCAATTCTTCTAATACAAAGTGCGGAATAATAATGGACCCTTCTAAAAAGTGTGTATCACAAATGTCTGCGATTCTACCATCAATAATTACACTAGTATCTAAAATTTTCGGACGAATACTACCATCACCATCAACAGCTTTTTCGTTCGGGTCTTTTTCTTTGTTTCTTGTTTTAGATAACAATCCAATAAATTCATTTCGACGCTTAAAACCAACTTGAAACCCTAAATAACCTAATATTAAGGTTACAAAAATTGGTAAAATCTCTGAAACAAGCGCGATCCCAAAACCTTGTAAATAAATATTAACTAAAAATGCTGTCACTAACCCTACAATTAAACCTAAACTTCCAAATAAAAGGTCTCCAACCGGTGCTTTAACAAGTCTTTCTTCTATAATTTTAAGGAAATCTACTACATAATCAACAAGCCAAAACGTTAATAAAAATAATATAATTGCACCAAACACTAATCCAAAGTAAGGAATAAGCCAACTCGGCTCTTCAAAACCTGCTAAAGCCGCTAAGTTCGGAAAGTAAAGAAAACCTAGCGTTCCACCAGCTACAATTATAAATAGCTGTATAATCTTCTTCAAAATCCATGCACCTCCTATATACTAGTTTCACCAAATCATTCGATGAACATAAGTATGTTGTCAATTTAACTATAATTGTAAATTATACCATGCTCATCGAGGCACCGTCAAAATAAAATAGCAAATATTATATCACCAATTAAGATTATGTGTCAATAAAGTTACAAATATATTTTGTTTGTAATACTATTATTCCAAACCAACTTTCAATGCTTCTTGAACAGAATCAACACCTACTAATTCAACGCCAGTAGGGGGTGTAAAACTACCTAAATTCTTTCGTGGTAAAACAATTCGCTTAAACCCTAACTTATGTGCTTCTTGAATTCGTTGCTCAATACGCGCAACCCTTCTAACTTCACCAGTCAATCCCACCTCACCAATAAAAACATCATCTGGCCTTGTCGCGTGATCGCGGAAGCTAGAAGCAACACTAATAGCAACAGCCAAGTCTATAGCAGGTTCATCCAGTTTCACTCCCCCTGCCACCTTGACATATGCATCTTGATTTTGTAAGAGAAGGCCTGCACGTTTTTCTAACACAGCCATTAATAACGGAACACGGTTGTGGTCCAACCCGGTAGCCATTCTCCTTGAATTTCCAAACTGTGTAGGTGAGATTAATGCTTGAATTTCAACTAACATCGGTCTAGTTCCTTCCAAAGAAGCAACAACTGTAGAACCAGCTACCCCTTGTGATCGTTCTTCTAAAAAGATTTCTGAAGGATTATTCACTTCTACTAAGCCTTCTTCTTTCATTTCAAAAATACCCATTTCATGAGTACTACCAAATCTGTTCTTAACACTTCTTAAAATTCTAAACGTATGGTGACGCTCGCCTTCAAAATACAAAACTGTATCTACCATGTGCTCTAATAATCTCGGCCCAGCAATTGCCCCTTCTTTTGTCACGTGTCCAACAATAAATATTGGAATCCCTTTTGTTTTGGCTACTTTCATTAAAGCACTCGTACACTCTCTTACTTGGGATACAGAGCCTGGTGCTGATGTAACAGCATCGTGGTAAACCGTTTGAATCGAATCAATTACGACAAAAGATGGATTCATTTCATCAATCGCATCAATGACATATTCCAAATTCGTTTCTGCCATAATATATAGATCACTTTCACTAACATCGAGTCGGTCGGCCCTTAGTTTAGTTTGTTTTTCTGATTCTTCACCTGATATGTATAAAACATTCATGTTCAAATTAGCTACCTCAGAAGATAATTGTAGTAATAGTGTAGACTTCCCAATACCTGGGTCACCACCGATTAAAACTAACGACCCTGGCACAATCCCCCCGCCTAGCACACGGTTTAACTCTTCCATTTTAGTTGTGACACGCGTTTCTTCCTTCGATGAAACTTGTTTAATTGATTGTGGTTTTTTACGTTTCTTTGACTGGTTTGTACCAATATCATGACGATCTGATTTCTTCGATACTTTTTCTTCAACTAATGTATTCCATTGATGACATGCAGGACATTTACCCATCCACTTAGGTGATTCATAACCACATTCTTGGCAGAAAAATATTACTTTTGCTTTAGCCATGTTTTACTCCCTTTCCTATCATTATGGAAAAAACAGCCGGAAAACAATAGAAATCCGGCTGTTTATTAGACTACTTTTCACTTAGTTCTGTTTCTAGTTGTTTCGTTGATGCAATATACAATTCACCATCATCATTAACATCAATTTCTACTTCTTGACCTGTTTGAATGGTACCACTGAGTAATTCTTCAGATAAGAAGTCTTCTACGTTCTTTTGGATTGAGCGGCGAAGTGGTCTTGCACCATATTCTAAGTCCATTCCTTCTTCAGTAATTTTCTTAATAGCTGCCTCAGATAACGTAAAGTTAATCTCGCTATCTTTCAATCGATCTTGTAATTGTTTCACCATAAGCTCTACAATTTCTTGAATGTGTTTTTCTTCAAGCGAATGGAATACAATTGTTTCATCAATACGGTTTAAAAACTCTGGACGGAATGCTTTCTTTAATTCATCCAAGACTTTAGACTTCATTTGCTTATGATCTTGCTCATGATCATCAACGCTAAACCCGACATACTTTTGACGTTTTAACTCATGAGCACCAACGTTAGATGTCATAATTAACACAGTATTACGGAAGTCGACTACTCGACCTTTAGAGTCTGTTAAGCGGCCATCTTCTAGCACTTGTAATAATATATTAAATACTTCAGGGTGCGCCTTTTCAATTTCATCTAATAAGATGACAGAGTAAGGTTTTGTTCGAACTTTCTCTGTTAATTGACCACCCTCATCATAACCGACATACCCCGGTGGTGAACCAACTAAACGAGACGTTGCGTGTTTCTCCATATATTCAGACATATCAATACGAATCATCGCATCTTCATCCTCAAACATTGATGAAGCAAGTGCTCTTGCAAGCTCTGTTTTACCAACACCTGTTGGTCCTAAGAAAATAAATGATCCAATTGGACGCTTCGGGTCTTTAAGTCCAGCTCTTGCACGCCTTACTGCCTTAGAAACGGCTTTAACCGCTTCATCTTGACCAATGACTCGATCATGAAGTGTCTTTTCAAGGTTTAGTAATTTTTCTTTATCATCTTTAGCTAACTTAGATACTGGTACACCAGTCCACGTTGAAACAACATGGGCTATATCATCTAAAGTGACTTCAGAGCTTTCTTTACCTTGCTTTTCTTTCCATTCATCTTTTGTTTTAGATAATTCGTCTTTTAATTTCTGTTCTTTATCTCTAAGTGATGCTGCCTTTTCAAACTCTTGACTTTGAACAGCAGCATCTTTCTCTTTCTTCACTTCTTCAAGCTTTTGCTCAAGGTCTTTTAAGTTTGGTGGAGCTGTATAACTTCTTAGTCTTACGCGTGAAGCTGCTTCATCAATTAAATCAATTGCTTTGTCTGGTAAGAACCGATCAGTAATATAACGATCTGACAAACGCACAGCACTTTCAATTGCATCATTAGATATTGTCACACGGTGATGCGCTTCATAACGATCCCTTAAACCTTCAAGGATTTGTTGAGATTCCTCAGGAGTCGGCTCATCAACTTGGATTGGTTGGAAGCGGCGTTCTAATGCTGCGTCTTTTTCGATATATTTACGATACTCATCTAATGTCGTTGCACCGATACATTGTAGATCACCGCGAGCTAGGGCTGGTTTTAAAATGTTTGAAGCATCAATAGCACCTTCTGCTCCGCCAGCACCGATTAATGTGTGTAGTTCATCAATGAATAGAATAATATTACGCGCTTGGCGAATTTCTTCCATAACTTTTTTCAAACGATCTTCAAACTCACCACGATATTTTGTTCCAGCTACAACTGTTCCCATATCTAACGTCATCACTCGCTTATCACGTAAGATTTCGGGAATTTCATTGTTAACGATTTGTTGCGCTAAACCTTCTGCAATAGCTGTCTTACCAACACCTGGCTCCCCAATTAGTACAGGGTTATTTTTACGACGACGGCTTAAGACTTGAATAACACGTTCAATTTCTTTACCTCGACCAATAACTGGGTCGACACCACCCTCGCGTGCAACTGACGTTAAATCTCGTGCTAACGAATCTAGTGTTGGAGTATTAGCATTGTTAGATTGCTTTTGTTGGCGTTGATTTGACGTTGATTCATTACTACCAAGCAGTTGAAGAACTTGTTGACGCGCTTTATTCAGGCTTACACCTAAATTGTTAAACACGCGTGCTGCAACCCCTTCACCTTCACGGATTAACCCTAATAATATGTGTTCTGTTCCTACGTATGAATGGTTTAATTTACGGGCTTCATCCATTGATAGTTCAATAACTTTCTTAGCACGTGGGGTATAATGGATTGTTTGTTGAGTACTTTGAGAAGTCCCGATTAACTGTTCAACTTCCTCTTGTATTTGTTCAGCTGTTACATTTAAAGATTTTAATGCTTTGGCTGCAATCCCATCGCCTTCCTTAATTAAACCAAGTAAAATGTGCTCTGTTCCTATATTGTTATGCCCTAGGCGTACAGCTTCTTCTTGTGATAGGGCAAGAACTTTTTGAGCTCGTTCTGTAAATCGTCCAAACATCATATGAATGACCTCCTTTTAATTGTTATACTGCTCTAATTGTAATCTTTCACGAATTAAGTTAGCTCTAAACCAATCACGCTCATTTGGTTTCAGTGATTTTTTAGCGTAATGTTGTAAAAACCCTGGCTGTGTTAAAACCATTAACTCATTTAATATATTTTTTGAAACATGTTTTATTAAGCCTAAATCAATACCTAACCGTACATCTGATAGACATTTTGATGCTTCTTTTGATTCAATAATACGACTGTGAGCTAATACCCCATATGAACGGAAAATACGATCTTCTAACTGTATACCCGATTGTTGCATCACCCACTCACGCGCTTTTCGTTCACTATCAATCACTTGTTTGACTACACTTTGTAGATCTTCAATAATGTCATCTTCAGATTTACCTAAAGTCATTTGGTTTGAAATTTGATACAACTGCCCTAACGCTTCAGTACCTTCACCATAAATCCCTCTAACAACTAATCCGATCTTGTTAATTTCAGGGACAATTTGGTTCATTTGGTTCGTCATGGTTAAAGCTGGCAAATGCATCATAATAGACGCCCTTAAACCTGTTCCAACATTTGTTGGACAACTGGTTAAATACCCTTTATGCTCATCAAAAGCATAGCGCGTTCTCTCTTCAAACCAATCATCAAGTTCTTGAGCTTGTTGTAGCGCTTCAGTTAATTCAAAACCTGAATAGTAAAGTTGTATTCGTAAATGATCCTCTTCATTAATCATGATCGATGCCTGTTCATTTTCCGAAATCAGAACACCACCAGTTTCTTTATTGTCCGCTAAATTAGGACTAATTAAATGTTTCTCAACTAACACTCGCTTTTCAATTGGCTCTAAGTCAGCCATCTTCACAAGTTGAAACTTTTTAAAGTCATGAACAGAATGCTGATTAAATTCTTGTTCGACATGTTGTAACACTTTATGTTGTGAATTCTGATCTTGACTTGTTGGAAATGGCACTTCCTCTAAGTTACGCGCTAGTCGAATACGTGTACTTAAAACGATATCAGAGTCATTTCCCTCATCATTCATCCAAGGGCTGATTGCTTCATTTATAAAATCTTGCAACGACACTACGCATCACCACCTTGTTGTGCATCATCTAAATCTTGTTTCAAATTTCTTATACGATCACGAATTTGCGCTGCTTCTTCAAAATTTTCATCTTCAATTACTTGTTGTAAGTTTTTCTTTAATTGATCAATCTCTTTACGTTTATGAATATCCCCACCGATTCGTTTTGGAATTTTACCAACGTGCTCAGTATTACCACTATGAACACGTTTAAAAATCGGATTTAAATAAGAATCAAACGTTTCATAACATTGACTACATCCAAACTTACCTTTCCTTCTAAATTGTGAATAGCTCAATCCACAACCTTGGCATGTTAAACTTTCGGCAGGGTGTACTTTTTCTTTATGCTGTTGGTTAATCGATTGATCAAATGGAAACATGTTTGTTAAGAAATGATGAAGGGACAACCCCTCATTCGTAAAATCCATATATCCTTCTTCATGGGCACATTGTTCGCATAAATGAACTTCTTTCTTTTGTCCATTAACTACTTGAGTGTAATGGACAGAAGCTTCATGCTGCTGACACTTTTGACATTGCATCTTTCACCCTCCAATCAACCATGCATTTTAATTGTTGTTAATAACTCTTTAAAAATTTTAGAGCGAATTAGATCTCGATGTGGCAAGGGAATATCTAAAATATCTCGGTGCATCACCTTTAGCATTAAACGTTTTTCCCTTTCAGTGATTAAATCTTCTTCTTTTAATCGTTCTACTAAATCAAAAGCGGATTGTTGTGTTAAAGGTTGATTAGCTACTAAATCCATTTCTTTAATTAATTCTTGGTTTGATTTTGGCTTTAATCGAATTATTCTAATATAGCCACCACCACCCCTTTTACTTTCCACAAGATAGCCTTTTTCTAAAGTAAATCGGGTATTAATGACATAATTTATTTGAGAAGGGACACATTCAAAACTCTCAGCAATTTCACTACGCTTTAACTCTACGACATCACTATTGCTTGATTGAATAATTTGTTTTAAATAGTCTTCTATCACGTCTGAAATGTTTCTCACCGCATTTTCCCTCCTTTAGATCAACTTAAGTCAATAAGATTAATTTGACTTTGACTATCTTTGACTATATTTATATTATACCCACTTTGTAGGGTGTTGCAAACATTTTGATTTAAACTTGATTATGTAAATTTAATAATATTTCCTGCTTATTAACTACTTTTAATAGAGCCCTGTAGGTTATGCTCCTTTAAGAAAGTTAAAAACCCCTTCGCATTCGCGTTAAAAGGGGTTTTTATCAAAGATTATTTTTTTCATATATATATGTCACGTGATCTATTTTACTAATTCGGTCTAACAGGTCATTTTTATTATAGGATTGATCTTTTTCTAACTCAATATATATATTTCTTTGTAGACTACTTTCACTTTCTATTTCCATTCGTTTTATTAAAAGATCAAATTCATCAAATATATTTAAAACATCTCCTAAATAAACGTCTTCTTTTACTAGTAAATGCACGCGGTTATCATATTTTTTTCTTGTAAATAACTTTTCAAACGAGTTCAAGAAAATTAAACTTAACAAAACCACTAATGTTGCTAAAATAGCTAAAGCATACATTCCAGCACCAATCACAAGGCCTAAACCAGCTACAGTCCAAATAGAAGCAGCTGTTGTTAAACCTCTCACTGTCACTCCGTGTACCAATATCGTACCTGCACCTAAAAATCCAATACCACTAATAACATATGAAGGGATACGAGCTGGGTCAAATCGAATTGTATAATGGTCAGTTATGTACGGCTGGAAGCCATAAATAGATAATAGCATCATAACACATGCACCGACCCCTACTAAAATATGGGTTCTAAATCCGGCTGAATGCTTTTTTAATTCGCGTTCAAATCCAATTAACCCACATAAAATAGTAGCAAGAATGACTCGATAAACCATAACATCAAAGTTTTCTCCTAAAAATGAGCCTAAATCAAACAACTCTTCCCCCTCCTTTTAAAGTACAATATTAGAAATGTATATATTTTTATTTTATGTGTTCACTTAATCATTTATATTCAAGTATATTAGTTAATCATATACAAAAAAAGCTAAGAAGACAAATCTTCTTAGCTTTTATAAGGTGCCCGGCGGCGTCCTACTCTCACAGGGGAAGAACCCCAACTACCATCGGCGCTAGAGAGCTTAACTACTGTGTTCGGCATGGGAACAGGTGTGACCTCTCTGCCATAACCACCGGACAAATCAATATATCAGATTAATTGAAGATCTAATACCTTCAAAACTAGATAAGATTCAACCAAAGTCGAAGACGCGTTTTATCACGTTGATTTAAGTTAAGTCCTCGATCGATTAGTATCCGTCAGCTCCACGCGTCACCACGCTTCCACCTCGGACCTATCTACCTCATCGTCTCTGAGGGATCTTACTCGCTTGAAGCGAT
>NZ_BAAACZ010000027.1:0-76632 GCF_039521975.1 Alkalibacillus silvisoli | reverse complement strand
ACTAGAGGGTGTACCTTACTTTCTTTTTTTATACATATTTGGACTTACACAGACTATTGTACGTCATCCTGAATATTGTGAATTTCGCCCGATTATCAAAAATATCGCCTGATTCTCAAATAATCAGGCGAACGCCTATATATCATGTGACTCGCTCATATATCATAAATTCCGCTCTTTTACATCGATTTTCGCTCAATTATCAATTAATCAGTCGATTTCCCCTCTCCATATCCAAGCTACACTTCCTTCACACACCTGAAACCGATATTTCCTGATGAGCTGTCTGTTGTATTTGAGGTGCGTGCTGCTACTCGATATCGATTACAATAGGAGTCGTGGCATAAGTAAGACCCGCCTTTCATTACTTTCGACCCTCCTGTTTCAGGACCTAAAGGATTACTGCGGCCACCTCGCTCGCTTTCATCTTGTGAAAACCAATCTTGACACCATTCCCAAACGTTACCGGCCATTTGGTCTAAACCGTAATTGTTTTTCGGATATGAATATACAGGTGCAGTCGCTAAATAACCATCATCCATAAAATTTTGAACCGGAAATTCACCTTGCCAAATGTTACACATATGCTCTCCACCAGGTGTTAAGGCATCTCCCCAAGGATAACGCTTTTGGACTAAACCTCCACGAGCAGCGTACTCCCATTCCGCTTCAGTCGGCAAGCGTTTCTCAGCCCACGAACAATAGGCCAAAGCATCATTCCACGATACGTGTACAACCGGATGGTCCATTCGATCATCAATATTAGAGTGTGGTCCTTCTGGTTGAAACCAATAGGCCCCTTCAACCACTAGCCACCATGGTGTTTCTGGTACACGCTGTTTTACATACGGAACATTTTTGCCTTTAATCAATTTATGAAAAACAAACGACCAGCCATACTGCTCCGCTTCCGTGACATATCCTGTTTCTTCAACAAATGCCTTAAAATCATGATTCGTCACAACTGTCCGGTCCATGTAAAAGGAATCAACTTTCACCTCACGAACGGGCCCCTCGCCATCATGCGGGTTGACGTCTTCATCTACTGAACCCATTAAAAATGCGCCACCTTTAATCAAGACCATCTCTTTGTTCAATTCGGTCTGTCTCGTTTGGTTAAAAGGTCTATTTTCCTTCTGTACTAAACGCTCCAGATTAACTTGTTTTCGATTTGCACTACAGCATGTCTTTTTTTCTGTCATATGAATACCTCGCTTAGGCGTTTAATCACTCGAAACTTGCTAAATTAAATAAAGCAGAGGCAAGCAATCCTCACCTCCACTCTATCATTTATTTTTTCCGACCATCATAATCATCTGTAACACCTTGCCACTCTTCTGCTTCATAACCAGGAACACGTCCTTTAAGTAACGGGTCAGCACTTTCTTCCATCCACTTGTCTACTTTTCGGCGCATATCGGCTAACACATCAGCGTAAGCTACATCTTTTGCAATATTATGAAGCTCTGCTGGGTCTTGTTCTAAGTCATAAAGCTCTTCTTTTTCATTCGGCACATAATAATCATCTCGAACCGCTTCGCCTGTTAAACTGATATGCAAGTCATAAGGCATGTACACTTTCGGACCGTCTTCGAAATTACGAATGTACTTATACTTTTCAGTGCGAACACCTCGCATTGGGTGATATTTATCATGCCAAGTCATCTCAGCAAAGAAATAATCACGCGTTTTCCCAGTCTCCCCTTCAATGAGCGGCAAGAAGCTTACTCCATCAATCCCTTCTGGTACTTGACAATTGGCTAGATCAAAGACTGTCGGCATTAAATCGACATTACATAACAGTGCATCTGATTGATAGCCTTGTTCATACATCCCTTGAGGAAACTTCATTAAAAATGCTGTCTCAAGTCCAGAATCGTATAAAGTACCTTTTGCACGCGGGAATGCAATACCGTGATCTGTTGTGAAAATGATGATCGTATTCTCATCGAATCCATACTCTTTGATCGTTCGCTTAATGCGACCGACAGCATCATCCATATCCATTCCAGAACGGTAAAATTGCGCAAAATCCCTTCTTACTTCTTCTGTATCTGGTAAATAATCTGGTACAACGACTTCATCTAAATCAACTGGTTCATAATCATCAAACGGGCGATGTGTTTCTTCAAAACCCAGTGAAATATAAAATGGCGAGTCATCTTCGCGTGCTTTTTCTTCCTTTAAAAATTCAACAAAATGATCCGTCACATCAGCCGCCCAGTTCCCTGGCACTTCTTGATAATGTTGATAACCTAACTTATAAGGGTCGAATTCATCTTTGACCGTCTCGTGATAAAGGCCAATTAACGATGTCCGATAGCCAATTTTATTAAGCTCAGATGGGATCGTCTCTAACTCCTCATAAATAGAATGACCCATATGCGCAAGGCCCATCATGCCGTGATTATGTCCGTAACGACCCGTCAGAATACTCCCGCGGCTCGGACTACATTGTGGCTGTGAGCAAAAGTAATTATTAAACTGAATACCTTCAGAAGCTAATTCATCTATTTCCGGCGTTTCAACATTTCGACCATACGAGCCTAAATAACGACCCGTATCATGTGAAATAATAAAGACAATATTCGGTCGCTGCATGGTGCCACTCCTCTCTTAAAGTACTTTTGAAACAGGGGAACCAACAGAAAGCTGAACCTGTTCATTAAAATGACTAACGTCTAAATCATCACCTTCAACTAAGGTATAAACAACCTGTCCATCTACTAATTGAATATTAATTAACCGGTCACGAAAACGTAAGCTAAAGGAGAAATCATCCCACGCTTTTACTTGTCTAGGGCGGAAACTCAAACCTTCTTCTTTAACACGTAGTCCAGCGAAACCATAAACCATCGCTAACCACGTCCCCCCCATATTCGCCATGTGTAATCCGTCTTTCGTGTTTTTGTGTAAATTATCAATATCTAAACGCGCTGTTTCATTGAAGTAATGGTAAGCCTTTTCATCATAACCAAGCTTCGATGCCATAATACTAAATACGCAATAAGATAAAGATGAGTCATGGGTTGTGACGTGCTCATAATAATCGTATGATTTACGAATCGTCTCATCATCAGCCAGATCTTCAACTAAGAAGTGCGCTAACACAGTATCTGCTTGCTTACACACTTGATAACGGTACAGCGTTAACGGGTGGTAATTTAATAACAATGGATACTCTTCATCAGACGTATTTTCAAAGTCCCATACTTGTTTATTTAAAAAGGTATCATCTTGTTCATTTATACCAAGTTCATCATCAAAGGGTAATAGCATTTTTTCAGCCGCTTCATTCCAAAATAAAGCCTCATCTTCTGTTACACCTAACTGCTGAACGAGTTCGCTTTCCCTCATATCTTGATAAATTTTATAAGCCCACTCCATATTATACTTTGCCATTGCATTCGTATAGTAATTGTTGTTGACAATACACGTATACTCATCTGGGCCAGTAACGTTATTAATTAAAAATTGACCGTTTTTCATGAACCCTGTATCAGCCCACAGTCGTGCCGTTTCAATTAACACTTCAGCTAAATATTCTTGCTTAAACTGTTCATCTTTAGTAACCAAATAATATTGAATAAAACTATAAGCAATATCAGCACTAATATGATATTGCGCTGTACCTGCTGGGAAGAACGCTGAACTTTCAGGACCTGTAATCGTCCTCCAAGGGAAAAGCGCTCCTTTTTTGTGACCCATTTCTTTCGCCCGTAAACGCGCAGCATCTAATGTTGAATAACGGTGTAACAGTAATCCTTTAGCTATTTCAGGATTCGTCATTAAAAAGACTGGGAAAATATAAATTTCCGTATCCCAGAAGTAATGCCCTTCATAACCCTCACCAGATAATCCTTTAGCTGAAATATTACTGACAGAATCTTTACCAACTGATTGTAGAAGATGATAAAGGTTAAAACGAATCCCCTGCTGCAAGCTGTCATCCCCAGCAATTGCAATATCTGATACGCGCCAGAATTCATCTAAGTAAGCTTTTTGTTCTTTGAGAATTGTTTCAAATTCTACAAGTTTACTCTGAATTTGAATTCCTTTTTCTAATAGATCATCACCGTGACGAAGTGTGTCTGTGTAAACGTTGTACTTGATTAGTGATGCGTTACTGGCTCCATCAAAAGTAAACGTCTCGATGATTTCATATCCATTATGTTCAATTGAGTGCTGGCCATCATGCTCATGTCGCATCACGCAGGCCACTTCTAAATCAGTACGTTCAGTTCGAGCTTTAACTTGGGTTAAACCCGCCTCTGACTTTGCTTCATTTGCATAGAGTAATTTCGCATGATTAGAAGCTAAACGTGGGTCATCTTTTTCAACGTAATTCGTCACATCACCCTTGACTTTAGATATGAGCTTCACTTCTCTTACATTTGAAATTGGCTCAACATCAACTTTGATCGCAAACAATTCCTTCGTTACAAATGATACGACACGAGTAAACGTTAACTTCGCCTCTTGAGATTTTGGTGAGCGCCAATGGACTTCGCGGACAGAATAACCTTGGTCCATATGAAGCGTTCGGTCAAAATTAATAATCTCACCTTCAAATAAACTAAAACGCTCACCATCTAAATAAACTTCAATCTCTTGTGTATCAATCACATTAGCTAATTTTTGCTGAAAATCAGGAAAACCGAACAACTTTTCCCCATATTGGATTTCAGTTTCCTCATGAAAAGCATTAATGTATGTCCCATGAATCGATTTAAAATCATCTCGATAACCTTCTTCAAAATTTCCTCGTACCCCTAAATAACCATTACCTAAAAACATAAGACTCTCATTTACTAATAATTGCTGTTCATCCAAAGCTGTATTCGATAACTGCCAAGTCAAAATCGACACTCCCACTCTTTTAAAAAAGATAAGTATTTCGCATATTTATCAGCGTTCGAGCAACTTTTATCAGCGTTCATGCTAAGTTTATCAGCGCTCGCGACACTTTATCAGCGTTCACACATATTTATCAGCGCTCACTCCACACTATAAGCTTCAATAATCGTATCAAAATCAAGCTGACTTGTCTGATCAACTCGGTAATGCGCATGGCCCAATGCTTCAGCAGAGCCAACAGCGACTGAAAACATTCCCGCACCGTTCACTGCCAGTACTCCAGATGGCGCATCTTCAATCCCAATACACTGATTATAATCAACACCAAAATAATCAGCTGCACGGGTGAATGTTTCAGGATCTGGTTTACCTTTAGAGACTTGTGCTGCATCAACAATATAGTCAAACTGATCGATTAGGCCAAGTTCACTCAATACGTACTTCGCATTTTTACTCGCTGATGCTAAACCAACGTGAATTCCTTCTTTACGAATTCGCATTAATAAAGCTTTAATCCCTGGTAAGATGTCCTCTTCATTAATCATTTTTAACAAGTCCACATAATGATCATTTTTCTTAGTCGCAAGGGCATCTTTAAGTTCCTGCGACAGGTTTTGTTGATCAGGAGCAAGCGCTAAAATCTTCTCTAATGATTCCATACGTCCGATCCCTTTTAACTTTTCATTAAAGTCTCGATCAATCGTAATTTCTAAAGAATCAGCTAACCGCTTCCATGCTTGATAATGTAATTCTGCTGTATCGGTAATGACGCCATCTAAATCAAATATAAATGCTTGAGGCATTGTCATGATTCATGTTCCTTTCTATCGCTGTTCGTAAAATCTTGTACACTCTCACGTTCTAGTAGTTCATAATTTAAATAGATTTCATTTTCTTTCGACTCTCCGTTAACAATTCGGTTTAATAAAAGAGCAGATTGGCGCCCCATTTCAAAAAAATCTTGGGCAATTGTTGTAATCGTAGGGGTTGTCATCCCTGCAATCATCGAATTGTCAAACCCGACAACAGACACATCTTCCGGGACTGAGAGCCCAAGTTCTTGCGCTGCTTTCATGACACCGTATGCCATCAAATCGCTTAAACAGACAAATGCTGTTGGTCGATGTGTCTTTAAATATGTTTTCGCTTTTTCATATGCTTGTTGATCATCAAAGTCCGCATAAAATAGCATCTTATCTTCAAACGTTAACCCATGTTTCAACAATGCATCTTGTACGCCTTTAAGCCTTTCTTCATTCACATAGGCTTCTTTTGTCCCTGCCATAATCGCAATATCACGATGGCCACGTTCAATTAAATATGCCGTCAAATCTTCTGTTGCTTTACGGTTTTGAATCGTCACGCTTCCTACACAGCTCTGCGGTTCATCCATTACAACGTCGATTAACACGCAAGGAACGTTCGTATCGACCATTTCTTTAAAAAAGGGATCATCAAGCTTAATCCCTTGTAAAATCGCCCCACCAATATTACGCTCACGACAGAACTGAACGTAGCTCTGCTCTTGCTGCTTGAATGAATCCGTAAAATAAATCGAGAAATCTAAATTAAGCTGTTGACTACCAAAGTAGATGCCTTTAAACAGCTCAAATGAGTTATTATCCTTTTGATCATTTTCTTCAAAGCCAGAGGAAATTAAGCTAATCGCTGAGTTTTTCTTTGATGATAAATTCCTTGCAATTCGATTTGGTGAATAATCTAGCTCTTGTGCTATATCCATAATCCGCTTTCTAGTCTCCTTACCGACATCTGGATAATTGTTAAACGCCTTCGATACAACGCCAACAGAAACGCCAGCTTTCTTTGCGACATCTTTAATCGAAACCATTCACTTCACTTCCTCTGCTCTGCTTTATTTTTGACACTCTCAGTCCAATGATTAAACATTAATAAGGCTAAATACGCGATGGCTACACCTGAGAAAAAGGGAATCAACGCTGTGAATTGAAACAAGGAAATGTAGGCGATCATCCCTGTTACAAATAAAATAAAAATCGATAAAACTGGGCTACCAACTGTTGTAAAAGCGGCATACTTCAACCGATCTTTCATCGTCATGTCAAGGTGCGCTTCCATACAGAAAAAAATCATTTGAAACGCAAATATAAATACACCTAGCCCGAGAAAAACAATAAAAAGCACTTCAGATACGTCAGATAAAATATAAATATCGATCAGCCAAATCAGCCATATAACGGTAAATAGCACGTTTGTTTTCAGATAGCTTTTATAATATTTGAACAATGTTCTAAAATAGTGTGTTTGCTTATTTTTCTCATTTTGCTCTAACATCCAATAACGAATTGACATAAACATGGCTCTTGTCGTTGGGAAAAAGATCAAGATGAATACAACCATGAACAGAACATAATGGATTATTGCTATTTTGTTGTCACTTAAATACCAAGAATAAACTAAAAACCACGTTGGGATATTAAGTAAAAACCAACTAACATTCGTTAATGCAAACCTAGCAACCCATCGTGATAATGCGACAATCCATCCTGATAGACTGAATCCATTCATGGCTTCACCTCCTAAAACCTATACGACTACTTCACCGCACCTTCGCCAATCCCTTTAATAATGTGCTTTTGTGCTAATGCATAGAAGATCACAACTGGAATAATCGTTAATACTAGACCAGCCATAGCTTGGTTCCACTGAATCGTAAACTCACCAAAGAAGTAGAACGTTGCAAGTGGAATCGTCCTTAAGCTTTGATCGGTTAACACTAAAGATGGTAATAGATAGTCGTTCCAAATTTGAATCACATTTAAAATAATAACCGTTACAGTAATCGGTTTTAGAATCGGGAATATTATTCTCCAAAATACAGTAAATTTACTAGCTCCATCAATTTCAGCTGATTCCTCTAAAGAAATCGGAATTGATTTCACAAACCCATGATATAAGAATACAGCTAAACTCGCGTTAAAGCCAACATGCATGAAAATTAAACCACTTCTCGTATTTAACATCGGAAGCCCCGTCGTACTCATAATTTGATCCATAAATTGAATGAGTGGCATCATAATCGTTTGAAACGGGATCAGCATCGTGGCAATGAACGTCATAAAGATCACACGACTTAACGTATTATCTTTACGCGCCAACATCCATGCAGTCATTGACGATAAAATAACGATAATAAACACCGATATAATCGTGATCACTAATGAGTTAAAGAAGGCTAAACCGAAGTTCATTCGATCCATCGCCCGAATATAATGTTCAAATGTGAGCGTCTCTGGCAACGCTAAAACATTCTCATATAACTCTGAACGACTCTTAAATGAGTTAACGATCATAATATAAACAGGTGATAAAAATACTAACGCTGTAATTACTAATAGAATTTCCTTAAAATACTTCTTAAAGAGACGCATTACATTTCAACCTCTCTCTTCTTCGTCATATAAACTTGAGTCAGAGTAATCGCCGCAATGACGATAAAGAAGATAATCGCTTTCGCCTGACCATAACCATAGTTGTTATATCCAAAGATTTCATTATAAATATGCATCGCTAATAGCTCAGTCGAATTAGCAGGTCCTCCAGCTGTCAAGGAAAGGTTGACGTCATAAATTTTGAAACTAAACGATAACGTTAAGAATAAACTTATGGTTAATGCAGGCATTAATAGTGGCAAGACAACATTCTTAAGGCGTTGGAAGTAATTGGCACCATCAATTTCAGCTGCTTCCATCACTTCACCTGGAATACTTTGAATCCCTGCAATGTAAATAATCATCATATAACCAGCCATTTGCCATGAGAACACGATGACAAGAGCATACATAGCAAGGTCTGTGTCGGTTAACCAGTTACGAAACACATTTTCATATCCCGTTAACTCCCCGATCACTCTAAAACCATCTGAGAATATGAACTGCCATATATAACCTAAAATCAATCCACCAATTAAGTTTGGCATGAAAAACATCGTCCGTGCAAAGTTTGCCGACTTTAACGCTGAGGTAACAATTAAAGCGAACCCTAAGCCTAGTACGTTAACAAGAACTAGACTTAAAATCGTAAACTCTAACGTTAACCAAGCAGAATTTAAAAACCTTCCATCATCAATTAATTCTATATAATTGTCTAACCCAACATAAACCATTGGATTAGCAGAAAACCCATCCCATTCAAAGAATGAGTAAAAGATTCCAATAAAAAACGGAATCAAAACAACCGTCGCAAATATAATAAACAACGGCAAAACAAACACTAAATACCAAAGTTTATTGTGATGTTTACTCACTTTCATCCCTCTTTTCTCACCTTAACCATATAAGAAAGGAAAAAATAACAGGGAACACCAATTGGTGACCCTGTTATTTTCTTGTCATTGAGCCTATTATCTTACTGCACCTTCCCAAACTTCATCTAAACGCTCGATAAATTCTTCACCAGTCATGCTATCATCTAAGAAGAACTCTTCTGCTGCTGGTGCTAAGTCGTTTGGTACAATGTCAGCTGGATAGTAGTTGTGTGCCCAAGGAATTGTGTCACCACTGTTAGAAGCATCTAGCACTTCTTGAGCTAGCGGGTCTAAACCATCAGCATCAATGTGCGTGAATCCAGGAACGTGAGCGAACTCATCAACCATATACTCATGACCGACATCACTGTTGTGTATCCACTCTAAGAAATCAATTGCAGCATCAATTTCAGCTTGATCCTTATTACCGTTTACACCCCAGTTACCACCAACGCCAACGATTTGCTGGTCATTACCATCTAATGGGAACGGCATTAAACCAACTTCAAAATCTAACTCATAATCAGCTAACATAGAAGCTACCCAGTTACCTTGGTGAATCATTGCTGTTTCTCCATTTACGAAGTCACCTACTTGACGATCATAGTTAACATCAAGTGGATTGACTGTGTGCTCACGAATAGCCTCCATAAACTGTCCAAACTCTTGGAATTCATCATGCTCAGCCATCGTTGTTTCACCTTCATTTAACTCATCAATGAACGCCATATAATCATCTTGTAAAGAGAACGGATAGTTACTAATGTGGCCAATTAAAAAGTAAGCTTCTTGAGAAAGCATTAATCCGTTAATGCCTTCTTCTTCAAAATCTTGTAGCGTTTGAACGAATGAATCGTAATCCGTAATATCTTCTGGGTCAACTAGATCTTTGTTATAAACTAAACCGAAACCTTCAATCCCGTATGGTAAACCTACTAAACGATCTTCAAACTCTAAAGCCATGTCAGGCGCAATATCATCAGCTACATCCATGTCACTTAAGTCATATAGATATGAGTCTAACTGATCAGCAACTTGAATATTTTGTACGCTCATGATTGATGGGCCTTGGTTACTGTTTAAACGTACTTGTAATTGCGACAAGTAATCGTCACCTGTTGTACCCCATACATCAACTTCAATACCTGTTTCCTCTTCATACATTTCTGCTAATTCTTCTAATGGCTCAGAAATCTCCACTTTACTTTGGAAGACTGAGATTTGTTCTACTTCGCCACCTTCATCAGTATCCCCCTCAGCATCTTCTGCATCTCCGTTATCACTACCACAAGCAGCTAAAACGAGTAATGCACTAACAAATAAAGCAAAAAATAGCTTATTAAATTTCATTGTGATTCTCCCCCTAAAAATTTAATTATATTGAAAAGCTAAAGGAACAGTGAGAGTGTCTTTTAGCTTCAACACCTGATTTTGAATCGTGATCGGCAGTTCAGTCATAGAATCTTTTGAAATCTTACAGTTGTCTTGGTCAATCTCAAACCTTAACTGCTCACCTTGCCAATCAATATTAAACGTCATAGAATTCCATTGTTTTGGTAGAGTCGGATTAATAGATAAACCACCTGGCGTTAACCTCACACCAGCAAAACCAAACACAGCAATACTCCAAATACCTGCAATTGACGCTGCATGAATCCCTTCTTTAGATGATTTCATGTTAGTACCTAGGTCAATCTCAGAAGCACGACGGAACATATGATAAGCCATGTCCATCATTTCAAAGTCACTCGCGACAATCGCATGAGTAGATAAACTGAGTGACGAATCATGAAGTGTGCGCGGTTCATAATAATCAAAATTCGCACGTTTTAATAAATCATTAAAACCTAAATCAGCCTTTAAGAAGGTCTGTTCAAGTAAATAAAGTAAAACTAACACATCCGCTTGCTTCGTCACCTGAAGCTTATTAATTTGCGGTTGATTATAATCTTTATAAATCGTTCTTGGTTGTGTTTGCTTTTTATATTTATCTAAGTCAATCTCTTTAAGTGATAAATACGTATCATCTTGTGGAATGACCTCATCTTCTTCGCGAGGTGCTGGTAAGAAGATGTGCTCCGCTTTCTCTTTCCAGTCCTCGTAATTAGCTTTCAAGTTAAACGTTTGATCAAGTTGGTCGAAAACGTTTTCGCTTTGCTCACTTAAATACTCATAATACTTAATCGCTAGCTTTAAATTAAAATAACTTAAATAATTCGTATGGGCATTGTTATTAACATGTTCTTTATACTCATCTGGTCCTATAACGTTATGAATCTCGTATCTATTTTTGGCTTCATTCCATTCATAACGGCTCGCCCAAAAGTTCGCACTCTCAAACACCATTTCATAACCGTAATCATTTAGAAATTGCTCATCATGAGTGACCTCATAGTATTGATTAACAGAAAATGCTATATCTGCTGTAATATGCTGTTCAATCAAACCTGTCCATATTTTACTTCTTTCACCTGTTACAATATCAATATCTCCATAAAGCGGCGTCACTTCACCATCATCTGGAAATGCCATCTCCCATGGATACATCGCACCTTCGTAACCATTCTCCTTAGCCTTAGCTCGTGCACTTTCTAACCCGTAATAACGATAGGTTAATAGAGAGCGAGCGACCTTTGGATTTGAATAAATAAAGAATGGTAGAACGAAAATCTCCGTATCCCAAAATGAGTGGCCCTTATACCCTTCTCCAGATAAACCTTTTGCACCAATCCCCATTCTAGAATCATGGTCAGGCGTCATAATCATCATATGATAAATTGAAAATCTAACAGCAAGCTGATCGAAATGATCTTCACTATTAATCTCAAAATTGTAACGTCCCCAGATCTGTTCAGTCCAAGCTTGGCTATGACTTGCTAGTAATTGATCATAACTTTGTTGTGAGACTTGTTGTAATGTTTGGTGAGCTTTTTGCTTAATCGTCTCTTGATTTGCTCCACCAGGCAAAAACTCTCGGTCACGACTCGTATAAATCACATTCAACTTCTCTAAGGTGACTGTCTCACCTGGCTCTATATCAAATTGATAACTGACACCAACTTTACGTCTTTCCATCAACTTATCAACAGCCGCCTCTTTAGATAAGTGGTGTTGACTAACAACCACTACATCAACATTAGACTGACGAGTTGTTTGGGTATACTCGAGTTGATCGTCCCCATAAATACGAGGTATTCCATTTAGAAAATGTTGAGCTCCTGTGTTCGTTGTTTGACCATTAATCGTACTTTCAATTTCAATGAAAGCAGCTTCATTTAATGCCTCAACATCAACCTTCATACCAATTAAATGGCGTTCATCTAATGAAACAAAACGACGACAATCGAACTTAAACGATTTACCTTGGGGTGAGGTCCAAGTAAATGAGCGAACCAACTCAGCTGTTTTTAAATTTAGCGTTCTAACATAATCATTTGCTTCCCCAACCTCTAAATGAAAGCGCTCACCATCGACGTAGAAGTCAATTTGTGTCACATCCGCTAAATTAGGAAGCTCCGTTACTTCTGTCGGGTCAGCTTGGTTAAATGTACCGTTAACAAACAGATTACGTTTTTCACCGAAATAAGACTCCTCTGTCGCAGAACGAAGCCCCATATAACCATTCCCAAGCGCCATAATTGCTTCGAACTTTTTCAAATGGTTTGGCGAAAAATCCGCCTCAGCTACAACCCAATCCTTATATTCTCCCCGTCCGAAATTATACTGGATCATAAAATACCCCTTCTCCACACATGTAACCGCTTTCTTATTGTGTAAAAAAATATATTAAAGTAACTTGCGAAAACGTTTTAGTAACACCGTAAAAAAAATCAAGCACCTACTAATTACTTGTAACCAAAAGTATATGACCATTCTATTAAAATGTCAACGGAAAAATGAAAGCGATTTTATAATAGAATACTTAAAATCGAGCGAACGCCCAATTAAATAGGCGTTCGCCTGAATACGGAGAATTTCGCCTGAATATTGTGAAATTCGCCCGATTATCAAAAATATCGCCTGATTCTCAAATAATCAGGCGATCTCACAACACTCCAAAATTCCCTCTCACTCTTCTAATACCGAATAAAACAGTTCTACAAATCGTTTGCGGTCCACACTATGTAATACATGAGCGTTCGGTTCTTCTCCTAATGTTCTTAAGTGGTCAACCACAGTTGCACCAGTCGTATAAGCACCGCTTGACTCTACTGTCACAAAATAATCGTCCCCTTTAAACAACGAAGGGTCTATCACATATGCGATCGCACATAAATCATGAAGTCGAACTACCTCAGCGTGATAAGGTTCTAAAAAAGGTGAAGTAGCTTGAGCATCTTTATAAAACGCTAACATCTCATATAAAGTCTCTGATAGTTCAGTGCCTGATACTTTCAATAACCGCAAGTCCATCTGATCTAAATAAGCTTGGTGTGTGACATCTAAACCACACTTCACTACAGGCACGCCACTCTGCATGACAATCTCTGCCGCTTCAGGGTCTACAAACATATTAAACTCGGCTTTCGGTGTCACATTACCCCCACGAGCTGCCCCACCCATTAGTACAATTTGCTTAATCTTTGGCTTAACTTCAGGATGCGCTAATAAGAGTGCCCCAACGTTAGTTAAAGGACCTGTAGCGACAATTGTAATCGGTTCGCTCGCTTCATTTAACACTGAAACCATCGCCTCAATCGCCGTTCGGTCACTTACTTCAAAGTCAGGATCTGGCAGTTCAACTCCACCAATGCCTGTTTCGCCGTGAATATGATCAGCAATCACTAAATCACGTAACATCGGCTTATCCAACCCCCTTGCAATTTCCACCTCTTCACCTATGTAACTCACAAAGCGCAAGGCATTATCGACCACTTTATCTTGCGTTTGATTCCCTGCACTCGTTGTAATTAATTTCACATCTATCGATTCATGACGCAGTGCTAATAAAAGCATCATCACATCATCAATTCCTGGGTCACAATCAATAATAACTGGTGTTTTTCCCATATCCCATCACCTCTTCTGTTAAGTTCGAAGTGGGTTAAAAGGTGCTAAGTCATGCTCCACTTCTTGTTGCATAGCCAATTTAGCTGCTAGTTTACCGGCGTAGGGCCCAATCGTCAAACCAGACGGACCTAGCCCAGTCGCTACAATTAAATTACGAAAACCTTCTACCTTACCTAATAAAGGCAACGCATCAGGTCCCATAGGTCGAAAACCAACTCGAACCTCACCTAATGTTGCACTCTTTAACCCCGGTGCAACCGACAACCCTTCATGCAAAACTTCCTCAACACCACCTGCCGTTAAGCGATAATCAAAGCCACTACCCGCCTCACGCGTCGCACCAAACACCACACGGGAATCATCGAATGCTACTATATAATGACTCGACTGGGGTAATACAACAGGCCAGCTAGCAGTATCCTCACCAGCATGAACATGAGCAATTTGACCACGCTGAGGCTCTAAGGTAATCGACACATCCAGTTTATCCAACAATTGCTTAGACCATGCACCCGCTGCAACAATCACTTGCTCCGCTCGAATGTTACCTTCACTCGTTTGAACGATTACTTCTTCACCTTCATGAAACAGTTCTACTCTTTCAGTTAAAAGCTTTCCTCCTCTTTTAACAAATGCTTGAACTAACGCTTGATTCAACAACTTTCCATCCACACGAGCCCCACCAGATACATAAACAGCCGAAACACCCTCTTGAAGTGGTGGGAAGTGGTCTTTAGCTTCCTTGTTTGTTAACTTCTTAACTTCACCAACAAAAGCCGTCTTCTCACGCTTATTAACCGCCTCATCATAAAGTAATTGAATCTCTTGATCATCACGCCCTAAAGCTAACGCACCACACTGATCGTACCCGGTTTCACCTTCACCATCACGACCAAGTTCTTCTATTAAACTAGGATAATAGGTCGCACTCGCTTTAGCTAACTCATAGAAATCAGGGTCCTTCTTTGTGCTAATCCAAGGGCAAATGATCCCAGCTCCAGCAATGGTCGCTTTCCCTTCAAAATCAGCATCAACCAATAACACTTCTTCACCTTGCTTGATTAATTGATAAGCCGCAGACACACCTAGAATTCCAGAACCGATTATGACAATCACATCAATCTCTCCTTGTCATGTCTTTTTCCGAATTTTAACAGTTAATGACTATACCATATTCCTATTCCATATTTTAACACTTAATTCCTGTACAATAAAACACCACTTATAAAAAAGTGGTGTCATGCTTATATATATTCACGTATCTTCTGTGCAACTTTTAAAGGTTCTAAAGCTTTCGTAATAGCGCCTCCAACAATGACGATATCTGGCTCTCCCTTTGTAACTTGACCGATTGTTTCCTCATTAATTCCACCTGCTACGGCTACTTTAAATAGAAAACCGTCAACTAAATTGAATAAACTAGAATTAAAGACTCCCTCTTTTTGTTGGTCTTTACCGACATGTAGACTCACAAGTTCTACATTTAAGCTCACTAACTTTCTTAATTGCTCACGTTCTTCCACTTCTAGTAAATCCACCATAACCTGTCCGCTATAGTCTTGAGCAACTGTTAACGTATCTTGAATCGTTAATGAGGATGAAAAAGCCATCACCGTCACAATATCTGCCCCTGCTTCAAATGCTTGTTTAGCTTCATGACCACCAGCATCACACGTTTTCATATCAGCTAAAATACGATGGTTCGGAAAAGTTTTCCTAATTTCTCTAACAATAGACATGCCATATTCTTTTATAACACCTGTTCCGACTTCAATAATATCGATCTCAGACTCAGTTTTATGCAACACATCAAAACATTCAGTCCAACTTAAACGATCAAGTGCTAGTTGTAATTTCACATGATCACTACCTTTCAATTCTTTCTATTTCACCTAAGCTCATTTGAACGTCCTCCAAATAAGGTAAACCTTCATTATCTCCTTTAACACTTACGACCATTGAACCGATCATATTGGCGAAATTTAATGATTTCTCTAGATTCCAACCATTTAAAAGGCTATATAAAAATCCAGCATCAAACCCATCACCAGCTCCTACAGTATCGACTACTTTAGTAGGTTTAACAGGAGGAGCTTCAACATACTCACCTTGGTGGAAGCCAACTGCTCCATTTTCCCCTTGCTTCAAAATAATATAATCAATCTCATAATACTGACACGCCTCAATAATCGCTTGTGGCTCACTTTCCCCTAATACAATCTCCATTTCTTCAGTACCAGCCAGTAAAATATCAACATCAGGTAGAAATGATTTCAGAACTTCACATGCTCTTTCTTTACTCCAAAGCTTCAAACGAATATTGGGATCTAGTGCAACTTTAACATTATACTTCTTCGCTAATTCAATTGCTTTATACGTAATTAATAGATTCTGTTCATCAATCGCAGGAAAGATGCCAGTAATATGAAGAACTTTTGACTGCTTGAAATATTCTTCGTTTAAATCTTCAGGCTTCATTGTTAAAGTAGGAGAATTATCACGATAGTAAAATGTCCTTACAGAGCCATCCTCCATAATTTCTTTAAAATTAAGTGAAGTAGGGTGTCCGTCTACTAACTCAACCTCAGAAACATCAATTCCTTCTCCTCTTGCAAAGTTTCGGATATACTTACCAAACTCATCATTCCCAAGCCTACTAATCCATCCTGTTTCTAAGCCTAGTCTAGAACAGCCAATCGCTACGTTAAGTTCAGCTCCGCCTATATTTTTGCTAAATGAATTTACAAATTTCATAGGTCCCGTTTGACTTGGATTAAATGCAATCATTGCATCACCAAGTGTTATGATGTCTTTCATATTATGCCTCCTAAACTAGTACAATCATGATCCATTCATTTCTCTAACCCCATGTTTATCACCGATCATAACTAAATCCACCATGTTAACAAATAAGCCCGTATCAACTACACCTGTAATCTGCTTTAAATAAATATGGGCCCTATTTAAATCATATAACTTATCTACTTTACAATCTAAGATAAAATTACCATTGTCAGAAATAAACGTCTCATCATTTATTACGCGTAATTGACAAGTATAACCTTGGGCTTCAATTAATTCTTTCGTTTTCTCCCATCCAAAAGATAATACTTCTACTGGAACTTCAAACTGGCCCGACTGGTTAACCATTTTAGAATCATCAACTATTATGACTAATTTTTCCGCGATCCAATCTATGAGCTTCTCCCTCACTAATGACCCACCGCCACCTTTAAGTAGGTTTAAATCAGAGAAAACTAAATCTGCCCCATCAACAGCTAGGTCGATAGTGGTTTCTTTAGCCAATTCTACTAATGGTATACCATAATGATTAGCAAGTCGTTCTGTTTTTTTGGAAGTTGGGACTCCTACAATGTTAAGCCCCAACTTCATTTCATCTGACAAATACTTCAAAAACCATTCTACTGTAGAGCCAGACCCTAACCCTAAAGTCATACCGCTCTCTACATATTTAATTGCTTCTTTGGCAACAAGCTGTTTTTTATCATCCATTACATATCACCTCTAACGTCAAAAGAGATCAGGGTTTAACAATTCTGGAATATACATAGCAACACCTGGGAAAAACGCAATAAACAACAGAACAGCAAGTATAATTAATAAGAACGGTATAACCGCAAAGAATGACCGTTCAATTGGTAACTCACCGATTTTAGATGCTAGCAACAGGCATAAACCATACGGCGGCGTTACTAATCCTACCGCTAATGTCATAACAACAATAATACCTAAATGAACTGGGTCAACCCCAAACTGTGCAGCAGTTGGTAGAACAACAGGCACAAATAAAATCATTGCCGGTATTGCGTCCATAAACGTTCCAATAAATAAGAAGAAGGCAATAGTAATTAAAATAAACACCCATCTAGCATCAATGTAATCAGTAAAGAAGTCTTGAGCGCGAATTCCTAACTGATAATAACTCATCAATTCACCTAATGCACTAGCTGCTGCGAGTGCAAATAATGAAAGTGAGCTTAAAGCTAACGTGTCAAAAAGTATTTTAGGTAGATCTTTAAATTTCAATGTTTTATAGAAATACATACTTATTAAAAACGTATATAAAGAGGCTACAGCTGCTGCCTCAGTTGCTGTGAAAAAGCCTGTTACTATACCACCAACAATAATAATTGGTGTTAATAATGCCGGCACTGACTCATATAAAAGTTTTAAAAATGTTTTAAACTCTACACGTTCAGACCTTTCGAAGTTTTTCTTTCTAGCAATGATATATACAAAAATCATCATCGTAACAGCCACTAGGACACCTGGTACAATACCTGCTAGAAACAAAGCCCCAACTGACGCATTCGATAACCCAGCAAAAATAATCATAGGGATACTCGGTGGAATAACAACGCCTACTGTCGATGAGGCTGCTGTTACACCAACAGCTGTCTCAGTATCATAACCATTTTTCTTCATGCTCGGGATTAAGATCTTTCCAACACCTGCTGTATCAGCTTGTGATGCACCCGATACACCAGCAAACATCATCGATACTAATACGTTCGCTTGAGCTAAACCACCCCTTATCGAGCCGACAATAGCCAGAGCAAACTGAATAAGTTTCTCTGATATTTTCCCTTGATTCATTAAATTAGCTGCTAAAATAAATAATGGAACTGCGAGTAAAACAAATGAGTTTAGCCCATTCATCATACTCATCGGCACACTTAAATTAGGGATATAGTCAATACTAAAGATTCCAAGAAGGGCAACAATACCGATCACAAACGCAATTGGTAATCCTATAAGCAATAAGACTAAAAACACAATAACCAATAAATATCCCACTATTGTTGCACCTCCCCTTCTCTTAGTTGCTTAATATGCTGAATCATGTGCGATAACGTATAAATTATCATCGTTCCAGCCATTATTGGAATGGAGATCCATACATAACCCATTTTCAACTCTGGAATCGATACCCAGTTATAATTCCAAAACTGTTCCACAATTCTAATACCGTAATAAAAGACAAATATATTAAAAATGATCAATAACGTATCATTAAATAGGTTTAGCAATAATTTCTTTTTACCTTTAAGCTTGTTTTGTAATATATCAAAACTGAAATGGTCTCTTCTATTCACCATGATTGCTGCACCCATAAATACTGTCCATACAAATGAAAAGCGGGCGACCTCTTCAGTCCAAATAACGGATATACCTAAGTGTCTTGTGGTAATTTGATATAAGATTACTAGAAAGAATACAGATAAAAAGAAAAGCCCTATGACGATTTGAATTCTTTCGATGTTCTTTACTAATTTTTCCACAGCGACCCTCCTCTAATTAATGGAAGGGACACATGACATAGCGCCGTGTCCCTTCAAATTAAAATTATCTTGCTTCTCTGATTTGCTCTAATAGATCTTCTACACCATAATCAGCAGCATATTCATCTTGAAGTGGTTCAGCTAAATCGATAAATGGTTGACGGTCAATATCATTAATTTCTGCACCTTCTTCTAGCGCTTTTTCTCTATACTCTTCTTCTTGCTCATAAAGTGCATCCCACTCTGCTTCAACAGATGCTTCTGCAGCTTTCAAAATCACTTCTTGTTGCTCTTCAGTGTAATTATCGAACTCTTGGCCATTAATCAATAGAAAACGAGTCGTATAATCATGCCCAGTCTCTGTAATATATTCGCCATTCGGCGTTCTATGGTGATCTTGTTGCACGAAGTATGGGTAAGCGTTTTCAGATGATTCAACTACATTCTGCTGAAGCCCTTGATATAACTCGCCCCATGCAATGTCTGTTGGGATAGCACCAGCTCTTTCCCAAAAATCCGATACAACACCTGATGTTTGTGTACGAATTGTCTTACCTTCCAAATCATCCATTGAATTTAAAGGTTCATTACCATAGTAGTGGCGAACACCAGCTGTCCAGTAACCTAATAACTTAAAGTCATTACCTGATTCTTCATTAATAATGTCTGCCATCTGATCACCAACATCCCCCGTTACAACACTTTCCCAATGATCATAACTATCAAATAAATAAGGGAATGCAAATAAGTTAACTTCTTCAATACCAGTAGAAGTCATGAAACCTGGCGATACAAGTACAACGTCCGCACCACCTGTTTGCAATCTTTCTACTAATTGAGATTCTTCAGTACCAATTGTACCCGCATGCACCTCAACTTCAATTTGACCGTTTGATTCCTCTTCAGCTACTTCTTCAAAAGCTAATAAACCGTCTTGATAAGGGTTCTCTGGGTCAGTCTGGTTGTGAGCTGCAACAATGTTAATCGAATCTTCGCCATCTTCTCCACTTGAACCTTCTTCTGTATCATCACCACAAGCTGCTAGAATTCCCATTACTAGCATAGCTACTAATAATAAAAGAAACCTTTTCATGCTTAAAACCCCTTTTGTAATAATATTTATTATAACTAACCTTTCAATTGGCTAGTAAATAACATCGCTCTTTTCTTAAGTTCTGTGAAACCGCCTTCACCATTTAGTAGATTGGAATTCACCAACTCACTTCCAATCCCAACGATTTCACTTCCACATTCAAAATATTCATTCATATTCTCTAGATTTATACCACCTGTAACCATTAGCGGAATTTGTGGTAACGGTCCTTTCAAATTTTTAATGAAATTCGGACCAAGTGTACCTGCAGGAAATACTTTAACCATGTCAGCACCATGTTCATAAGCTGTTAAAATCTCAGTTGGTGTAAATGCTCCTGGAATTGATAGTTTCCCGTACCTTTTAGTCATTTTAATTGTTTCTGTATTCAAAGTAGGTGATACGACAAACTCAGCACCAGCTGATATGACTTCTTTAGCCGTTTCTCCATCTAATACAGTTCCCGCTCCAACTAATACATCACTTTCAAATTCATTGGCAACTTTTTCTATAATTCTAGTGATCCCTTTAGTTTCTGCTGTTAACTCAACAGCGTTAATCCCACCGTCTTTCAATGCTTGAACTGTCTTTAAAATATTATCTTCTGTAGCATTCCTAATCACGGATACAATTGGATTTTGTTTCAAATCATACACACTAACCATTAAAAACCCACCTTCTTACTCTAAATTAGCGTGCTTTTTGTTTAATGTTTTAGTATCTTTTGAATCTATAAAGTGATTCATCAAATAAACAATCACACTATCTAATATGAGATGTGCTGCTTGATCAAATTGACTACCTAATGGCTGAATCGTGTTCCTATTTTCCAACATCTTTTTCGTAACTGCTGGGATTTTTACAACACCTTTACTAACCTTCCCAATTGTTGAAGTCGGGTTAGTCGTTATTAAATGAACTGACGTGTTGACCTCACTCGCTTTACTTGCAAAATTCACAAGCGTATTCGTTTCACCTGATCCAGAAATGAGAATAAGCACGTCATCTTCTGAAATACTAGGCGTGATCGTTTCCCCAACAACATACGAATCATAACCAATGTGCATTAACCTCATAGCAAACATTTTACCCGCAAGACCAGAACGTCCCGTACCTGCTATAAAAATTCTATTAGAAGAAGCAATTATTTCTGCTAAATTCGCTACTTCTTGATGATCTACTTGTCCAACGACAGACGTCACTTCTTCTGTAACCGTTTGCAAAATTTCCTCCATATAATCACCCCACCTTAGCTAACATGATGAACGTCTTTTAATAAATGGCTCAAAGCGATAAATATCTTGAAAAGCAACTTCATCACCTTTAATACGTTTTAATAACAACTCAGCAGCCTTTTTCCCCATTTCAGATGTCGGCTGTCCAATTGTCGTTAATTCAGGATCATAAATTGATGCAAATGACACATCATCAATACCGATCACAGCTAAATCTTTAGGAATTTCCATCTTGTGTTCTTTAACAAACTTTAAAATTTCAAATAAAGTTAAATCATTTCCAGCTAGTAGCGCCTCAGGTGGGTCAGGTCGAAACAGCATCTTTTCTAACTCAGCTTGAATGGCTTCTATTTCTACACCTTTGATGAAATCATTTTTTACAATGAGTCCATTCACTCTAGCAGCTTCAATGAAACCTTCTATTCTTTCAATTCTTGGTGTGACATTATTTTCAGTCGAATTAGTCACAATCCCAATCTTCTTATAACCTCTTTCAACAAACTCCCTAACCGCCAAATGAGATGCCTTCTTATTATCCAACATTATTGAACTAGTTTTAACATCTGGTACATAACGGTCAATGAACACCATAGGATAATCCTCTAAGTTCAAACTCTGATATAAGCTAATGTTCATACTTGTTGGAAAAACAATAATACCATCGACTTGTTTAGCTCGAAGCATCTCTATATACTTCTTTTCCTTTTCCGGGTCATCTTCGGCATTACACACAATGATGTGAAAGTTAGATTCATTACAATATTCTTCAATGGAGCGAACGATTTGCGTTGAAAACTCATGAGAAATATTGGCGACAATCACACCGATCGTAGTAGAAGTCTTCTGTTTAAGAGATCGAGCTACTATATTGGGTTGATAGCCTAACTCATCCACCGCCTCAGCGATTCTCTCTCTCGTTTCCAACCCCATATATTCATAACGATTATTTAAATACTGCGATACAGTACTTTTAGATACTCCAGCCTCTTCAGCAACATCTTTAATTGTGACTGTTCTGTTTTTACTGACCATTTTGGGACCTCTCATATGATTTTGATAAACCGATTTAGTAAATCGATTTAGTAAGAGTGTATTATAAATGAAAGCGTTTTACAATAGAAAATTGAAATTTTTTAGACAAAAACTCTCTAGTAAAATTAAAGGGGATGAAGTGTTGTGAAAAGGTAATACATGTTAGTTAAGCAGTTACTTAGCGGAATCAAAATGCGTAGACTCCCTCGGAGATTGGCGTCATACCAACCACGAATTTTATAGCGTTCCTCTTCTTTTTAATAACTTATGCTCTATTGCACCTGTTCCTAAGAAAATACCAACTAAAATAAACACAAATCCAATCATATGTTGAATAGTTACGACCTCATTAAGAAAAATAGCTGCCCCAATAATTGCAAATAACGTATTTAAATTAATAAAGATCGCTGATTCAGCTGGACCCACCTTCTTTATCGCGAAATTATACGTCATATGACCAAATGCCGTTGCTAAAATAGCGCTAAACAAGAAGACTGCACCTAAATGCCAATCAAAAACACGCGTCATTTCACTAACTGAAGCACCGAAAATTTGACTCAATACAAATATAAAAACTGAGCCAAACACCATAATATATCCTGTGATTAACCGTGGATCAAACGACGCGTTAAGCTTACTAATCAGTACAAAGCTAAAACCTTGTACGACAACACCAATAAAAACTAACCCATCGCCTAAAGAAATCGCTCCTAACCCATCATCTCCAGTTAACGCCGTCATCGCAACGCCAACAAAACCTAATATAAAGCCGAGTGTTCTTAAAAAATTAACCCGCTGCTTTAAGAAAATAACAGCCATCATAACAGTAGCGAGCGGCATCAACCCTAATATTAACGATGCATTAACACCTGATGTCCTTTCTAGACCAACCGCAATAAAAGAATGATGCAGCACAACATTAAACGTCCCAATATATAACATGATGAGCCACTCCGATTTATACGGTAGCCTGAAAATTCCCATCACATAACATATAATTAACACTGCAACACCAGCAGTAAACACACGAAAAGACGTCAACAATATCGGATCAATCGCATCGACTAACACTTTTAGCGCAGACAAATTTAGACCCCACATTAACATGACAAGGAATAACATGATGTAAATCTTAACCATTATTAGCCACCTGTTTCTATGTATGATTCTTCCACTCTACAAAACTTCGTGACTGGAAGCAAATATAGATTCTACCATTTTAATAAACGAACGCCTAGCGATCAACTCTCACGTTCTATTATTAGCGCTCAGAGATTTTTATCAGCGCTTGGATACATATATCAGCGCTCGCATCTATTAATCGAGCGTTCGCTCATTTATCTCAATTTTCGCTCATATCCAAATTTTCGTTTAATCCCTACCACTGTGTAACTCTCTCGTAACAATTTTTAATAGATTTGATACAGATTTTTGCTAGATTTTATCTTACAATGCTCGAATGGGGAATCGTTGTTAGAGAGTTGGGAGAGTATGGCAGAAGTTAAGAATTCACGTGATCCGTTTATTGACAATGCACGATTTTTGCTTGTTTTTCTAGTCGTACTCGGGCATTTCTTCGTGCCGATTCGTGGGGATCATCCAGTCATTAACGAAATCAATCATATTCTCGGCTTATTTCGCATGCCAGCTTTGATTCTATTAACTGGCTTTCTCAGTAAAGGGTTTATGAAAAAAGGCTATATTAAGAAGATTACGATGAAGTTGCTCGTTCCGTATTTTATTTTCCAGGTTGTTTTCGGAATGTACTATTACTTTTTATATAATGATCCAACGTTCGAGTTATATTTACTATCACCGCAATACACGTTGTGGTTTTTGTTGAGTTTATTCTTTTGGAATTTAATGCTTTTTGTATTTACTAAGATTAAATACCCGCTTCTAATTGCGATTATTTTAGGTGTTGGGATTGGCTATATTTCAGATTTAGGCCATTACTTGTCTATTCACCGTACGTTCGTCTTTTTCCCGTTTTTCTTGCTTGGTTATTACATGAACTTAGAGCATTTAAAATGGGTGAAAAAAAGATTTATGAAATTAGCAGCAGTGGCAACTTTTGTACTCGTATATATCATGTTCGAACAAGTATTGTCACTTAATGAGTCATTACAATGGCTATTTGGATATACACCCTATGCAGGACTCGGTTATGAAAAGTGGTATGCTGGATTTTATCGTTTAGCCATTTATGGTTTATCTCTAATAATAGGCTTTGCTTTTCTAGCATTCGTCCCTACACGCGAGACATTTTTTACAGAACTCGGTAAGCGAACTGCGTATATCTATATTTTACATGGTGTGGTGATCGAAACGATGTACGAGCTTTACCTTTATGATGCGTTGTCGACGTTTTGGGATTATGCATTAATTCTCGTCTATAGTGCAATCATTACGTTTTTTCTAGGTTCGAGTAAAACGGTTAAATGGATGCGTCCTTTAATAGAAGGTAAAATTGTACAGCCACTATTATATAGAAGGAACTAAACGGATTAGTCTGTTTAGTTCTTTTTTTATGTACAAGTAATACTTTAGGTAAACCGTTAATATATTAGAATGGATAAGCTTCACTGTACCTATGAAATGATGGACCCATCTAGGTGAATAATAGGTGTTAATGTTAGTGCTAGTTAAAGGGGTGAATATTTATGAAAAAGGTCTTATTGTCTTTAACAATTGGACTGATTTTAGGTGGTAGTATTACAGTTTTCGCTAGTGGTAGCAATTATTTTGCCGACGCTTTAAGTAATCAAGATGAGCAGATTAAAAATATTCTAATGGATCATTATGAAGAAATTTATCAACAAAGAGGTCAAAAGCAACATACGGATATGATGAGTGTTGTACAGTCAGAGCGTGAAGAAATTATGGAATACTTTAAGCCAAAGATTGAAGAATTAGTACATGATGAAGCAGACCAAAGAAGAGAAGATCACATCAATGCAATTGAACAAGCTGCATCTGAACTTAGAGAAGATATTTATGAAATGTTAGATGAAGAGTTTGGTTATGAAATTCCTAGAGGTTAGTGTGAATTCAACAGCTTATATAAGGAGGAGATTTTGTGGGAGCTTTTACCTGTAGCATTTGCTACAATCAACAAGGTGGCGGGAATTTCTGTGAAAACTGTGGGAATGCTTTAGTGAATGGTGGACAACAAGTTATTCAAGTCAAACAACCCCCTCTATCCAGAAGTCGGCAACAAGTAGCTCAACCATCTGCACTAGGCATTTACATGAAAAAATATAGTGAATACTACAAGAGTACTTTAAAAAATCCAACTCATGCATTCAAACAATCAGAAGCTCATTATGCTAATGCCATTGTGACACTTTTTATATTGTCAATCTCTCTAGCTCTAGGTATCTACTTATTAATTAATGCTCAAGGAACTATAGTTGATGCGAATGCCTTTCAATTAATCAGTCAACTAGTAGCCGCTTCACTAGTCGTTCTAGCATCTGGGTTAGTCGCATTCATAACAGTTTTAAAAATTGGTGATGTCGATTTAACGTTAAAACAAGCAACTACACAATATGGAACACTTGCTGTACCCTTTTCTATTTTGACGATGTTATCTGTATTAACGGGCTTAAGCTCATCTACACTATTTACACTAACGCTTTCTAGTATGGGATTACTCATCTTCGTCACCTTCATTCCAGCCATAGCAAGCTTCTTCCACCTACTTCAAAGCCATAAACATCATATGGCGATCTACTTAAGTTTACTAACTTTCGGACTTACTAATTTAATCATCTACATCATGTTTAGAATTTATCTAGCAGACGTTTGGAGTATAATTAGTAGTCTATAAAGTGGATTCAGGCGAACGCCCGATTAATTAGGCGTTCGCCTGATTATCGTGAAATTCGCCTGATTATTGAGAATTTCGCCTGATTATCATGAAATTCGCCTGATTCAACAATAATCAGGCGATTTTTTATTAATCTAGTAAAATTATCGCTCTTTTAAGGGAGGATGGTAGTGGAATTGAGCGTTCGTCCGTTAATTGAGAGGGTTCGCTCTTATATCCAGATTTTCGCTCATTTACTAAAACTCAAGCTAGCAGCCAGTTCGAACCTCCCCCCTATTTAAGGAGCATTCACCTCTTTCATCCCTATGACAATCCTTTCATCTTAAAATTAAGACTTTAATCCTACCTAACGACTTTCTCCTCCACTTTAAATGATTTAGATTACCTTTTTACCTAAATATTCCTATCAAAACTTGTTAAATTCTATTATTTTATTGGGACTATTGTCTATCAAGTGGTCATTCACCTCGAAAAATAGTAATTTGACAGGTAATTATCTGAATGTTAATCTTATTCTGAATTTTAAGTTCACTATTAATAAAAGGTGGTGAAATAAAATTTTACGGGCGGGCGCACTTAGGCACGCACACTCATTTATGTAAGCGCTTCAAATTAATCCCTTCACCTAAGATCTTCCTTTAATAACTTCTAGGTCCTTTCATCGTAAAAAGCATAGAATCTATAGGAGGTAACTAAGTGGTAGAAATAAGAACGAAAAGTAAATCTTTGTCCTTAGTGTTAACTGCTGCTCTTTTAGTTCCATTAGCTTTACCTACCAACAGTCTAGCTACAGACGGACCAATTCCACAAAATTTCACCTGGGATGAACCAGGACCAACTTCGCCAGTACTACACCCAGGTTCAACCATAGGGGCTGGAATGGTTGAGGAGCCATTAAACCAAATTGATGACGTCATAGAAGGTATGGTGGATGAAGGTGTCATGCCAGGTGCCGTAACATTTGTCGCAAGAAAGGGGCACATTGTTCAGCATGAAGCCTATGGTTACAGTTACCAATATGAAGATGATCAATTGACTGAAACTGACCAACCCATTCCAACAGAAACAGATACAATCTATGATTTAGCCTCTTTAAGCAAATTGTTTACAACAACTGCAGCGATGACTTTATATGATAAAGGTTACTTTGACCTTGATGATCCTGTAGCAAAATACATCCCTGAATTCTCCGTTAATGAGAAAGATGAGGTAACCATTCGACAATTGATGACGCACACATCTGGCTTTCCAGCATGGATCCCTCTACATTCACAAGGTGAAAATCGAGAAGAACGCATGCAAATCGTTTATGAACATGAGCTTACCTCAGAACCAGGTACATCCTATACGTATAGCGATTTAAACATGATTACACTTGGTGGGCTAATCGAGCGGCTTACTGGAGAGCGTTTAGATGAATATGTTGAGCGGGCAATTACCAAACCACTCAAGCTGAATGATACGATGTACAACCCTCCTGAACACTTAAAACCTAGAATTGCCGCAACTGAATATCAACCATTAGTTGACCGCGGTCTTGTGTGGGGCGAAGTACATGATGAAAATGCATGGGGATTAGATGGAGTCGCTGGTCATGCTGGGCTATTTTCAACTGCTGAGGACTTAGGTAAGTTTGCACATATGTTCTTAAATGGTGGTAGATATGGTGGTAAACAAATTGTCCAAGAAGAAACAGTCGATTTAATGCTTGATAGCCAAATCCCTGAATTAACAGATCAAGGACTTGGATTTGAGTTTGAGCGTGGTTCCTTTATGGGAGCACTGTCAGATGAAACAACCTTTGGACATACTGGTTTTACAGGAACATCATTAGTTGTTAATCAAGAAAACGATACGATTGCAATTCTTTTAACGAATCGAGTCCACCCAACACGTGAAACACCTTCGACTCATGTGGCAAGACGTGCCTTTGCTCAACAAGTCGCTGATGCCATTCCAGTCTCTATTCCAAGTGGTGCAGCATGGTTCTCAGGCTATGGTGATCATGCTGAAAAACAATTAACTGCTGAAATCGACCTTGTCGATCATGCTACTCTTTCATTTGATACGTGGCACCGGATAGAGGAAGGCGATGATCTTGGTCTTATCGAAATTTCAGAAGATGGAAATGAGTGGACTTCTATTCATGAACCTTTTACCGGAAATGAAGATTGGCACAAAGTTGAAGTAGACATACCTAAAACAGCTCAAAAAATCCGCTTCACTTATGAAACCGACGCTACCGTTAACGGTCGTGGCTGGTATATTGGCAATCCGCAATTATTTTCAAATTATGGTGACTCAATTGACCTAAATTGGACAAGTAATAATTGGATTAAAAGGTCATATTAAAAAAGATAAGGTGGTGCTTTAATGAGACATTCTCGTAAATTGTTGATGTCAGTTATTGCAGTGACATTTGTTTTTTCACACATTTTAGTTGGCTTACCTAACGAGCAATTGTCAGCTGAAGAGGGTGATCAGGCACAAGATCTCATATTACTTGAAAACGTCCCTGAAGTAGATAGCAGCCCAGATTCTGAACAATTTCAGCTTACGGCTTTAAATGTATATGAAGAAGGGTATTTTACCGAAACTGCTCATGACCTTGAATGGGCATCTTCTAATAAAAATGTAGCAGAAGTTGATAACAACGGACAGGTAACACTGTCAGGACAAAACGGTCGTACATTTATTAGTGTAACGAATGGTGATTATGAAGACAGGATCGCTGTTGATTATAAAGTAAATCCAAGTGATAACAGCCCTGGCAAACCAGAATCAGAAGTGACGCTCGTTAAGGAGAAGGGTGAGCGTTATGACTTAGTTCAACATGCATTAAATGAGTTAACGATTGAAGAAAAACTTGGTCAAATGCTGATGCCTGACTTTCGTAATTGGGATGGTGAGGCTGTAACGGAAATGCTTCCAGAGATTGAAGAGCTTGTGAAAGACTATCATTTAGGTGGCGTGATTTTATTTGCTGAGAATGTACAAGACACTGAGCAAACTGCACGCCTCGTTAGAGATTATCAAGACGCTTCAGAAAAGTTTGGATTAATGATGACAATTGACCAAGAAGGCGGTATAGTGACGCGTCTTCAATCAGGTACGGACTTCCCTGGAAACATGGCATTAGGTGCAACAAGGTCTGAGGAGATCTCTTACAATGTTGGACAAGCTATTGGCCGTGAAATTGGTTCTCTTGGAATTAACACAAACTTTGCCCCTGTTATGGATGTGAATAACAACCCTGACAACCCAGTGATTGGTGTAAGGTCGTTTGGTGAAGATCCAGACTTAGTCGCTGATCTTGGAATTGCTTATACAGAAGGACTACAATCAACAGGTGTTGCCGCTACAGCCAAGCATTTCCCAGGTCATGGTGATACAGATGTTGATTCCCACTTAGGCTTACCTGAAGTCCCACACGACCGCGAACGTCTTGAAGAAGTTGAACTTTACCCCTTTCAAAAAGGGATGGAAGCTGGAATGGATATGATTATGACTGCACATGTCACGTTCCCACAAATCGATGATACAACTGTTATTTCTAAGGCGACTGGTGAAGAAGTTATACTACCTGCAACATTATCTTACAAAGTTTTAACTGAATTAATGCGCGATGATATGGGCTATGAAGGTGTGATTACTACAGATGCGATGAACATGAACGCGATTACTGACCATTTCGGCCCAGTCGATGCAGCTATTCGAGCGGTTCAAGCTGGCAGTGACATTGTGTTAATGCCAGTCGGACTAGAAGAAGTTGCTGATGGTTTACTAGATGCAATTGAAGAAGGTGAAATTTCTGAAGAGCGAATTGAAGCGTCAGTTGAACGCATTTTAACGTTAAAGCTTGAACGCGGTATTATTAAACAAGAAAATCCTGAACCCATTGAAGATAAAGTGGCTAACGCTTTAGAGGTCGTTGGTTCTGATGAGCATCAGCAAATTGAACAAGAAGCTGCAGAACATTCGATCACACTCGTTAAAAACGAAGACGTATTACCATTGCCACAAGACTTAGATGGTGAAGTGGTCGTTTTAGGAGACACCTACATTAACGACCTTGGTAGTGCGATTTCAGCTTATCACGATGATGTGACTGTCATTCAATCATCAGGCGATTTAACAGATGAACAATTAGAAACCATTGCAGAAGGAGAAGTTATCATTGCTGGTTCACACACATTTGATGTAGCTGGCCGTTCACCAGACAATCCAAACATGGAGTTAATCAATTCACTTGGCGATCTGACTGAAGCTCCAGTTATTGCAGTTGGCATTCGTAATCCATATGACATTATGGCTTACCCGACAGTTGATGCTTACTTAGCTCAATACGGCTTTAATCGTGCAAGTTTTGATGCAACAGCTGCTACAATTTTCGGTGACAATGAACCAACTGGAACACTCCCAGTTACAATCCCGACTATTGATGATGATATTTTATATGAATTCGGTCACGGGTTGAATTATTAAATTAAACAGGGACTTCCTGTTTATATAACATTATCTAAGGAGGAATTTAGATTATGAAAAAATGGCTAATCGGCTTTGCTGCATTAGTTCTGGTTTTAACTACGGTATCAGTCACAATGGCAGACCCAGGCAACGGACAAGGCAATAAAAAAGGACACGCCAAACAACTAGAAATTGGAGTTGAAGTCCTTTTAGATGAACAAAAGGACTTAATTGAAGGGAAAAATGTTGGACTCATTACAAACCCAACTGGTGTTGACCCTGAGTTAAACAGCATTGTCGATACATTATTTAATGACCCAGATGTAAATTTAACAGCGTTATACGGACCAGAACACGGTGTCCGTGGTGATGCACAAGCTGGTGAATACGTTGAATATTACATTGATGAAGAAACAGGGCTTCCTGTCTATAGCTTATACGGTGAAACCAGAAAACCAACTCCAGAAATGTTAGATGATATTGACGTACTTTTATTTGATATTCAAGATGTGGGAACACGCTTCTACACTTACATTTACACAATGGCCTTTGCTATGGAAGCTGCCGAGGAGAATGATGTAGAGTTTGTTGTGTTAGATCGCCCTAACCCAATTAACGGACTTGATGTAGCTGGTCCAGTTTTAGATGATGACTATTCATCTTTCGTTGGTGAATATGAAATACCACTCCGTCACGGCATGACAGTCGGTGAATTAGCTAACCTTTTTAATGAAGAATTTGAAATTGGCGCTGATTTAACAGTAGTCGAAATGGATAGCTGGAAACGCTATATGTATTATGATGACACAGACTTAGAATTCGTCTTACCTTCACCTAACATGCCAACATTAGACACAGCAGTCGTCTATCCAGGTGCCGCATTAATCGAAGGAACGAACGTCTCAGAAGGCCGCGGGACAACGAAGCCATTTGAACTAATAGGAGCACCATTTATTGATTCTACTGATTTAGCTGCTCACTTAAATGAACAAGACCTACCAGGCGTTACATTTAGAGCCGCATCATTTACACCAACATTCTCAAAACATGCAGGTGACCTATCACACGGCATTGAAATTCATGTAACAGACCAAAGATCATACAAACCAATTGAAACAGGCCTACACATCGTCAAATCCATTCATGACATGTATCCAGAAGACTTTGAATTCCGTGCCGATGGATTTTTCGGCAACCTAATCGGTAACGGCTGGGTCCAAGAAGCCATCGAAAACGGCGAGTCAGTCGATTCCATTATTGAACAGTGGCAAGACGACCTAGACGAATTCAAAGAACTACGCGAAGAATATTTAATCTATTAATCTAGAATCTAATGCTTAATAATTATGGGAATTCGGCGTTCGTCGGATTCCCTTTCAATTTCGCCGGAAAAAATTAATTTTCGCCGGATTATTGAAAAAATCGCCGGAATATCATAATTATCGCTGATAAACCATTTAATGGTAATAGAATTATGATCCTGATCTACACCTCTAGACACGAACGTATATTCCAGTGTATAATAAAAGTGTCCCTAATAGGAAAGGAGACTGAACGATGATAATACTCCCTCACAGTAAACCACCTGAGCTTGAACAACTCGAAGCTCTTGTCCCCCGCTATAAAAGAATTGACCGGATCTATCAGACGATTCAAGAGCGCCTCGGTAAAGAGTTAGCTGGTTATTTAGGCGAGCGATCACTTCATTATTATATAAAACTTCTTAATCTTAAAGATCACTTTCTACTATTCGGTTTTCGAGCGAAAGGGAATGATAGTTACTTTCAAATTGACTTATTGCTCATTACGCAAAGCTTCATATTGATTATTGAAGCCAAACATTTAAAAGGGACACTTTCAATTAATGAAGCCGGACAACTTATTCAGGAAAATGAAGATGAGATTGAGGTATATCAAAACCCACTCATCCAAGCAAACATCCAAAGATCCCAACTCTCTCACTTGTTGTCTCGACTTAGCTTAGACCTCTTACCTATTTATACGTGCGTCACTTTCACACACCCTAAATCAATCATAAATATCAATAAAAACACCACTGAAATTTTCCCGAGTCAGAACCTTCCGAATTACATCTATAAAATTCAATCTCAAAATCAAACCCCTCTTATTAGTAATCGAGAAGCTAATACAATTGCGAATTCATTAAAAATCCGACACACTCCTAAAAACAACAACCTCATAAACTATTACGGCATAACTGACCACTTAATTAAGAAAGGCGTCTGGTGCACCCAATGTAAATCAATGATTATGAAACGTATCCACGGAAATTGGCACTGCTCAAAATGTAATCACAGAGATAAGGCTGCACATCTCCAAGCATTAAGAGAGTTTGCGATTTTGTATGACCGGCAATACATTACTAATTATGAAGCTAGATCGTTCTTGAAAATCCAATCTGAATCTACTACAAAAAGGTTACTTTCTAAGTTTGAAAGGAAAGGTGATACAAAAGGAAGTGAATACCTTCTAAAATAACCGCCCCCACATCAGGAGCGGTTATTTATTTTGTCGTAAATCGGCGTTCGCCGAATTCCAAGGTGTTTTCGCCGGAAAAATTAAATTTTCGCCGGATTATTGAAAATTTCGCTGATAATACAGATAATGGAAGAAATTGATCCGCCACGAACCTTGTCAAATCAACATCCTCCTCTCTAAACCACCACCCAATAAACCACCCCACTCGTCACTAGCATCACGACCACGCTCAACGGCAGCCCTACTTGGACGAAGTCGGTAAATCGGTAGCCGCACGCTTGGTAGACGACTAGATTTGTTTGGTAGCCGATTGGGGTGACGAAGCTTGCGGAGGCGGCGATGGCGATGACGACGGCGAAGCCAATGGGATCGACTCCGATTACCTGCGCCATTTCTAAGCCGATTGGCAGCATGAGCACGGCTGCGGCGACGTTCGTCATCAGCTCGGTAAATAGGTTTGTTAAAAGGTACAGCGCGACAATGACGGCGAACGTGCCTAGTGGAGCCGCGACTGCTAAAACATGCACCGCCACCAAGTCTGCCAAGCCGGATTTTGACAGCGCCAGCCCTACGCCAATCGCGCTCGAAACGAGGATTAAAATTTGCCATGGGATCGTTCGGATGACTTCTCCTACTTTCAAAACATGCGCTACTAAAAGTAACACGACAACTGATGCAATGGCGACCAACATCGGCACCAACCCAAATGCGACTAAAACGACCGCCACACCCAATAGTCCTAACGCGATCCAGCCGTCCAACTCTTTACCACGGCTTGTACCTACTTTCCCCCGGTGACCTCTCCGCTTGCAACGTTTTCGCCCAACTCTCTTTTCAGGCAAAAGCTGCCAACCTACCAACGCGACATAAACAAGCCCTACAATGGTAATCGGCACCCCTACAATCGCTAGTTGAAGAAATCCAAACCCTTGTAGCTCCGCTTCTCGCAGTAGGCCATCAACAACAAGATTCGTTGATGTCCCGATCAACGTCACGGTTCCACCTAAAATCGTCACGTATGACAGAGGAATTAACAATTTCGTTTCTGACACGCCGTTGCGCTTACACCACTTTCGTACAACAGGAACTAAAGTAACCACAATCGGTGTGTTGTTCAAAAAGCTTGAAGCCCCAGCTGCAGGTGCGAGTAATCGAATGACCAAATCTCTCACCGAACCCTCATCAACTCCGCGCAAAAGCCTCCCCACTACCCGCTTCATCACTCCGCTTCTTTCGATCACTCCAGCAATGACAAACAACAGCCCAATGGTCCAAACTCCTTCATTGACGAAACCTCTTGCTGCTTCAAGCGGCTCGAGCACTCCCGAAAGTAATAACACAACGAGCGTCGAAAAAATAACCCACTCCGCCTGAAACCTATCGGATAATAAAACGATAATCATGAAAAATATAAGTCCACTTACAAACACCATTTCACTCGTCATAACACCAGTCCTCCACTCGAGTTCTCACATAATCTATGAAAACAACGGTAGATTGGTAAGAGCGGACGACCTAGGGCAGTACGCTGATAGTCAGTTCAATTAAGCAAGCGCTTAATTAATCCGGCGTTCGCCGGATTCCAAGGCGTTTTCGCCGGAATATTAAAAAAATCGCCGGAATATCGAGAATTTCGCCGGAATACTAATATCGCTGATAATCCAAATAATGGAACCACAGGCACTCTGCGAATCAAAGGCTTTATTTAAGCAAACGCTTAATTAATTGAGCGTTCGCTTTAATTATCGAGAATTTCGTCCAATTATCCCGAGTTTCGCTTAATTATTAATAATTTCGCTTAAAAATCAAAAAAATCGCTTAATTCCACAATAAGGCGACCTCCTCCGCTTCCAATCACAATCACACTCAAAAAGAAAAAAACAGCCACGCGGGCTGTTTTCTCCGATCAGTACCAACCAACCAATCTTACATATACATCTCCACGCCAGGTCCTAGTGGGATTCCTGCTAGTGCGAAAATGATTAGTAGTACGATCCAAATGCTTAAGAAGATGATACTGTAAGGCAGCATTAAGGAAATCAATGTACCCATACCTGCTTTCTTATCATACTCGCGCATGAATGCTAGTACGACTAAAATATAAGGGTTAAGTGGTGTAATAATGTTCGTTGATGAGTCGGCGATACGGTATGCAGCTTGTACAAATGCTGGATCGTATCCTAATAGCATGAACATCGGAATGAAGATCGGTGCCATTAGTGCCCACTGTGCTGAACCACTGAAAATAATCATGTTTAAGACAGCTGTAAGCAATACGAAGCCGATAATAACAGGTAAGCCCGTCATATCAATGCTTGTTAAGAAATCAGCACTGTTAACCGCAACCCAAGTTCCTAAGTTACTCCAATTGAAGTAGCTAATAAACTGTGAAGCAGCGAAGATTAAGACAATGTAGCCTGACATATCCTTCATCGCTTCAGCCATGTATTTAGGAATGTCGCTTGATGATTGAATTACTTTAACCGTCACACCGTAAGCCACTGCCATACTAATGAAGAAGAATAAGATAATCGGAATAATACCATCTAAGAATGGTGATGGAATCATACCTCCATCTTCATTACGTAACGGTGATTCTGGCCAGAAAATAACTAATGCTAATAAGCCAATGTAAATTAAACCAGTGATGACGGCATTACGAAGACCGCGTGATTCTGAAGGTGTAACATCCTCAAATGTTTTTCCTACCTCACCTTTATAAGTGCCTAATCTTGGTTCAATAATACGTTCAGTAATTTGTGCACCAACTACAGATAGGATTAAGACTGATGCAATCATGAAATACCAGTTATCGACTGGCGTTACGACAATCGAATCGTCAATGGCTCTTGCTGCTTCTGTAGAAATTCCTGATAGTAACGCGTCTGTACCAGCGACTAAGAAGTTTGCTGTGAAACCTGCACCAGTACCAGCGAAACCAGCTGCTAAACCAGCAAGTGGATGTCTACCAATTGTGTAGAATACCATTGCCGCTAACGGTGGAACTAATACGAAAGCCGCATCTGAAGCTAAGTTACCAAAAATACCTGTGAAAATAACAGCGTAAGTGACCAAGGCTGGCGGCGCATTTAAAATAAACTTTTTAATAGCTGTCTCTAGTAAGCCAACCTTCTGAGCTAAACCAACACCTAACATCATGGCTAGTACTAAACCTAACGGAGCAAAGCCAGTGAAGTTCTCTAGCATCGACCCCGTAATATATTGCAAGCCTTCACCTGAGATTAAGCTTTTAATCTCGAGTTCCTCGCCTGTACCTGGGTGTTCAACTGTTGCTCCCATCATATTAAAAATTAATGATAGAAGCATGACAAAGGCGGCCAAATAGACGAATATAAAAAATGGATCCGGTAATTTGTTCCCCCATTTTTCTATTTTGTTCAGGATCCCTTTGTTCACATTGCTCAATGTGTTCACACTCCCCTATTGATCTATTTTGGGTTTTGCAGTTGGTAGACTTTCTTCGGCCTACCTCTTCTACCTGATTCCTCCCCAATAACTTTCGCAAGACCTACCCCCTCTAAATCTAGCAATATACGCCTTGCGTTACGTTCAGAGCTTTGTAGCCAATGGGCAAGCTCTGAAGACGTAATTTCATCTTTCTCGTAATGTTTTTTAAGAGCATAAATTTTCGAAAGCTGCGTTGGGTTAATCGATAGATGACTATATTTCTCAATCCAGTCATCACTTAAAAAACGTTGGCTCATTGCAACACGACGACCTTCTTCTTTTAATTCAATGACTTCTTTTTCTTCATTTACTAAAATAATGTGATAATGACCGCGCTTACGAGCATAATCAAAAGCAATGTGTAAATGTTCATCCGCCTCTAACACGGTATGGCCATAACCAATACCAACACGGACATTCAATTCACTTTGGGCTAACATTTGCTCGACGATCTCTTCCATCGTTTGCTCTTGTATAAATAAATCCACATCCCCCCTTGTGGTATAGATGAAGTACTTCCCATTGCCCACTTTGACAAAAGAACCATTCATCTTTTCAGACACTTTCAAAATGACACGGTGTAAGTCCAACTCACGATGTTGAGTTTGATAAGGAACAAAGCCTTCTTCAATCGTTGATGGATAGCAAACTTCAAACCCAACAATAACGAACTGCTTCTTTCTATATGAAAGCATATAAGCTCGCTGCTTTAAATAGTCAAATGCTAGTTGAATTGATAGATCAGATGGCACCACACGATAAACAGGGACACCTAACTCTTTTAATTTTTGATAGACAGAGTGAATACATGTAATCGCAACTTCTGTTTCACCACTCTCATACTTTTGGCGGTGTAATTCAACTAGTTCTTCTGTCGGTCTATACTCTTCTCTTTGACTCACTCTATGAAAATTAGTTTCATTGAACTGCTCGACTTTTAACTGCTCATCACCAATCGTATCGAGACTGACATGTTGAACAACTCGTCCATAATCAACAAAAGCCTTTAATAAAATGTTTAAAAGACTTGAACCATGAAGTTTGGCATAGACGCCGCGATCTTCATCAATTAGTTCATCTTGCATCGCAAACTCATACGGCGCCGGACCAGTAAAAAGCCATTGGTCGACTTCATGATTATGCATTTTGATCAAGTCGTTCACGTCTTCGGTATTTTTATAAGTAAATGGTCGAACGTCTAACCCTTCATTTTCTTTAATCACTTCTAATGATCTCTCAACTGAATCACTCGGACCAACTATTCCAATCACAATCTTTCTCATCAAAATTACACACCTTTGGCAGTTTCTAAATAATATTGTGTTAATAGACGGACGCCTTTTTCTAAATCAGCTAGTGATGCGAACTCGTCAGGGTGATGGCTCAGCCCGTCTTCACACGGAATGAAAATTAACCCAGACGGCCATTTAACACTCATATTCATCACGTCATGCCCAGCACCACTGTCCATTAAATGAGGTGACAGCCCTTCTAGCTCACCTATTTTTACTAGACTTTGTTGTAGTTCATCATCTAATAAAATAGATTCGTTATTAACGAGTTCATGGACATCAAACGTAACGTCTGTTTCGCCTTCAATCTTTTTCACCTTTTGTCGGATTGCTTCAGCCACTTCTTGCTTTAATTCATCACTGACACTACGAATGTCGATGCCAACTTCGACTGTTGATGGGATAACATTCATGACATTCGGCTTTAAATCAACAGTACTTACCGTTGCTACAATAGGTGTATTTTGCTTTTCATTTAATTGTTTCGTATAGCTATTTACAAACTCAACAAGTGGCGATAAAGCGACGAAAGCATCATGACGTTTATGCATCGGCGTTGTCCCGGTATGCCCGGCTTTACCATTGGCTGTGACTTTTAAACGAATGGGTGTGGCAATCCCTCTTACAACGCCGTAATCTTTGTCATGATCTTCAATATGAGTCCCTTGTTCAATGTGCAATTCAACGAAAGTTTTGATCGCTTTTTCACTACGTTCAGCTTTATGAAAATTGTCCCAATCAAAACCACAATGAGAAACAGCCTCTTTAATTGAAATACCTTCAAAATCTTGGACAGAACCGATCGATTTGTCCAATAACCCTGTCATCGCTTTACTGCCAATTGTCGAAATGCCAAAACGCGCTGATTCTTCAGAACGAAAAGCAATGACTTCAATTGGATGCTTTGGAGTAAAGCCGTCACCTTTTAACTTTTTAACAGCTCCCAATGCGCAAAGCACACCAGCAAGACCATCGTATCCTCCACCTTTGACGACCGTATCTAGGTGGGAACCAGACGCAACAGCTGGTAAGTCGGGATTTTCACCTTCCCACCTTGCCATAACGTTTCCAGCAGCATCTTCATGAATGTCTAAACCTAACCTCTTAGCTTCTGATTTAAAAACTTCAATCGACTCATCCTCTTTAGGCGTATAGCCTAAGCGGGTAAAACCATCTGGCTGATTCATATTTTTAACTAAATTTAATCGCCAAAGTAAATCTTTGAGCCATTCTTCCATCTAGATCGTCTCCTGTTCGTTAATGTATTGAATTGTATGAGCAAATGTTGAAACGGCTGTCTTTAATGAATACTCGTCAAAGTCGAACGCTGGATGGTGGTGTCCATTAGGAATAGAACTTGGGAAAATCATAAACGTCGCTTTGCCACCCTGATCCTGCACGCGCTCCATCATAAACGTCACATCTTCTGAAGCACCAACTTCAATCGTATCGATGACGCCGGTAACAAACCGATTGTCTTCGTTAGCTTTTGGGATAAGTTCAAGAAACTCAGCGTCACAACGACCATTTAACGCTTCACCCATAAATTCAACTTCTGTTTCAACATCATAAAGCTGCCCGCTCGAATCAATCATTCGCTTCGCCTGCTCTAACATATATTGATTAAGCTCCGTCGTCTCGCCTCTCGTTTCCATTTCCATATAAGCGTAATCAGCAATCACGTTACGACCACTACCCGCTTCAAGCCGACCGACATTCACACGTGTTGCACCATCTTTATGACGCGGAATACTATTCAAATGTAAACTAGCAGAAGCAGCTGCTAATAACGCATTTTTTCCTTCATTTGGCTCAACACCTGCATGGGCAGATTTTCCTTTAAAATGAACATTCAACTTCGAACTTGCTAGAAAGCGGCTAGACGTAGCAGAAACAACCCCTGCTTCTTGATCACCAATACCTAAATGGCCACTCAGGAAATAATCAACATCATCAAGCCAACCCTTTGCAACCATCGCCTTAGCTCCACGGCCACCTTCTTCAGCAGGCTGAAATAATAACGTATAACGCCCTGTTAACTCATCGTGATGTTCGTGTAAAAATTTTGCGACACCTAAACCGATTGTCGTGTGCCCATCATGACCACAAGCGTGCATGCAATCTTCAATAGTCGAGCGAAAACCATTACTCGCAGGTAAATGCTCGTCATCTTGACTTTCTTTAATCGGTAAAGCATCAATGTCAAAACGCATCGCCGTATGCGGCCCAGGTCGACCTGTATCTAATACAGCGACAATTCCTGTTTGACCACCTTGCATTTTTTCAATAAATGCTTGTGGAACGCCGTTATGGCACGCTCTTACTTCTGCTTCATCCAGCTCACTTTGCGTTGGAACACCATAACGCTCATCCGCTACTAACGTCTCTTCACCGACGAAAATATTAAAATCCAACTCATCAAGTTGTTGAAAAATTCGATACGTCGTCACATACTCCGTGAAACCAAGCTCTGGCATTTTGTGAAAACTTCGTCGTTTTTCTATTAAATAACTAGAGATCGACTCTACAAATTGATTAATCGTCATAAGCTCACTCCTTTAAATCGTTTAAAGTATCAAGAGCTACTTCCGTCATCATTTCCACGCCATACTTCATACCGGATTCATTTAATTTAAAATACGGATCATGAAGCGGCTTTTGCCCTTCACCAACTGACGTTCCTAACCAAAAATACACACCCGGATACTGAAGTAAAAATCGACCGAAGTCTTCTCCACCTAAACTTGGCGTGACATGCGGCACTGATTCTTCACCATATAAATTAACCGCCGTTTCTCTAACGCGTTCAGCCCACTTCGGCGTGTTAACAGTTGCAGGATATCCATCTAAATATTCAATATCGACTGAAGCATTCATGGAGTCTGTAACACCTTCGACAACTTCATGAAAACGACGCTTAACCTTATCCTTCATCTCATTTGATTGCGTTCTCACGGTGCCTTCAAGTGTTACTTCATCCGCTACAACATTGTATCTGTATCCGCCTTCAACTTTTCCAACCGTAATAACCGCTGGATCAAACGGATTAGCATTACGGCTGACAATCGTTTGCAGCGCATTAATCACTTGATTAGCCGTCACAATCGCATCAACCGTTTCATGCGGCATTGAAGCATGACCACCAGAACCTTTAATCGTAATCTTGAAACGATCTGAGTTCCCCATCATCGGCCCAGGTGTAACCCCAATTTGACCAACCGGAAGTCCTGGCCAAACGTGTTGAGCCACTACCACATCAGGCGTATACTCATCAAAAACACCATCATTCATCATCTGTTGCGAACCACCCGTTGGCGAGTTCTCCTCAGCAGGTTGGAAGATTAATAGAATCGTCCCCTCAATTTCATCAACACGCTTTTGTAAATAACGACCAGTACCTAGAAGCATCGCCGTGTGAGCATCGTGGCCACATGCATGCATCTTCCCTGGCGTTTGCGAGTGAAATGGCACATCCGCCTTCTCATCAATTGGAAGCGCATCAATATCCGCCCTTAACGCCACCGTTTTGCCAGGCTTACTCCCTTTAATGATGCCAAGCACACCTGTTTCGGCATAACCTGCTTTATACGTAATCCCGTACTCATCTAACTTTTGCTGAATCTTTTTAGAAGTTTCATATTCTTCCCCACTCAACTCAGGATGAATATGTAAATCCCTTCTAACACTAATGACATCTTGCATAATTTGATCCAAATTAGTCATGATCTCATCTCCACTTATATTTAATTTCGGATATATTATGGTAAATTTCCGTTAATCGAATTATAGGTTATTTCGACAAGTTTGTCTATAAGTTGACAGAAAATTTTATAGTAGATAAATTTGGTAGGTTTTTAGGGGGAGACGTGGCGGTGGGCGATTAGGGCTCGATTGGGCGAACGCGTGTAAAATCCGGCGTTCGCCGAATTATCACCTAGTTTCGCCGGAAAAATTAAATTTTCGCCGGAATATTAAAAAAATCGCTGATAATCCAGATAATGGAAGAGATCGGACACTCTGCGGATCAAGGGCGGATTTAAGCGAACGCTCAATTAATTGGGCGTTCGCTTAATTATCGAGAAGTTCATCCAATTATCGTCGATTTCGCTTAATTATTAAAAAAATCGCCTAATTCCACAATAATTAGGCGATTTTTCTTATTAAACTTTATGCCAAACGCTCGAGCTTTCGATTAACCCACACGATATCAAATTCAGGCTTCCACAAGCTTGCCCACAGTTTCATATGGGGATGGTCTGGATCATTTTTATCATTAATAATTCGTAAAAACTCCAAATAGCCTGGAATTCCACCGACATCTTCTGGTGGTCCTGGATGTTCACCATCTAAGCACGTTGCATGTTGCGTAGAGTAGCCCTCGATTGTCCGTTCGACAACAACATCATGCTCCCAGTTATCTCCAAAATCATAAACATATTTAAATTTAGTCCCAATTTCTAGCCGTTCACCCAAACGTGTTTCCAATAGTTCAGAGCCAATCTCAATTTCATCATCACCAATTTCGAAATGATACAGGTGGCTGTCTTCCCATTTAAATGCAGTTTGAATTACATCATGAAATTGTGAGAACGTGATGTCATTACGAACAATCAGCCGTCTCCAAGCTCTATGACTCCCCAACGCCAAACTCACTGTAACTTCAAATGCATCATTTTAAAAAATCGCCCTACCCGAAAACTTCTCAAGCTCTTCAAACACCTCACGATTAGGCATGATATAACTACATTGTCCATTACCAGTTAAAAAACGGCTCCAAAACTTGCTAATACCCACTTAAACTCTCTCATCATCGCCCAAATCGTCCACAATCATTTCCAGTTCCTTTACACGCTGAGTCATAGTAGAAACCATCTTTCGTGACTTCGTATGAGTAAAATTTACCTTACCAGCCGCTTCAAAATACTCATCAATAATACTCTTTTCAATTCCCTCAGCCTGTAACACTTGGTTAATGGCTAAAGAAATACGCTCAGACAAACGATGGAAATCAGCCACCTTCACACCATAAATCAAAATCGAATAACGAGAAATGTCATTCACTAAAACAACCGCTTTTCTCCTACCCAATTTAATCACATTAGCATGCCAATCAAATATGGAATCCCTCTCAATTCGCTCATCTGCTTCGACCTTCATTTCACTTAACAACTTTTTCGTACATTGAATTTGCACTTGTTCAACTCCGAATACTCATTAATATTACTACTAGTTTAACATAGTACAGTGTGTGCTAGAGATGGCTGTAATAAATTCAATTTCTGAAGAACCTTTATTCGACTGAGTCTATTTTAGCTTCCTAATATAAAACACCCACTCCAAATGTCCCTCGCTTTTTTTGTCAACCACATTAATCTTTCATAAATTATGTCAGCTTTTGATAATTTATGTTACAATTTATAGAGATTTTGTATTAAAACTAAAGGAGTGTTTTTATGATCACATTAGTATGTGAAAATTGTCAGCACCAACAAGAAGAAGGGAGGTTTTGCGAGAATTGCGGGAAGCCAATTTCAAATGATTCCGGGTCTAATGAATCACCCGATCAACAAGAGGACCAGAGTCAGGATCAGGGTCAGAGTCAAGCTAGCGAAAGTAAATCTTCAAATGCTCAGCTTGATCAGGCAAAGAACTTTACCAAAAACTACTGGGAATATTTTATTTCAACCTTAAAAAATCCTAACCTAGCATTAAAACAACAAGAAAGCTCGTACATAAATGGAATTATTACATTAGTTATTATGTCATTAACTCTATCATTAGGTGTTTATTTCTTACTCAACGGGTTATTTAGTCAATTGGTAGGCGGATTTGGTGTAGATGAATCAGTCCCATTCTTTGGTACAGTTAGTCGTTTAGTTCTAGGTACAATCCTCATTGCTGGTACTGGGTTATTAGCATTAATTATTTCTTTAAAGATCGGTAAAGTTAATCAATCATTTAAAACAACACTCGCGCAATACGGAGCATTGGCCGTACCATTTTCAGTTTTAGCTATTTTATCAATCATTACTGGCTTAAGTACATCGGCTCAATTTACTCTAATTCTTCTATTTGCGAGTTTAATAGCATTCACTTTAGTAGCGCCTGTGCTGTTAACCACTTACAACTTGACTAAATCAGGTGAGAATGGCCAGTTTGTCTATAATAGTATCGCGAGCTTTTTTATGACAGTAATATTTATGTACATTCTATTTAACTTTTATATCGACAGTTTAGTAAACAACTTAGAAAATATGGTTATGTTTTAAGTTTTAACAAAAAAGCAAGTTCCTCCATTCAAAGGAGGGACTTGCTTTTTGTATGCATCAATTATTCCACACGATCGTAAGTTTCCTGATCCCCTGTTGTCATTGACTCCATCGTCAACTCATCACCACTCACACTAATTTCCATCGTATCTGTTTCGCCCATAAATGTTATTTCGTACTCATCGCCACTTAAGTGCTCATACTCTATTTCAATTGGAAAGTCACCTTGAATGGACATAACTCCATCTCCAATTTCCATCTGCTCACCATCTAACTCCCACACACCTTCAATATCGCCAGAAGATGAACATGCTGTTAAAAAGATTACTGTCATAGTCACTAGAATAAATAGTACTTTTTTCATTTTAATCAACCTCTTTTTCCTTAAAATAATTTTACTCAACTGCTGGTTCTTCTAATATAATTTCTTGTCTTCCTTCAGAACCTCTATCTGTACTAATTTGAATCTTCAATTCTGTTACGCCTTCTACATCTATTTCAACATCTTGTGCATCATGATCTTCCTCAATTGTTGTTGAATAAAGCTCAACTTCATCATCATCTTCAACTGAATAGACTTCAAATTCCGTCGTTCCATAATCAACACCACTATTTCCTTGGTGAACATGAAGTGTCGTAGTAAATTGATCAAACCGGTCATTTAATGTATACCGATTGACTGCACTTGCACGCATAATAAGTGAATCTTCTTTAACTCTATCACCTGATTGGTTAATTAATTCTCTATCATTATGTTCATCATATAAATTAGACGAGGTACGATGTGTTCTATTTTCCAGATCAGCTACAAACACAGGATCAGAAACCTCATACAATTGTCCATCAGTCAAATCAACTGATAAATGGTGTTCAAATAACATTAAGTCTATATAATTATGAAACTCTGTAATGGGATCACTGAAACTATGATTAATTTCAAAATCTTTCTCCGTATCTGCATAAAGCTCTACCTCATTAGAGCCAAACCCTCTAGTATCATTCTCTTCTTTTGTAAAAGGTAAATAAGCCCTTGAAGTTTCATCAATTGTTATATCTTCTTCAGCCTTGATCACGCCTGTAATTTCAATATTATGGTCTTCAACAAAGAAACGATCTATTTCTACTTCAAAGTTATCACCATCTAGAGTCCACTCTGGCCTATGCAACTCTTTGATCGATTCAATTCCAGGGATTTCATACTCACCATCAGTACCATCAAAGGCTACTTGAATAGCTTCTTCTTGTTCAAATGGAGCTTCAACATCCATTCTCGAGATATCATCTACTTGAATGTCACCCCCCATAGTTGAGAAGTGATATTTAGTAATAGCTTTGTCTTCTAATAATCTAGTTTCAGCTAATGAACCACTCACAGTATCACTATCTGAAAGAATCATTCTTGGGCTAAATGCCAGCTGATCACTAATATTTTTGTAATAATCATTGAAGCTTATAACGACTTCTACTCCACTATCAATATTTCTAACTCCTTCAACCTCTATAGATCCTTCATCGTTATCAATTACCGTTTCATTCCAACCATCTACAATCTCAGGAATAAAAACAAAACGTTCTCTTTCTTCAGCGATCATTTCATCATATTCACTAACGACACCTTCTCTAATCTCTTCTGGCATCATTTGATGTAAACGATTCATTTCATTTAATTGCATTTCTGCTTCTGCAAAATTCTGTGATTCTAAATCACTTTCAATACCTTCTTGCAACGAAGGTAACCAATCACCTAAAATTTCTTCACTTAACTCATCACGTTTACCCTCTAAATCTTGGTACATATCTAGCTGTGTCATATCTTCAAATCGATTAAGCGTTTGATCTATAGAACTAAGTGCATGACTATACAATTCTATATCCCGATCTTCACTAGCTGTTGCCTCATCAACATGTTCCATTGCAGAATTATACATCTCTTCTAATTCAGCAATGTTCTCACTCATATATTCTGCTTCATTAAGCATGCCACTAACAAGGTTAATACGGCCTGTTTCATACTGATCTCCTACTAACCCTTCTTCTAACTCCTGTAACTTAGCAATTGCTTCGTCATAGTCCATATCATTCATTTGATCAATAACCGTTTCTAAATCATTCTGAAAAGCATCATCTGAACCACAAGCCATTAATAGCATTAAACTAGCTATTGAAAACGTAAATAATACCTTACGCATCTGTGTCACCTTCTTTCTTAGCTTCCTTAGCCGGTAACATATTATTTCTCCTTAAATAGAAGAAAACCCCACCTGCTATAGGTAATAAAAGGATCATTCCCCAACCAAGTACACCAAGACCACTACTCGGCTCAAATACTAAGAAAACTTCACCACGAGATTCAACTTCTACTGTGTCGTCATTAACTAACTCTAACTCCTCAGAATGTGCTACAATTTCACCAGAAACCTCCACTCTCGCTGTTTCAAAATCTTGCAAATCACCAGGAAGCCTCACAAACAATGCAGTGCTATCTGATTCAAACGCTTCCATTTCCTCATCAACAATATGTAATTCATCTAGCCTTGAATCTCCTGCAACCACATAATCTGAGACGGGTATTATGTACGAATTAGGGTCAATAGCACTAATATTATCAAATTGAAAGCTAGTCCTTATTGAGTTACTACCTTCATTCACTGAAAACCCAGACACCTGATCTGAATCTTCTACCTGACTTTCTAATTGGCTCTCAATTTCACCCGGAGAAATCATTCCATTATTAGGAATCTCCATAAATACTTCTCCTGATCCATCCTTTTCTAGTTCTAAAGTCATTTCACCACACGCAGCTAAAACCATGATGCCTGACAAAAGAACCAACAACAATAATCTGTTGCTTCTCATTCGGATATCCCCCTCTATCTATATAAGTATATATCACGAGTAATAAAGTACCATTATACGACAAAAAATTCAATATTTTTCACAATTATTTGGGATATAAGTTTTAAAATCTCCGGTTGGGTGTGATTGATGGAGTATGTGGTAAATGAAGTAATATGAAATCGCCTGATTATTTAGGAATCAGGCGAAATTTCCGTTATTCAGGCGAACTTCACAATAATCGGGCGAAATTTCGAATATTCAGGCGAAATTATCATTTTTCAGGCGAACGCCTAATTAATTGGGCGTTCGCCTAATCAACCCGTTAATCGGGCGAAATTCCTAATATCTAAGCGAAAATCTATAGGGGGAAGAACGTGTAAAGGGTGAAAGTTTTTAAGGTTATACAACGTTCTTATATACAAATTGTGGTCAAGCTAAAAGGAGCACCTTTGGATTTGCAAAGGTGCTCCTTTTATTTGCCTTGGAGAGTGTAATCTAAACTGCGTAAGTAGAAGAGCGTACGGATTCTTTTTTCATCTCTACCCAAAATACTAATTAAGTGCCAAATGTTACGCTATCTCCTTAAATATAAAACTATCTAGATTTTTGCGATAATATTGGTTGGGGTTATTCATTTCAACAGTAGCAGCTAACTCAACCTTCACCCACCATTGTGGTGTAAAATTAGGACGAACTTGCTTAACAGTTAACTTCACCTTTTCCTGATTTTTCAACAAGGCATGGACTGCCTGTGCATAAATTCCAGGAATATAACCTACATGCATATCATCTATGGTTAATACTTTTACTGCAAAAGGATCAAATTGATTACCTTCCTCTAACTGCGCAACCAATGAATCACCTTTATTGATAATTGAATCCCAATTAGTTGGCAATCCTTCACTATGTCGCATGCCATTGATATAAAAGTTAGAATAAAGAGTTTCACCAGTTAACCGAAGGGGCTCTTCAAATGAATAAGGGTCACCAGATAAAGTGCCACGTGTTTCACGTAACAAATCCATTCGATCAGCATCTTGTGGTAAAAATAGCTCATTCAATATATTTTCATAGCCAATACGAGATTGGTCGGGAATTCGTCGATTAAAAGTAGTAAAAAGCTTCTCAGAAACTTAAGTTTTCTCTAAGTCTGGAAAAGCAGGGTGTAAACGATAACCTTTACTTAAAGCTTCATAAACATTTCGAGGGGATTCACTTTTATGACTATATTCGAAGGTGTACACTTCCCCATCATAACTAAGTGTACCAATTTGATAATAAAAGTTATTCTCATGGTTTTTCCAAACGAATAACAGGGATTTTATAGCAGTCATAAAGTAACCTCCTTCCTATACAATTCAAACATCTTATTAAGTCTAAACCTAATTTCTGCTATTTCTTCAGGTGCTAATGTCCCACCATGAGGATAATCCAATATTCCCCTTATTTTTCTACTGTATTCTTCAACAAGGGATTTAGCAACTATTGGACCATCGTCTTTAGACTCTAATTCATAATACACTAATAAATCTTTAGCACTCGAAAAAATTAATGTTTCCATTCCTTGTATTTCTTACCTAGTATGCTTTTCACTCACAACTAAACTCCCCTACTCTATTATATACCCAAAACTTAAATTTAAGGAGCACTCTCATGTAAATATCAGATTGCTAACCGCCCCCAATATAATAAACCCGCTTTATTATTCAAAGCGGGCTTACTGACTCTTCCTATACTTCCTCTCACTCTGCGAAGTATTTTGGCTTTTTCGTTTGTTTTTCTGCTTTTGATTCTGTTCCTCGATTTTCACATCTTCTAGCGGTGGTTCGTCGACAAATTGAGCGTCCTTGTATTCGTGAATTGGCGTGCGGTCTTCTTCGTATGCGCCTTTTTTCTTACGATCAACGCTTTTCCCTTTGTGATTATTTTTGTGTTGGACCATTTTAACACCACCTATTAATCGGGTTTTGTATAATGTTTTCCCTAAGCGACCAAGGTGTTAAACATTCGTCTCTCAACGAAACCTCCTCCCCACCAGACTGGCCAACATCACCAACTCTTCATCTTTTACAACATCACGAAAAAAACCACTCCGAGTTAGCATGACCATCGTCTTTCGGAAATCGTCATAATTCCCCTCCCTCAAAAGCACTGAAAATGCCATCATCAGTAATCGTCTTAATAACCTTGTCTTATAATCATCTTGTTGAAGCTTATCTATAAGACTCAAAAGCTCATTTCTCATATAATCACCACTTTTCATTTGTAGTCTCTACTAATACAACCGACTAGAAACTAGAAAAGTGTTAAAAATAAAAGCACCCACTCGCGGTTAACACGAACGTGTGTGCTTTCTTTCTATCTATCTTTTAGTTGATTGACGCTTGAGCAATTGTAATGGGAAAAGGTTTTCTTTTTGTTTAATTGTTTTCCCTTCTATTAACGTGATTAAGGCTTTTGCAGCATCACGGCTCATTTGATAAATCGGTTGTGAGAGGGTGGTTAATTCTGGGGATGTCATCTCTGTTAAATCGATGCCATCAAAACCAATGATCGCTAAATCTTCGGGGACTTTCAGGTTTAATGATTCTGCGGCTTTTAATACACCGACTGCCATAGCATCATTCCCAGCAAAAATACCATCAATTTCAGGGTGCTTGTTTAACAATTGCTTAGTTACTTGTGCGGCCTGTTTTTGTTCAAAGTTGCCCGATACAACGAAACTGTCTTGAAACCAGTCTCGACCATTTACTACTTCTATGTATCCTTCATATCGTTCTTCAGAATTGATAACTTGATCTGGGCCTTTAATATGGGCAACTCGCTTGCACCCCACATCGAATAAATGCTCTGTCGCAACCCTTCCACCGTCACGATTGTCAATTACGAAAGCGGGCATCTCTTGATGAACATTACGATCTAAGGCAACCATTGGGATATCACACTCATCAATAAACTCTCGCTCAGCCATATTCGAAACAATAATCACACCATCGACATATTTTTGCTTCATCACATCAAGATAAAGTCTTTCTTTTTCCGGGTCTTCATCACTATTACAAAGAATCGTCGTAAAGCCTTTTTTAATTAAATAATCTTCAACACCACGAACTAATTCTGGGAAATATGGGTTCGTAATGTCAGGGACAATAATGCCGATCGTCTTGGATTGCTTCTTAAAAAGGCTTCGTGCAACCGAATTAGGCTTATAATTCAGCTCCTCAACTGCCGCTTCTACCTTCTTACGCGTATCTTCATTAACATATCCATTACGATTAATAACCCGCGAAACCGTCGCCACCGAAACTTCCGCATGGTGTGCTACATCTTTAATAGTTGTCATAATAATCACCTTAATAGCCTATCAATTCGACCTGTAACCGGTTACACATCATGTAAAATATATAGGGGACACACTGCCTGTAACCCGTTACAGATAATTTTATTAAACAAATAAGTCTTTGTAAAGATGAATTTTTTAAAATTTAACATTTTAAAATATAAAAGCCTGAAACAAGTGGGTGTTAAGTGTTACTAAAATACGAACACTTGATGACTTGTGTATGATAAACAGTTACGCAAGCGGATCATTTTTATCAGCGTTCACGACACTTTTATCAGCGTTTGGCAGCTTTTATCAGCGCTCCACAACTTTTATCAGCACCCAGCGACTTTTTTCATTTCCACTGTATTTCTTTACTTTTCAAATACCCTAATCAAAAAACGCCACACTCTCTATTAAAGTGTGACGCCCAACTCGTATTTTTCTGTTTAAACAATTGTAAGATCCCACCGAATTGATGGAATCTTACATTCCCCCATTGGAAAGTCCCTGTACTAAATTCACCCCATGCACGAACTCAAGTCTATGTACCCATGCAATTCGTGCTTAATGATAGTCTAGCAAATTTAAACTAGTAATTCAACAAATTTTAACAATAGAGTGAATTTAATTACAATTTAGTTTATGGTTTTTAATTTTTAGCAAATAATCTCGGGAAATTGGTAGAAATCTTCTATTATTTATGATTAATTTAAACTAGGACTTATTATATGAAGAAAAACTTCGCATTAATAATTTTACACATACTGAACTTTTAATTAATAGGAGGCTATATGAGAAAATCATTTGTTATTATAGTTATGATCATATTACTCTTAGCAACCCCCAAGCTAATCCTTGCAGATGATGACGATGAGGGTGGTTCACCTAACAGCAATGAGACTCATGAGGACGATGGACCAATTGATGAGGACAATTCTTCAGATGAAAATGAAGCAGAAGAAGATGACGGGCCAATAGACGATGGCGATCCTACTGATGAAAATGACCCTTCAGACAATGACGCTGATGAAGAAAGTGATGAGTCTGGTGAGTCTGATGAAAACGGCGATTCTAGTGAAGATTCAAATGGTGATCAAGAAGAATCCCCTAATGAAGAGGACTCTCTCGACAATGGTTCTTCTGATGGAAACGACTCTTCTAACGGTAGTGGTTCTGGCGGGGATAGCTCGCCCAATGGTAATAATACTAATGACAATAATAATACTAATGATACTAGTCCATCTAACAACCCCTCTTCAGATGAGGAATCTTCTTCTGATTCAGTAGAAAATGATACAATCAATCAAAACAACCAATCTGAACTTGACGAAGAAAATGAAGATGAAGACGCTCGAGAAGAGGATGAGGACGAAGAAGATGATGAAGATGAAGATGAAGATGAAGCAAAAGAAATTCGTGAGCTCTTAGGATCAGACATGAGGTCATCATTTATTAGATTTGGGCAATATGAAGGCTTAGACAACTATGAAGCAAGAGAAAGAAGAGTAAATAGCGAATTCTCAGAAAGACAAGCATCAAGCCCGGGTTCAACCCACACTTTAATGCTCCTTGGTTCTATGTTGGCTGTCCTTGGATTAAGCGGCTATGTTGCCTGGCGCTATAATCGCTAATTGTATGAGGTTGGGACTCATAATTGAAAATTTGAGCGCTGATAAGTTGGCTCGGGCGCTGATAAATTGGCTCGAACGCTGATAAATCACTCCCGAGCGCTGATAAATTCCGCTCGGGTCGCTGCTCACCTACCACTCTTTCTACCCAATCTCACCACACCTAAATAAACCAACACACCCACACTCGCTCCTATTGTATCTAAAATAACATCGCTCACTTCTCCAGATCGCCCTGGTATGTATAATTGATGGACCTCATCTGATATTGCATAAAGTAAACAGATGAACACACTAGCAAGTGCACTCCTCTTAATCGAAATACCACTCACTCTTAATCCGTTTATAACCAGAATCCCCAGCACAAAATAAACGAAAAAGTGCGCACCTTTACGGACTAAGAAATGAACCCAGTCAGAATCACCTTCTATAAACGGAGCTATGGATATAACTAAATCGACAACACTTCCACTTAGTTCACTCGACTCTTCAGCTGGTTGATGAGAAAAGTAAAAAATTAAAGCCATCCATAAAAGGACAGCGCCCCAAGAAAAGATTTTATTCATAAGTACTTTCTCCTATAAACTACCTAACAAAATTATGTATAAATTTTAACCCCACCAAAGCCCAATTTCAAGGACTCAGGTGGGGGTTTAGGTGTGTTTTAACAAAAAAATCAATGGTCGAATTTGATCTTTTATTTTAACTACATTTATTTCGCAAGTGGAAACCTAAGTTAGATCACCACTAAACAGTTGTTTTCTTCTTTCTTTTAGCTTCCCATTCTTGTCGAAGTTCTTCTTTCAAGACTGGGATATAATCAAATACATTTAGAGGGACTGCCCCCTTAGTTAATTTGAATAGCCTTCTATGAATCCTAAGCATTTCTTTAAAATATTCACCATCACGCGTTTTAGCATAATTATAGTACGCGTCTACAAACTCAGCTTTTAAGTCTGCTTCAGTTTTACCAGCGCTCACTCAACTTTCTCCCTTCTACCCCAATTGAAATTTCATCATATCCCTTAAAACAGTTAGTTCACTCTACCCCCTCCTTTTATATCATAAAAGATACAAAATATTACATTAATAATTATACTCAAAAGGGAGAAAAAGTAAAGAAAAATTTTCGAATTTTCATGAAAAGGGGAATGTTTTTTGTGTATTTGCATGAAAAATTTAAAAAACTGCTGCCATCCTACGGCAATTTCAAAGCTCCACCTTTAATTTTCTCTTAGCTGCTGCAATCTATTATTATTAATAAAACACTCAAACCTTCATTCTCCCTACTTGATTCAAAAGATTATTAAAATAGGTCATATCATCCATATTTTGTCCATACAATGTGAGTAAATGTGGATATCAAAAGTAGGAATGGAGATAAAAATATGGTCAAACAAATTAGCAAATGGATCTTTAATAGTTTTCTAGTCTTACTTCTTCTGACCTTTGTACTAGCTTTCTTAACAACATTTCAATCTCAAAATCAAGACCCTCCATCAATCTTTGGCTTTCATCTGTTGAATGTTTTATCTGGAAGCATGGAGCCTAAAGTTTCACCTGGAGACATCATTATCGTTAAAAATACAGATGCGATTGAAGAAAATGATGTCATTACCTTTCGTGATCACCAAAATAATCTCGTTACCCACCGCGTGATTGATGTAATCGAAGAAAGCGGAACAGCTCATTATGAAACAAAGGGAGATGCTAACAATACCCCTGATCACATCCTTGTTACAAATGAAGAAATTGTTGGTAAACTATCATTTTCCATTCCAAAAGCAGGCTATATGATGGATTTTCTAAAAGGGCCCTTTGGTATTTTCACCCTATCGATGATTTTTCTAATTAGTATAGGTTATCGCCCTATCAAAAGACTACTATCGACAGAAGGTAAAGAATCTAAGGGTTGATGTAGACTTAAGGAGGTGAGTATAAAAGCTACTACACCCATGATCAACACACAAAAACTATTAAATTATCTAATTATTTGAAGGAGGAATATGTATGAGAAAGAACAAAAAGCTATTTATCTTAATTGGTGCTTTAGTTTTTGCCATTGCACTATCTGGAACAATTGCTTACTTTACATCAGAGTTTTCAAGTGAGGACAACACAGCAACAGCAGCTTCATTTGATGTCGATGTTGTCAATAGTGATGGACAAACAATTGGTAATGGGGACTTTGATTTAGGTGACGATCTATACCCTGGAATGGATGAAAAAGAAGTCTATTCCTTTGATATTAACAAAAACAATACCGAACTACCTGTAGAATACAGCGTCGACCTAAATACTAACGGAGACTTATTCCCAAGTAATGGTGACTCTCCTGTCGTACTCACTATGGAAAGAATGATTGATGGTAACTGGGAGGAAGTAGACCATTCAGAAACATTCACACCAGAGAACGACACTGAACAATACCGTATTCTAGTGAACTGGCCACATGGAGACAATGACATCGAATTCCAAGGGGCTAGTGGTGATATTGCTTTAGAGGTTGTTGCAACACAAGTAGATGGTGAAGATGATGACGGGCAAATGTATACTGGGGAAATTGATTGGAGGTCATCATCATTTGACTGGAGTCACTATACAACATCAGATCAAGAAATTGAATTTTATACCAATGACGATGGCTTAAAAACAATTAACATCTATATCTCAGATGATGAAACTTTTTCAGAAGATATTGGCGACTTCTCGATCACAGAGTATGAAGCGGGTGAATATAGAGTTGTCAGTGAAAATGACACTTATACACGCCCTAATGGCGGATGGATTGTAGAAGATGGTACCATTGAAACATCAGAAGACGGTGTTGTTGTATTTCATAAGCGGGACCGTTATAATAATCCTGAGGTTGAGAATGATGTTTACATCTCCATCAAATCAGATGATCTACACGACTGGTTTACGAATTAAGGTGTGAACTAGATCCATCCTCTTAATAAGGGTGGTTTATTATAGAATCATTTAAAGGTCAGCTGAGTAGTTCTTGGCTGACCTTTAAATATGTTGTGATCTTCTCTCTATTTTATAAAAATCAATGTTTGCTGTTTGGTTATCCACAGTGCTTGGATTATCTCAAAATTGCACTCTCTCTTTATGGATTATTTAATGGGTCGTCATAGTGACCACAACTTCGTGAACTACCTACCACTTACCACCCTTACTGGTTGCTTGAAGTGGGGGCTTCTTGGGTTACAGTAAATGGGTTGTGGGAGCTAGCTATCTACATATGAAAGACACTTCCCACCCAACCTCTGCGAAATGAAAAGTGCCTATCTATTTAAAAGGTTATTCGCTATCTTTTTTAGATCATGTGTGATTCTCTTTAATTCTCGTCATTAGTCGGTTTTGTATAAATGGTGCTGCTAGACTTAGAACTGCTAATATCAGGAATATTAAAGCAATCGGGCTTTGAACAAATACTAAGTAATCACCAGATGACATAGATAAAGCTCTTCTGAAGTTAGTCTCTATATACCCTCCTAGTACTAATCCAAGTACAGTAGCTGGTGGTGAGAAGCCATAGACTTTCATTAATAAGCCAATCACACCAAATAGAAGTACAACTCCTACCTCAAAAGTATGATTACTAATAGAGTATGCGCCCACAAATACTAGTGGGAAAATCACCGATAAAAGAATTGGTGGTGGCGTTGCACTAATTCTAATTGCAGGTTTAATGATTAAATAACCTATTACCAACATGGTAAATTGGGCAATTAGCATACCTATAAATAATGAGTAAGGAATCTCAGGTGTTTCTGTAAACATAATGGGGCCAATAGAAATTCCATGAATCATCAATGCACCAATCATAATAGCTGTCGTTGTAGAACCAGGTATACCAAGGGCTAAAAGTGGTACCATGGCTCCACCTGTTACAGCATTATTAGCCGCCTCGGGTGCAGCTACTCCTTCTAGTGAACCTTTACCGAATTTCTTTTTATTTTTCGACCATCTTTTCGCTTCATTATAAGCAACCCAAGAACCGATCGTTCCTCCGACACCTGGCATAAGGCCAAAGAATGTTCCTGAAACCGACCCAATTGAAGTTGCTTTCCAAGTGGATCGTAATTCCCTGTAAGTAGGGAATTGGGTTGATACACCTTTCGAATAGTTTTTATTTTGTTGTTTTTTGATGGCCATTAAGAACAATTCACTGACTGCAAAAAGTCCAATCAGCACTGGTAAAATTTCAAGGCCTGTACTAAGCTCTGGCATACCAAACGTAAATCGTTGTTCCCCTGTAAAAGGGTCTAAACCAATTGACGCTAGCATAAGCCCAAATATTGCTGATATTAAACCCTTAACGATACTATTAGAAACGAGTGATGCCACTACTGTAATTGCAAATACGGAGAGCGCAAAATACTCCGGTGCAGAAAATGCTAAGGCAACTGAAGCTAATGGAATAGCTAGTAATATAAGAATAATTACACTAAAGATTCCACCAATCGTACCAATGATTAATGAGGTCCCAAGTGCCTTACCCGTATGACCACTTTTGTGAAGGGGATAGCCATCCAATACGACCGCTGCGTTAGATGCTGTTCCGGGAGCTCCAATCAGTATGGCTGGAATTCCTCCACCGTATTCAGCTGCTACATATGTACCTGCTAACATCATTAAAGCTAAGGCAGGTTCCATTGTGAATGTAAAAGGTAAGAGTAGTGCTACTGCAATCGATCCTGTAATCCCTGGAATGGCACCACCTATAATCCCCCAAGCCACTCCGATAACAATAACCAGAAGAGCTTGCCAGGAAATGGCATATTCTAAACCTAATATGAGATTATCAATCACTTGTTATGCTCCTCTCTTCAAGTTAAAAGAGTGTTGGAAGAAGTACATTCAAAACTCCACTAAATAATAAATATAGAACAACTGATACTGTTACAGATGTTAATCCAATTTTCCACCAAGTTCTCTCATGTAAAATTAACATCAACGCAACAATATATAGAGTTGTAGCTAAAATAAAACCTATTGAGTCAAGAACAAAGATATATACAACACCTAATAGAATAATAGAAATAATGGTCATTTTATTTTTAAATGACATATACTCTGGTTCATCTTCTTCATCCTCTACTTTCTGTGAAGCCATATTCATTTGTTTAAACACTTGTTGAAATAGCAAGATTGAACCTAGGACAATAAATGAACCAGCTAACAACCTTGGATAAAAAGCTGGACCAAGAGGGTCTTGGCCAGTACTCGTTTGGCCAAGGCTTCCTGAACCCCAAAATAACCATACCCCTATTCCAATTACTATTAGAGATGCGATAAAAGTTCCCTTATTCATGTAGATCGTCCCTTTCTAGTCTAGAAGTGAACGTACGAAGTCATCCATTTCTTCAAGATTGCTTCTAAACTCATCACGCGGTGCATAATCAGGCTGAAGTCCTTGCTGTTCGTATACCTCTTGAAACCCTTCATCTTCATAAGTGTCTTCTAATACTTCTGCTAAATAATCAACGATTTCGTCTGGTGTATCACCATGAACGACTAATCCACGAGATAAAATTGGAGCGACATCCCAACCTAATTCCGTTAAAGTTGGTACATCTGGCAAGTGTTCATAACGCTCTTCAGTTAGAGCCCCAAGAACCTTTACAGTCCCACTATCAATTTGACCTTGAAGCGCAGAATATTCACCAAGTGCCACATCAATGTGTTCACCAACAATTTGTGTTAGTGCATCTGTACCACTATCAAAGCTTACTGTATGAGGGTCTATCCCCGTTTCTTCTAATATCATAGAGATTGAAATATTATCTTTACTACCCGGAGTCGCAGTAGCCCACTGTAATTCCTCTGGGTTTTCTAATTCGTGATTAATAAGTTCCTCTGCATCATCGAATTCAGAATCAGCATAAGTGTAAAGGAATTGCGGCTCAGTGAACATTTGAGCAACTGGCTTAAAATCCTCATGAGAAATATCTAAGTCGTTCATAACTGGAGAACTAATAAACGTTGCACTAGTTCCTAATAAAGTATAACCGTCTGGATCTGTATTATTTAGTATATGATTCCATGCATTGGCACCTGAAGCTCCTTCCCGATTTTCTACAACTACAGAAACATCTAAAAGCTCTTCCAATGGTTCAGCTAGACTTCTAAGGAAAATATCTCCCCCAGAACCAGGACTAGAACTCCATATGATTGTAATATCATCATCAGGATAACCATCAAGCACATCTTCACCACTAACATTTTCATCCTCATCCGCACCACAAGCTGTAATAAATGCCAATGTGAATGCAATTGAAGTAAACAAAATCCACTTTTTCATGAAAATCCCCCTCTGAATTTTTATTATTCCACAAATTTTCTAACTATTAAATGACTTTGCGCTTTTAATCACAAATTAATCTAACGGCGACCGTATTATTGGAATCATTTACAATTTAAGCTATTTCTTCTTAGGAACAAACAATTCACCTTTAATCAATCGTCTTGCAGTCCTGTCGTAACCTACAGACTCTACGTCTTGTTGATTATCTTTTAATGAGCAGCGAATAACCGCAACACCATCAGGATGCCCAATTCGGATTTCTGTCGCTGATGATGGGACATTGGTGACTTTATTTGGAATCGTACCTTCAAGTAAAACGGATGCTGCTAGATTCATCAGTCCACTTCCTGCAAATGTGCGGTGAACACGACTCATAGAAATCATCTTTGCTAATATATCTACTTCCTCTTTCTTCACAAGTTTGCCTGAAGTTGTAACATAATCTTGTGGTTCAGAAACACAAGCAATCTTAGGTACAGCTGGATATACATTTCGAGCCTCATCCATATCTTTTGCAATCCCAGTTTGTACGGTTGCTTGATCACGAATATTATTTAAAGTACTAATAATATTCGGATCACTTTTCAATTCATCCGTTGATACAGTACCTGACAACCCAACTGATTCCGATTTAACATACACGACGGGATTCACGGCATCCGTAAATGTAAACTCAATTGTCCCCTCTTCTCCCTTCATTTCGTTAGTAGGGCCTAAAGGCAATATTGAGTCAGTTACACCGCTACTTGGATCCAAAATATCAATCTCAATTCTAGCACCAGGTTCAACTAAACCAGGCACCTCATAATCTCCATGAGCTTTAGCAACACCATCTTCTAGAGGTACCTTAACTTTTATAATGCTGTCAGTATTTGTATTATAGAGTGTCACTATTGAGAATGCGCTTTCATTTATTTGCACTAAATTCTCATCAATTGCAAAAGCACCTGCAGCTCCCATTAAATTCCCACAAGTACCACGATCATCTACTACTTCTTCACCCATGCTGAGCTGGTAGAATGTATAGTCAACATCCACACCTTCACGGTCAGAGGGGGCGATGACAACGACTTTACTCGTGTGTGAAGTTCCACCACCTAACCCATTGATCTGTGACTCATCGTGAGAACCTATTCCATATAAGAATATCTGATTACGCAGCCCCTCATCGTTGGGTAAGTCTCGTTTATGAAAAAACAACCCCCGACTCGTTCCACCTCGATAAACGACACATGGCACACTAATTTGCGACATATAACTCCTCCTTTGAATACATTTCTAGTTGAAAATAAATTTGAATAAATCTATTTTTCTGTATATTAGGAATTATATGTTACTATAGATAAAAAGAGAAATAGCAATTTATTATTATTAGCCATAACAAAATGGAATACCTTATACACATAGGAGGAAATAAAGATGGAATTCAGAGATTGGGAAATACTTAAAACGTTAAATGAAAACAAAAACATAACCAAAACAGCCCATTCGTTATACATCACACAGCCGACAATCTCAAAACGAATGAGGAAAATGGAAAGCGAATTTGGATTTAAAATCATTACTAGAGAAGCTCGAGGGATTAGTTTTACTCCAAAGGGTGAGTATATCGCAAACTACGCTGAAGAGATGCTAATTCGCCTAAGACAAATCAACGAAGACGTTTTGAATATGGACAATAACTTTGAAGGGACCTTAAGAATCGGAGCATCTAAGTTAGTGACTAGATACAAACTTCCAGCTATTCTAAGTGAATTCCAAAAAAAATATCCTAAAGTGAAGTTCAAAGTCATTACTTCCAGTAGCTTAGAAATAGAGGATATGGTTCAAAACAAAACCGTACACGTTGGGATAGGAAGAGGTGACTATTCAAATGCAATAGAAAAACATATGCTATTTGAGGAATCGATTAATATCGTCTCAAAAAATGAACTTACTTTAGATGAACTTCCAGACCTCCCTAGAATTGATTATCATTCAAATTATAAAACACGTGCAGTTATCGATGACTGGTGGATTGAACGCTTTTCAAAACCGCCACAAGTCGGGATGGAAGTAGGAACAACAGATACATGTAAACAAATGGTCATGCACGGACTGGGCTATGCTGTTCTTCCAAGTATCGTTTTAGAAAACTCAATCCACTTTTTCCGAATACCGATAAGTATGGAAAATGGAAATCCTTTAAAACGTCGAGCCTTCTTGTTATACCAACGTGAATCATTAGAACTTAATATCATTGACGCCTTTGTCAACTTTGTAAAAGAATTCGATTTTTAATATTATCATTTGCTCATATTTCGAATTTAGGTCATAGATAGTAGTTGTTTTACTAAATAAATTTGAAGTCTACGTTGAGGTGTTAATGTGAATAAACGAACCCCTATTTATTTTATTTTTCTATGTGGCGTTCTACACCAAGCGATTGTACAAGGTATTCGTCCCATGGTTCCGCTACTAGCATTTGATTTAAATGCTAGCGCCATAGAGATTGGACTTATAGCTGCTAGTTTCTCGCTTATCCCTTTATTTCTTGCTTTTAAAGCAGGGAAAGTTATCGACAAATTTAAAGGTAGCCTACCTATTTCCCTAGGTTTACTGACTATCAGTTTTTCTTTGATCATACCGTTTATTTGGCCGTATCTATCAATTTTATATATATCCCAAACCTTATCCGGTATAGCTCACTTATTTATAGTTATAGCTTTTCAAAATACTCTAAGTCAGTATGTTGACATAAGTAAACGTGATCACTACTTTGGTTGGTTTAGCTTTTGGGTATCCGGGGGACAATTAATCGGGCCCCTAATTGGGGGAATCATCTCTGAAAGTAGCATTTATAATACTTTTTTAATATTTTCGGTGACATCGTTTGTAGCTACAATTCTATGCTTATTACTGCTTAAACAACAAATGAATCATGAAGATCAACCACAAAATGAGAAAAAACCTACTAAAAAGGCAGAGGATAACTCATATTCTGCTTTAGATTTAATTAAAATCCCTGGAATGTTTAAATCTATTTCTGCTAGTATGTTCGTGCAATTTTCTAAAGATGTAATCATTACATACTTCCCACTATTTGCATCATCCCATGGAGCGTCTACAACACAGATTGGCGCACTCATCAGTTTGCAAGGTATAACCTCCATGTTCATACGGATGGTACAAGGCTTCATATTAAAGCATGTTAATCGTTTTACTGTGCTTTTTATCTCTCTATTGCTTAGCGGAATCTGTTATATGACTCTACCAATTAACGATTCTTTCATTTATTGGACTATCATTTTCTTATTTTTGGGAGCAGGAATGGGATTAGCGCAACCATTATCAACAGTTGCGGTTATTAATTTATCACCAGATAACTTCAGAGGTAGAGCTTTAAGTATACGTATAACAGGAAACCGAATTGCACAATCTATTAGTCCAGTATCATTCGGTTTAGTTTCACAATCTTTGGGACTGGCTCCTATATTTTTCATTTGCGGGGGGATCCTTCTGCTTGGTTCGTTTTATGTAAAGTCTGGGGTAAAAGATGCTGAATAGAAAGGAGGAAACCAACTTTCAAAAAACCCTAAAGATTGGTTTATAAATAAAGTGAATAATTATATACTGATATAAACCATTATAACTTGAATACTTAAATTCATACCTCTTATCCCTGATAATAATTCCTTGAAAGGATTTTAGCTTATATTTTATAGACGAGAGAAGCGCAGGGACGGTTCTCGTGCTTCCTGAAAACTTAGTCTATTGGAAAACACTAGGAAGCACGTGAACCGTCCCGCAGATTCCCTACGCCTTAAAGACAAGGTTAGGGGAAACGCCCAAAATTCTCGCTGCTTGTCTTTGGGAAACACCGTTTATCCGCTTTACTTTTTTCAATAAATCATTCCTTTCCATCCTTGGCAAACCCTTAATTTGCGGTATCTCTACTTCACCAAGAATCTTTCTAATTTCTGCCCGTGCCTCTTCATCGGATAACCTTGGTTTATAGATAGACTCATCAAGACACTTGTCAAGATTTCTTTTTTCATTAAACACTTTAAACGCTTTCCTCTTCATCTCCTTATCGCTTGAAAACATTCCTAAAACAAATTCAGCATCCAATAATCCTAATGGGTACACTGTTTTTCCATAATACCCGCGACAGCTGCTCCAGTTCCATGCCTCAACCTGATCAACGATACCTGCTTTCAGTGGGTTTTGGTGGATATACCTTACGACTGCCCTTAAATACTGATTATTCTCAACATTCTCACTCTTAAACCTGTCCTGAAACAGATGCCCTTTTATGCTATACTTCCAATTATAATAAGAAGCAAAGCTTACCCCAACCCGCTTCATTGTAATCGAAATATCTTCATTTCCCTCTTGCAATAATAAGTGAACATGATTGCTCATTAAACACCAAGCATACACAGACATATCCGCTCTCTTCTTATATTTCAAAACGGTATCAAGATATTTTAACCGGTCACCATCATCATGAAAAATATCTTGACCTCCCGTCCCACGCCACATAATATGGTAGATCCCAGTTTTGCTTTTTACTCTAGCTTTACGAGGCATTTTTATCACCACTCTGTAGGTAGATTGTTTACTATTTTTAAATGAAAGCTCATCACCACTAAAACCCTCGTACATACTAACCTTTCACCAGTACCTTCCACCTCCCTTCTCTCTAGCAACCATAGCCTGATTGATCATGGAGTCACTTTTCAATTTTCTTAAGCCCATCGCCAAGAATAGACTGTCATCACTTATCGACCACGGCTAATCGTTACTTTTTCGTTTTCTAACGGTTGTCTCAACATATCTAACGTTTTCTTGGAAAATTCAGCTAGTTCGTCTAAGAAAAGAACCCCACGATGTGCTAAGGAAACCTCACCTGGTTTCGGGTTCGTTCCCCCGCCGATGAGTGACACAGCTGATGCAGAATGATGTGGATGTCTATATGGAGGCATAGTAAGGGAGTAGTTGGAAGCACCTGCTAATTGGTATAAGCTCATTTTTTCGAGCTGTGCCTCTTTTGAAAGTGGTGGCAGGATAGAAGGAAACGTTTCGGCCAAAAGACTTTTCCCGCAACCGGGAGGTCCATCCATCAAAACATAGTGCTCACCCGCTGCAGCAATCTCTAGTGCTCTTTTGGCAAATTCATGACCAATAATTTGATTAAAATCCCTTTCAACCACCTTTTCTTCTTTAGGTATTGGCCTAGGTTCAATGAATGATAAAGGCTGTCGTCCTGCTAGATGGTCTATGACATCTTGAAGAGAAGAAATATAAGTCAGTTCTAAGTTGTCTAGTTCAATAGAAGGAATGGATGGATCATACGGGAGAAAAAGCTTTTTTAGTTCTAATTTTTTTGCTACTAATACAGCAGCAATCATACCTTCAACAGGAAGAACGGTTCCGTCTAACGATAGAGCACCGATGAAACCTGCATCACTTGGAATTCTCTCTTGTATGAAGTTACCACTCTTTAAGATCCCTAGAGCTATGGCGAGATCAAACAAAGGCCCGTTTTTCTTTTGTTACAGCAGGAGATAAATTAATGACTACTTTTTTATCTATTAATGGAAATCCCATACTATGCAATGCTGCCGATACCCTCTCTTTCGACTCTTTTACAGATGCATCTGGCAGTCCGACAACAACAATCGACTCTAACCCGTCAATTACTTGAACTTCAACTTGGACACGATAACCTTCTAGGCCTTTCAAACCAATACTTAATGTTTTCTCTGACAAATGATTTCCTCCAGGCATTATTTTATTGTTTGATTGTTTAATTGGAAAAGACGATTAAGGAGTGTTAAGGAGATTAGTCTACTAGAAACGATGCATTTTTGTTAATCGGAAATGATGATTAGAAGAGTGATGGTGATGGTGGCATGGTACCTTAAGGGGATAAAATCTTATTAAACGTTGGATGAATTTGATATTAAATGTATTATATCCTATTTCAATACATTTTTCACTATATTTTTGCGTGGGTTTAGAAAGTATTAGGAAGCACGAGAACCGTCCCCGTGCTTCCGAATTATTCATGACAAATATGCAAAAAAGAAGCACTCCAATGTGAGCGCTTCTTCACAAATAGTTAATATTTGAAGGATTGTCCACCATCAATCGGGATGACAGAGCCGTTAATGAAGTTTGCTTGATCAGACAGAAGGAAAGCAACGAGGTGGCCGACTTCTTCTGGTTTCCCGAAGCGTTTCATTGGGTTCGCACTAACGAACTCTTCTCCAGCTTCTTCCCAGTTGTCACCAGCCATTTGTTTGAGTGATCCTTCGACCATGGCTGTCATGATCGCGCCCGGTGCAATCGCGTTGATGCTTATATTGTACTGGCCGTACTCTACACCTGAGTTTCTCGTTAAGCCTACGACACCGTGTTTACTCGCAGCGTATCCAGATTGATTCCCGACTCCACGAATGCCGCCGACAGATGCTGTATTTACAATAGAGCCTGACCCCTGCCTTTTCATCACATCTAATACATACTTCAATCCGTAGAATACACCATTCAAGTTGATGTCTACAACTTTACGGAATTCGTCACTGCCATAGTCTTCGGTTAGATTTTGTTTACCTTCAATTCCTGCATTGTTAAAGAATCCGTCAATTCGTCCAAAATGCTCAACCGTCTTATTCACATAGTTTTTAGTCGCTTCTTCATCAGAAACATCCGCTTCAACCGTTATAATCTCTACATCAGGAACTTCCGATTCAAGTTGCTTTTTGACATCTTGTAATCCATCATCATTCAAATCAACTAGCGAAAGTTTAGCACCTTCCTTGGCTACTTGAAGTGCTGCAGCTTGTCCTAAACCAGAGGCACCACCAGTAATTAATACAACATTGTTCTCAAATCTATTCATAAATACACCTCCAAAATTAAATGCCTTACAACTATAAAATACTAATAAACAAACCATTCATAAACTAATTTGCTCAAACACTTTTTTATCATGAAAAAATTAAGAAAAATATTCATAGAACCAATTAATTCCTTTAACTCCCTAATCAAATCCCCCACTCTTTCCCTTCAAGTAACTCTGCGATTTGTTCTGCAGTCATGTCTGTATCGTACTCATCACCAAATTCGCCTAAGTCTATGTATCTTGTTCCTGGTAGACCACCTTTGGATTGTTTCCGGTAATTTGTTTCATAGAATTGATCTACGAAAAAGAAGCGTCTTTCTTCAGTTGCAGGGTAGCCATATTGTTCCTTAGCTTCAAGGTTAACTGCTTTAATTCGTTCTTTCATTTCTTCAGTGATGTGACCATTTATAACCGAAATAATTTCTAGTTCATCAGCTTCTGGGTCGTAACGAGTATCTACAATCGTCGTGGGTTCTCCAATTGCTCTTACTGCTTTATTTTTATATAGACCGATGTATTTGCTATTTTGGTAGCCACGGCTTTTAGGGTTAAAATACAGGTTGTATTGCTTATTTTGTTTTAACGTTTTCCCAGTTAGTACGACACGAATTTTGGAATCAGAGTTATCAATCAACTTAGACTCATAACAGAACTTTTCGTAGTCGTCTATTAGTGCTTGCATTTCAAGATCATATGGTTGAATGACCCCTCTAAATTCTTGACATATTTCCTTAAAAGTTGTGGTTGCTAGTTGAATATTTGTCCCGTGTTGTTCATTATGCTCATCAATTACTTTTGATACACCCTCTTCAAACCCATTAGAAATTAGCTCTTTGTTAATCAGGATCAAAACTTGTTGTTCTTCATTTTCAAATGAAAACAGGTGATTACGAATTTGACCTATTTGCTCTTGGCCATAGAGTTTAGTCTCAATCACAAATTTAAAGCTACTTTGTTCAATAAGACCATCTGGAATGCTGCCGCTTGGTGCTTTCTTCTGTTGTTTGAACTCTGCCATCGTTTCTAAATCTTCTTGTTGCAGAGTAGCTCTAATGAAATTCATAAACTTCTCTTGGCTGTTGTAATAGAGTTGTCTAAATAACAACAGTGTATTGTTCGTGGTCATGTTTTCCTTTTGTGAGTACCTAGGAAAATAGTGAATTTCGCTCATGTGATCCTCCTAATTATATTAGACTTAATAATCTTTTGATATATGCTGAAATCTACCAATAATATCTACCAAACGATACTTATTGTCAATTAAAAACAAGCATAAGTTTCTTTTCGATTAATATTCTAGGTAAAGTAGACGTTTGCAAAACTATGATCCAAAGAAGCTGACTTACCAAAGTGATAATACTTTGGTAAGTCAGCTATAGCTTTAAAACATGTTTGAGCAGTCCTCATTTGCAAATAATACGAACAACCTTATCCTGCATAAATAGATAATCATGTAAAAGTCAGTATTTATTATGTAGGGATAATTAAGCGTAACTTTGTAATTTTTTGTTTCATTGTCCCCCTTATCAACTCTTACCTTCATTTAGACACTAATACCACCCCCCTTTAACCACAACCACAGCCCCCAAATTGTAAGAAACCGCTTACTTCAATCTTTTTTCAGAAAAATTATTGTATTCAGTCACCCGCTATGCTATGATTTCTTTTAAAACAATTTACAGGTACCTAAAAATTCAGAAAAAGAAGGGAGGTTTAGCCTCTCAAAAACGTTTATTTTTTTATCCATTCTACCTAACTAATATTAGTTAGGCTTAGGAGGTGAGGAGGTATTATGTCTACACGAGAAGAAATTAAAGTTGCGGCTACTAAGCTGTTTGCTGAGTATGGGTTTCTAGGTATGACGATGAAGGAGATTGCGAATGAAGTTGGGATTAAACCACCATCAGTATATGCCTTTTTTAGCGGGAAAGAAGATCTATTTCTAGCGATATACCATGATTTGTTAGACGGCCACCTAATGGAGGTTAAGTCTCAAGTTAGTCGTGAGCAATCAGCTAAACAACAGCTGTACAATATATTGAAATCGACTATAGAATTTCAATATAGAGAAGATTTAAAGTCTAAGTTTTTAATTCGGCTCATGATTTTTCCGCCAGACTTTTTAAAAGATGATATTAGGAATCGATTTAATGAAATGGAAAAAGGTGAATATGATGTGCTCTATCAAATTATTCAACATGGAATAGATAAAGACGAGATTGGTAAGCATGATCCAGTTCAACTAGCTACTACGTTTCAAGGGTTGATGGATGGACTGTTTTGGGAGATGCAACGGTATAGTCTTGATGTGATCTATAAGCGTATGGACCTTATGTTCAATCAATTCTGGAATGGGATTGTAAGAAGTTAACGTTTAAAACACGAGATCGGGGGAGGTTAACATGGCTGATGTAGCTGAGAAAAATCTAGTGAAAGACTACGAGCGTGAACCAGTGCCTGAACATAAACGTAAAGGGTGGTTCAAGTTATCTATTGTTTGGTTAGGTGGGATTGTGGCGATATCCGCTATTGTGCTTGGAGGAACACTTGCAGGTGGCTTAACGATGTCACAAGCAATTATTGCAGCTTTGGTTGGAACGTTTCTATTAGCTTGTTTAAGTGCTTTATGTAGTGTAGTAGGTGCGAAAACAAATCTACCAACAGCATTAGTTTCCACCTTTGCGCTTGGTCGATATGGCTCATATGCGGTATCTGTCGTTATTGCTTTATCCTTGTTTGGTTGGTTCGGGGTGCAATTAGATCTTTTTGGTGCGAGCTTAGCCCATGTAATAAATAACACATTCGGTATAGAGATCGCACCAAAGTTGTTGGTGGTGATCGGTGGTATATTAATGACCACAACAGCTGTAATTGGTTATAAGGCAATAGAGAAGTTAAGTTTCATAGCTGTTCCGTTACTCGCGATTCTAATTGTTGCATCTTTAATTCGTGTTGGAAATAGTTCAGAAGCTAATCAGGTTAGTGGTAATTTATTTGGAGAGCCGTTATCCATTGGTGTTTCAGTTTCATTAATCATTGGTTCTCTTGCAGTCGGTGCCATTATTGGGCCAGATATTTCTAGATATGCTAAGTCGACTAAGGATGCTGTCATTTCTTCTTTTGTCGGATACTTCGCAGGCTTTAGTTTAGTCTTAATAGCTTCTTTCATATTAGCTAAATTCACTACAGAAACAGACATTGTCGCAATCATGCTTGGCTTAGGTTGGGGCTCGGGTGCTTTACTTGTATTGATTTTAGCACAGTGGACAACAAACGATAATAACCTTTACTCATCAGCACTTGGTTTCTCAGCGATTTTTAAAAATACGCCGAAATATGTCTTAACAATTATTGCAGGGACAATTGGAACATTATTAGCTGTTGGGGGAATTTATGATAACTTCATCCCATTCTTGAATTTCCTAAGTGTTTTAATCCCACCAATTGGCGGTATTTATGTGGCTGATTACTTAGTCAATAAATCAAAGTATAGCTTTGATCACTTAAACCACATGGAAAATATAAATCTACCAAGTGTTGCAGTTTGGGTCGTAGCTTCATTAGTTGCCTTTATGACAACACCTCAACCAGGTGGCTTTGGTTTATTTACCATAACAGGCGCTTCTGGCTTTGATGCATTCTTAGTGGCATTTGTATTGCAAGCTGTTGTCACAAAGATCTTACTAGTTAAAACACCGAGTCCGGTAACCAATTAAAAGGAGGATAATACACATGCGTTTATTAGGAAAACAAGAAGTAGAAGATATAGCAGTAGGTGCTGCCTTACTTGGAACAGGTGGCGGGGGTGATCCGTATATCGGGAAGCTCATGGCACTTCAAGCAATAGAAGAACATGGACCTATTAAACTATTAGATCCCGATGAGGTTCCAGATGAAGCAGTTATCGTTCCATCGGCTATGATGGGCGCTCCAACTGTCATGGTTGAAAAAATACCAAGTGGTGATGAGGCGATTACAGCCTTTCAATCTTTAAAAGATAATTTATCAACTGAAATATATGCCACAATGCCGATTGAAGCAGGAGGAGTTAATTCGCTTCTCCCATTTGCTCTAGCTGCACGTCAGGGACTTCCTGTAGTCGATTGTGATGGAATGGGACGTGCATTTCCAGAACTTCAGATGGTGACGTTTTATTTAGATGGTATGAGTGCCACTCCTATGGTTTTATCAGATGAAAAAGGTAACGGGATGGTACTCAATACAATTAATAGCGTATGGGCTGAGCGACTGGCGCGTGGTGCAACCATTGAAATGGGTGGTTCAGTCATGTTAGCCATTTACCCAATGAAAGGTGAAGAGATGAAGCAATCAGCGATCCGTAACACATTAACTTTAGAGGAAAATATCGGACGTAGCATTCGAGAGGCGAAAGAGAATAATGATGACCCTGTCCAATCTGTCTTAAAAATCACCAGTGGTTATGAATTATTTCAAGGAAAAGTAAGTGATATAAATCGTAAAACGGAAACTGGCTTTACAAGAGGAACCGCAAAAATTGAAGGCATTCATAACTACAACGGTAGCGAATTAACATTAAGCTTCCAAAATGAACATTTACTAGCTACTTGTGGAGATGATGTATTGTGTGTGACGCCAGATTTAATAGCTGTGCTCGATGCTGAAACAGGTATGCCAATCACAACTGAAGGGTTACGCTACGGGGCTCGTTGTATTGTAATTGGTATGCCTTGTGATCCAAAGTGGCGAACAGAGAAAGGCATTGCCACTGCTGGCCCTGGTTATTTTGGCTATGATGTGGATTATATACCTGTTGAACAACTGAACCAAAAGGAGGCGAAGTAATTGGGGAATTATCGTATCGGAATTGATGTCGGCGGAACACACACTGATGCTGTCGTGTTAGACCAACACTTTAATGTGATAACAGAAACGAAAGAACCAACAACAGAAGACATTAGCACTGGAATATATAATGCGGTGAAGAACATTCTAAATTCATCAGATGTGCCGAAAGAAAAGATTCATTACGCCATGCTTGGTACGACCCACTGTACAAATGCAATTGTAGAACGTAAACGATTAAATCACGTAGCTGTGATTCGAATTGGAGCACCTGCAACATTAGGCATTAAACCATTAGTAGGTGTACCAGATGATTTAAGAAGAATCTTAGGTCAGCACGTTTACCTTATTAATGGCGGTCATGAATTTGACGGGCGAGAAATAGCCGATTTAGATACAGAGAAATTATACGAAATCGCTCATGAATTAAAAGGTAAGGTCGATTCAGTAGCGATCACGTCCGTGTTTTCACCTGTCTCTACTGAACATGAACTTGAAGCTCAACGGATTTTACACGAGGTCTTAGGTGAAGAAGTGGCGCTTTCATTATCAAGTGAGATCGGAAGTGTTGGCCTACTTGAACGCGAGAATGCAACGATCTTAAATGCGGCAGTCGTTAAGGTCGCACGTAACACGGCCAATGGATTTATCAATGCATTAAAAGAAGAAGGCGTCGAGGCGAAAGTCTTCTTCGGACAAAATGATGGAACCTTAATGTCAGTCGAATACACTGTCAAATATCCTATATTAACAATCGCCTGCGGACCTACCAATAGTATTCGTGGTGCATCTTATTTAACAAACCAATCTAATGCACTAGTTGTCGATGTGGGTGGTACGACAACAGATATCGGTGTACTCGTTAACTCATTCCCACGCCAATCATCACTCGCCGTTGAAATTGGTGGCGTTAGGACAAATTTTCGAATGCCTGACATCACCTCAATTGGTATTGGGGGTGGCACAATTGTACGTCAAAATCAAGATAGAACCGTAACTTTAGGCCCAGACAGTGTCGGTTACCGCCTCCAAGAAGAAGCCTATGTCTTTGGCGGAAACACACTCACCACTACAGATATTATGGTTGCCAAAGGACTAGCTAAAGTGGGAGACCCTAGTCTTGTATCCCAATTAGACTCAGAATTAATCAACCAAGCATACCAAACCTTAGTCAACAAAGTAGAAGAAGCAATCGACCGTATGAAAACAAGCGCTGAACCAATTCCGGTTATTCTAGTTGGTGGAGGCAGCATTTTACTACCTGATCAATTAAAAGGCGCATCAAGCGTCCATCGCCCCAACCATTTTGGTGTCGCCAACGCAATCGGCTCAGCCATAGCACAAGTTAGTGGCCAAATAGAACGCGTCTTTTCATTAGATGAATTAGGAAGAGAAGAAACACTAGAACTCGCAAAGAAAATGGCTAAAGATGAAGCCATTAATGCAGGAGCATCCCCAGATGACCTTGAAATTGTAGACTTTGAAGACGTCCCACTAGCCTACCTACCAGGAAACGCAACCAAAATCCGGGTAAAAGCAGCCGGGACACTAGCGGAGTAATTTCACCATTATAAAAGCAGTTCGGTTTTGAGGCATACATTAAAGTAATGCTAACTGAACTGCTTTTTTTACATCTATAATTTCGAATTCCAATAATCAATAAACGCCTTATAACCTTGTTTATTCACAAAATATGGTACAAGCTGCTCTGCCTGTAATTTGTACGAATCCACATACTGAGCGCCCTCCCGATAAGCCCGTTCCATTCGGTGATTTCCATCAATGATGGAGTACTTACCTGGTCTGATTTCTGCTTGGATAACTGGAATCTTTATATCAACGGTTTGAAGGTGCTTTTCATTAACAGATGGGCGGTAATGAGTCTTGAACCATCTATTCACATCAATCCTTTCTGTCTTAACTATAAGAGATCCAGAGTGAATATGCTCCATCATATGTGAGATATTAAATTGAAATATTCCATTAGCGAATACCTCATCACCTTCATGACATGGGAAGGGCTCATAATTAGGGTCAAAAGCTAGCATTCTACTCGTATTCATTAATTCTCCTCTTTCGTTTCGGTCATTTTAAAAGATAGAACTCGTCACTCATTGCATTTTAACAATGGGCGGTCTAATGGATTTAAACATCAATAGGATTAATTGATCAAAAGTGTTCATTTTTATCGAGCAAAAACTGTCCATTTTAGTTTAGCGTTTACACACTCCACGAAGTCGGCCATTAGGTTAATTTTGATTAATACCCCTTCTTTTCCGTAGAATTCAACAGAGCTTTCTTTATTGATTGCCCAATTCTCACCACCCAGATCATGATCGTATTGTCTATAAAGCTAATTGGTTGATGTTCGATATTACTAAAGGTTGCTTTATCAAGGTTTGCAACGAGGTGAGGTGCAGCTCTAAATATCCTATAAGTTTCTTCCGCTTGGAATTTTCTCGTTTCAAGGAACTGAGTCTGCTCTGGTGCAATGCCGATACTCTGAAACTTCACCCCTTCTTCAAGGACCGCAATACGATGGGCATTGCAATTTCCTTGATAAACAGCATTCCAGCTTCCTCCCATTTTTGCAGGGTCTTTTACTACACCGGGATGTTCTAACACACCACCGAGATTAGCCCTGTTAGCGAAAAACTTAGCCCCATATTCTTCAGTAGATAGTACCATTCCTAGCGCATTCTTGGCCATTGCAATTGGTGAGTAGGCCACAAGACCATCAAAACCTAGTCCTGGGATATGAAGAACCTCATCATTTCTAAGAATGACTGTCCCGCTGTCCTTTAAGTATTTATATTAAAGCTCACCTGTTGAAGTTCGGTTCACCGTCATCTTGTCAGGGATAAAGAGAAAGCACATTCCCTCTGCTATCCTTGATGATTTGTACATAGGCATTTCCCTTAATAAAAGATGACTCATCAGTGTTTCTCTAAACACAAACGAAATCATCTCGGAGTTTGGCTCGTCATGGAGCATGTTATATAAATGGAGTTTCAATGCCTTTTCTTTTCCGTTATCGGTATATTTGTACACGTGCTGCGGAAGACTCGCGATCGTTTCAGCTAATATCCGCACACAAGCACAAACTGCGGTCGTCTGCATAGCCGTTCTTTCATTGACTGCTTTCCCGCTTATTGTACTGCCAAAGAAGAAACTATAGATGTTTCCTAGAAAACTATTCTTTGGATTTGACCTTGATTGAAATATTTTTGTTATAAGTGGTATCTTCATGATCCTCACCTCCGAAATTAGACAAAAAAAGCACCCACTGTTCAGTAGATGCACGTATTTATTATATTCTTGTTCATAAGAAAAAGGAGCAAAACATATAGTCTCACCCCTCCCACAAATGGAATATTTGGATTAAGGCATTACCCAATCCTTCCACAAGTTTTTTGCTAAATAGCATCACCGGTTGTAATTAGGTACTGAAGGGCTTTTGGTAGTACACTGTTTTTTACGAGTTGTTCATTTTCCTTAAAAAACGATAAGCTCTTTTGACGAATATTTTCGTCAACATCATCTGCAATTTTTATTGATTGTCTTCGGCAAGCATTATTTACAACATTGCATTCTACAAAACGGTTCTTTTTGTTACCATTAATTAACATAAGGTCAACCAAAATCTTACCTTGCCCTATACTCACTGCACTGTCTAGCTTTGCTAAATCACTGAGGGAGCTACGAAAACTTGTCGCGATAAACAAGTAGTCATATGGGGCATTATTAAGTTGTATCACTTCAAAATTAGCCATAGTAACCACCTTCTCCCTCAGTTATCTTATGCTATAAGATACGTATATGTTCGTTCAATCAGATCAATGACTTCATTTACAATTTGATCTGCTTCTAGTTTATCCTCTAAAATGCGAGTAGTAAATAATAATTGTTCTGAATGAAACAATGTATGACGGTTTTTATTTAAGTAATTGTAAGCTTCCGTTATCGGAACTTCACTCTTTGGATTCTTCAATTTCTGTACAGTATGCTTTTTCAAGTGAAACGCACCAGTCTTAGTGTCGTGCCCAAATTGTTGTCCATAGTTATGCCCAATTTCAACGCCTTCTATACCAAACAGGTACTTCAAGTAACCTTCCAGTGCTCGTAAAGCAGGAAAAGCGTAACAAGAATAGTCTTCAATTTCCATTTTTATTTTTTTAAGGGACACTGCCGGAGAGAGTATCTTGATTAGCGTATCGTCAATATTCTCAAACGCATTTGGCATAAGCTTATGAAGTTCTGTTCTAGTATCTGTGACTGTAATATATACTTCGTAGAATGAATTATTTGCTTCAACAACATCATTGATATTAACTTCTGGGCAGTAAGATAAAAAGGAAAGAGCTTCAGTATAAAGATAGGCAGGTTTCCCTTGCAAAACAACTTTACCTGTTTCGTATATGTTTACGTTTAATCGATCGCCCCTACCACTCACAAAATTGTATTGTTGGTATTTAGGGTTTTCGTAGCTTTTCTGGTCTTTACCAATATCCTCTAGTCCACCTAAGAAGTTCACTAGTTTATTTGCCCATTCTTTGTTAATCCTAAACGTATGCGATTTAGAAACACCCGTATCTGTATATTCACTTTGCTCGATAATTCGATCTCTAAGCACCGAGGAAAGTTCAACATTTTTCCCGATAGGAGTCATAGTAGTTGTTCCTTTGCTTGTTCTGTAATAAAAATCCAAGGAACCTTGTTTATCATTTACGGAAAAGATGCATCGTTTAGCATTCCCAACTTTTTCAAAAGAGAGAAGTTGGAAATCCTTCCATTCACTTTCCCCAGCAGAGCAAATAGCTTCTCCTAACTTGTTTGGTTCTACAAAGATACCGATATTTTTTGGATTTTCGGAAACACTATCTACTGAGTTCTCTACAATTTCTGTTTGCACAAAAGCATCTTTAGCCAATTTATCTGCCAAATCGTTAAATTCATCACCAGAGTGGCTTTTAACCTTAACAAATTTAACTTTCACGTCATTTTTAATATTGTCAAAACATTGTTTATAAGCAATAGTGCCTGGCTTTTTCGCTTTCCACTCACCTGTACACCATTTAGAAATACCTTCGTAATCATGATGAATTGTCAGGCTCTTGGCTCCCTTTTCGACAGCAAAAGCCATGGCTCTTTCTGAACCCTTAATTTCTCCTGCAACATTCCTCATGGAAACTAGGTCAGGATCACTAAATTTTTCAGCAAAATGTGTTTGTTCTCCTTGGTAAAAAATAACTGAACCGTAAGAAAACTCAGAGCTTACTTCATTAAAGCTACCATCAACATAAGCTACAACTTCAGCTTCACTTTCGGTTCCCCTATCTTTTTCGGGATCGTCAGTTTCTTGTGTACCAGTTAAATAGTTTTCTGCCTGTGCTTTACTAGTAAAGCTTTTATATTCTGCACCTGGGTATCCGTGTACATTTTGTTTGCATTCATTCCATGTAGTAAAGATGCCAGTTTTTTTGCCTTGTTTTACAGCATAGTATTTTTTAGACACCTGTATCATCGCTCCTGTAAGTGCAAATTTCTTTGTAAGTTTATTGAATGAAAAAATATAAAAAGTGCCTTACAGAATGGAGATTTAAGAAAATCTATCTTTAACCAAATAAACAACCAGTTTCTAACCAAAAAACTAGTTGCCCAGGCACATATGAAATATTAAACTATCTGTCTATTAAGCTAAACTCCTATAATTATACGTTAGTTAGGGACAGTTTGCAATGAAAATAAATGCAATGTCTGATTCTGAACTCATATTATCAATATCTTTCTTTCATTATAGACACTCTCACGATTTTCGTTCCGAATCGCTCGATCCAATGCCATAATCATTACCACAGCACCATAAATTCGCTCTGTACTTTTCTCTATATTAGGCTTTATGTTTCCAGCAGGGTCAGTTTTGTCGAAAACATTATCCATCTTAAAATTGGGTTCCCACCATGAACGATTCTTTTTCTAGGGTATTTTCATTCTTTCAAGGACCCATTTGTTTGATTCCAAAAAAATCATATTCTGTTTGTTAAATAAGCGTTTATCAATTAAACCCTTATTAACCTATTATAAACAAATAACAAAACGGTTCTAAGTCAAATGTTGGGGTGCTCTCTTAAGAGCACTCCTTATTTATGCCATTTGGCCTTGTATAT
>NZ_BAAACZ010000026.1:0-32186 GCF_039521975.1 Alkalibacillus silvisoli | reverse complement strand
TGTCGTAAGAGATTTTCAGGAAGCATATGGTTTACCTGTCAGTGGGATAATGGATGAGGTATCTTTAAGAGTTCTATCTGAAGCACAAAGTGTTATAAGGTATTCATCATATGATATTAGTTTATCAGAAGCAACTGATATGCAGATGAGAGTTAATCCACAAACAGATAAACATTATGCGTATGTACATGCGAACCATATTGATGAGGATTATAAAGTGACTGCTAGTGCTTTAAATGTTAGAACAGGTCCTGATACTTCAAATGATAGGGTTGGATCTTTGTCAAACGGAACAGAAGTAAATGTTATAAGTGAAGTTAATGGATGGTATCAAATTGAATATTCTTCAGGTTCATGGGTGAGTGCAGCGCGAGAGGATGTAGAATACTACTTAAACCCAACGAACTTTTTAGATGATGAGAGACAGAGATTTCAGTTCCTTGACCTGTCAAGAACTAGTAATGCTTCAATAGAAGTACTAAATAATCACCTAGGTGGTAAGGGAATATTGGATGGTAAAGCTCAGGCATTTATTGAGGCAAGTAGAACACACGGTGTGAATGATGTATATCTTATATCACACGCAATACTTGAAACTGGACATGGGTCCTCTGATTTAGCTACAGGTATTGAGGTAGGTAAGGATAAAGATGGAAATCTAAAACTTGTTGATGATGACAATAGAGGTAGTTTAATAGAAATTGAAACTACTTATAATATGTATGGTATTGGAGCAGTTGATCGTGATCCAAAAAGAGAGGGAGCATTTGAAGCTTATCGAAGAGGTTGGTACACACCAGAAGAATCGATTGTTGGTGGAGCGCAATTTATTGGTGATGACTATATAAGAGTAGGACAGAATACTCTATATAAAATGCGGTGGAATCCTGATGCGATGGATTCATCAGGTAGAGCAACTCACCAATATGCAACTGATATTGGCTGGGCTTATAAACAAGTCGGTAGCATGTATAACCTGTATCAGGAATTAGGTATAGATATTATAAACTTAGATGTACCAACTTATTCAGATTAATTTTTTGAGTGAATTGTAGAATATATTTATACTATTTAACAAAAAGCAAGAGCCTCTGCATTAGAGGCTCTTGCTTTTTAAAATAAATTTTATACTTTTAAAAGAGTTTTTGAAGACTGTTTTAATTCAATTACCTTTTTAGCTAATTGTAATGTTGTATCAATTTTAACCATTTGGTGGTCGATATAAGGAAATATCAATGGAATTTCCGTACAACCTCCAATTAGGCCAACAACACCTTTATCTTCATATTTACTTAAAATTGGAGAAAGTTTTTCTAAATCTTCAGTAGGTGGCAATAATCCCTTTTTAACATTAAGAATTAATTGAGTAATCACTTGTTGTTCTTCCTCTGTAGGTATTACTAAATCTACATTTTCAGTTTTAAATTTCTCTTCATAAATTTTTGTTTTTACGGTTGCAGGAGAAGCCAGTAATAATACTTTATTATCTATATATTTAGAGTCATTCACTAATAGCTCTAAAGTGTTATCAACCATACTAATTATAGGTGTATTGATATTAGCCTGTAATTCATCGATCCAAAAGTGTGCAGTATGACAGGGCATTACAATGAATTCTACATTCATTTTCTCTAGTTCTTTTGCCGATTTTATCAGTTCATCAATGGGACTTTTACCGCCTTTTAATACAGCTTCAATCCTTGATGGTATTTGAGGGTTATTATATATGGAAATAGGTATATGCTCTTGGTCTTCAACAACTGTTGTATTAGATACGATTTTTTCAAATAAATCGACTGTAGCTGCTGGTCCCATTCCACCTAAAATTCCTACGGGTCTTTCCATGATTTCGACTACTCCTTTAAATTTATTGTTCCATATAAGTTGTGCATTAATCATTATTCTATTTAACCTTATACATTATAAGTGTTTATTGAATATTATGCAACAGCTGTCGAAAACAATCAAACCTTAAAAATAAATCCTAAGGAGGCTAGATAGCATTTTTATTATGCATAGCGCGATTCATCATGAAATAGTAATACCCACTTTTAATCATTGCAATTTCCCCAAGTGCATAATCAACACCTGGTGCTGTGTTAGCTTCAAACAAATATGGTTTACCATCTTGATCTATACCAATATCAATACCAAGTGAATTTAATGTTTTACCGGTGACCTTTTCAATGTGTAAGGGCAGCCCTTCACCCACTTGAATTATTTCATTTTGAATTGTTTCCCAGTTTTCAGGGTAGTTAACCTTTAAGAAAGACTCAAGTTCTGAGACATATCCCCCTTGAGCAACATTAGATACCACCTTTTGATTGCTTGATATTCTAACTAGGTTTATCGCAATCTCCCATTTTCCTTCTAAATTCTTTTCTAACCTTATTCGACAATCAAATGGGTTATGATTATTGTCATAAGAATGAATGTAACGTTGGCAAATGTATTTCTTTTTAGTGACTAACTCTGTAAAAAAACTAATTAACTCTTCACGATCTATTATTTGCTCATTAGTTTCATAACTGACTTTAAATTCGTTTGTATCAATAAAAGTTAATTTATAAATGTGTTCACCTTTCTTACCGATTTTAGGTTTTAATATGACCTCTTGATGTTGAAACAGAAATTCAAAGACTTCTTTAGGACTGTCTGTAGTTATATAAGGAATGATTAAGTGGTCAAAGCTGCCCGATTCTTTAATTGCTTTATATAACTTAGATTTTGAACCAATTCTTTCGCTAGATAAAGTTGACACTTGCCCTAGATAATTCATAATAGTTCTGTGTTTATAACAGAAGTTAGACACATCGATAAACCTCGGGATATCCACTTCACGCTTGATCCACTCATCATTAACTAACACTTTACCGTTCGCTGTTCCCCTGTCCATATCTACATCTTTGGGACTAAAATACACAAGCGTCAAATCATAATGAGCACAAGCCTGTGACAATAATTTAAAGAAGTCTTTAGGTGTTCTTGAGTTACGCATACACCCAACATATTGTACTTGCGGTTTCACTTGAGCTTGCTTTTGCTTTTTTTGCTTTTTAAATGGTGTTGTAATGGAAAACATTGTGATACCCCCATTTCTTAGTCCGTATTATTCCACAAAATGCTAAAAATTAATGTTAACGGGGTCTTACATTTTTGTTTCGACAGATTAAGCGCTCGTAACCTTGTTACACTGCTTAGTCCATTCGACTTAGCTAGGCAAATTGTGCTCTTGTTTGACGAAGTGAATGACATCGTGAGCCCTAGGATGAACGTCATGATAGTGTTCGAATTCTTTAAAGGTATGAATTTCCTCATACATTTGAATCATTTTTGTATAAATGGAAAGCTGTGTTTCATTTTCACTAGGGTCCCAATACAATATATCTAAGTTCACGCGTTCGTTTGTTAGTAATGAATGTTTCGTATATTGAATAGAATCAGCCTCTTTGAACCCTTCACGGCTATAAAATCGTAATCGTTTACTCGTGTCAGCATCATTAGGGTCTTGTGGTTCTGCTTCTAGTATTATAGGTTTTCCTTTTTGTTTTAATTTATGAATTAATTGTTTGCCGACGCCTTTGTGCCTTTTCGTTCCTCTGACATACATGTAATCGACGAATATAAAAGTTTTAAATTCGGCATAGAGTAATACATGTTGTTCACTTGAATCTAGGTAATAGTGATCTTTCTCAGCTAGTAATGTATTTAAGTGTTGCTTTGTTTTCATCTCTTCTTCTGGGAAGTATTCTTTCAACATTTCATACCACTGCATGGATATAGCACCTCCTATGGGCTTAGTTGCACATGATATACCTTATAAATTCTAAATTAAACCCATTTAAATGAACCTTAACCGAAGTGAAAATAAATCTTTAAGTTTGTAATATAAATTTTGGTATATCTATGTTCGTTCATGGGTATTAAGAATATAGGTGATGCAAATGGATAAAGAGAAAGTTTCAGTAATAGGATTAGGATATGTTGGTTTACCGTTAGCTATTGAATTAGCGAAAATGTATGATGTGATCGGCTTTGATGTTAATCAGTATAAAATAAAGCAATATGAACAAGGACATGATGTAACAGGTGAAGTGGGAGATGAAGTGTTAAAGGATACTTCCATCACGTTTACAGATGACCCATCGCACATATCAGACTGCCAATATCATATTGTGTCCGTACCAACGCCAATTAATACGGATAAAACACCCGATTTAAATCCAGTCATTGGTGCGAGTAAGACTGTGGGACGAAATATGAAAGAGGGGGCAGTCGTCGTCTATGAATCAACGGTTTATCCTGGGACGACTGAGGAGGTTTGTGTGCCGATTTTAGAGGACGAGTCGGGGTTTAAACTGAATCAGCATTTTAAAGTCGGCTATTCGCCAGAGCGGATTAACCCAGGTGATCAGCGAAATACGATTACGAAGATTGTTAAGATTGTATCTGGGTCTGATCAAGAAGCGCTTGAGAAGGTTGCTAAGCTTTATGGGTCGATTATCGAAGCAGGTGTTCACAAGGCTGAATCGATTAAAGTAGCTGAAGCAGCGAAAGTGATCGAAAACGCTCAGCGTGATATTAATATTGCGTTTATGAATGAATTGTCGATGGTGTTTAATCGGATGGGGATTCCGACGAAAGCGGTGCTTGAAGCGGCAGGGACGAAGTGGAATTTCCTGAAGTTCACCCCAGGGTTAGTCGGCGGGCACTGTATCGGGGTAGATCCCTATTATTTCACTTATAAAGCTGAACAGCTCGGCTATCATTCACAGATCGTCTTAGCCGGACGCAAAATTAATGACTCAATGGGCAAGCACGTCGCAGCAAATGTCATTAAAAAGATGGTACAGGCGAAACAAGACATATCACGTGGAAGAGTCGCCATTTTAGGACTAGCCTTTAAGGAAAACATTCAAGATGTCAGAAACTCGAAAGTCATGGATATAATTGAGGAGCTTAAAGAGTACGAAATCGATGTCATTCTGCATGATCCACTCGTGAATCATGAGGATGTAGAACAAGAATATGGATTACAGCTTGCGAGTGAAGATGAATTAAAAGATTTAGATGCGATTGTCGTTGCAGTTGGTCATGACGTATTTAAAGAGCGATATACCATTGATATGCTAGGTCAAACTTATAAAAATGCTGACAAAAGAGTATTAATTGATATAAAAGAAATATATGACCGCGGCGAATGTGTACGAGAAGGATTTTATTATTGGAGTTTGTAAGTTAGGGAAAATCTCTGAGCCCGCTAAGGAGATTGATCATTAAAGATCGCCTGATTAACTGACAATCAGGCGAAAATCACAATAATCAGGCGAAAAATTCATTATTCAGGCGAAACTCACGATAATCAGACGAACGCCTAATCCCGAGCCGCGCCCCCGCGCCAGAGCTGATAACGAAAAAAGCTTTCGCCAAAATTCTGGCGAAAGCTTCCTAATCGTCAATATTGCTCTTCTTCATCTTCAGCACCTTCTTCATCAGTAGGTTCTGAAGTTGACTCAATCAATTGTAAATGCTCTTTAAGTTTCGTTCGCGCTTCTTCTAATGAATCATTATCTGGAATTTGGTAACTGACACCATTTAACATTTGGTGATACGTATCAAAATCGACTGACTCAATATTATCGCGATCGAAGTTATTTAAATTCAATAACATCCCAAAGCCATCACGAATTCGAATGTCTGTCGTAATTTCTTCACCAACGACATCAGCAATCCGGTCAATTCGTGTTAATGATTGTAATGACATTGCCTCGTCTGCCAAAGCATTTAAAAATTCTTGCTGACGTTCAATTCGGCCTAAGTCACCGCGTGGGTCTTGTTTTCTCATTCGTACGAAGGCTAAAGCTTCTTCACCATTAACATGCTGTTCACCTTCATAGAACTCGACGTAATAAGAATCAGGTGCCATTGTTTTCTGTTCGAAATCAAATGGTACGTTAACCGTCACACCATCTAACACATCAACTATACGAATGAAGGCATCGAAATCAACAGATACATAATAATCGACCGGAACCTCTAAAAACTTTTCAACCGTGTCAATCGTCATTTCTTTCTCACCGAAAGCATAAGCGTGGTTAATCTTATCTGTGCGTTCCATCCCAGCGAAATCAACACGTGTATCACGCGGAATGCTTAACATTTTCGCTGATTGATCATTAGGGTCAAACGTGACTAACATTAGTGTATCTGTCCGGCCTGAAGCACCTTCTGTTTCATAGTCTTCAACCCCCATAACTAACACAGTAAAAGGATCATCACTAATATTAACAGCTTCATCACGTAAGTCAGATTGCCCGCGGCCTAAGTCATCATAGGAGCTACTAGCGGCTTGGAATGTTTGGAAAGCGAAATATGAAACGACACCACCAATTAATAGTAATAGTGCGAATGATATATACATAAAGCGTTTTAAACGTCTTCGCTTGCGATTTTTACGCTGTTCTTTTCTACCCATAAGCTTCCCCTTCTAATATACTAATTCCTAACTCTATAAATTATAGAATGTTTTATCAAACTATGCAAACTATATTTTATGAGGTATACTTTACATTTCATTTATTTACAGTTCATTATGTGCTAATATGTATATGGGTTTTGAATCAGAATGAAGAGGTATTTAATATGAATTATATAATCTTAATGATCAGTTTTTTCGTCGCGTTAATTACAGCTTTAGTCATGACACCTATAGTCAGAAAAATCGCGATTAAATATAGAATTGTCGATAGCCCTGATGAACGTAAAATGCATACAGAAGAGAAGCCCTATCTCGGTGGAATTGCGATCTTCAGTGGTGTGATGGTTGCTTATATTATGTTCTGGCCCAGTCATGAACACCAATTAGCAATCGTTATTGGTGCATTCATTATGCTTTTAACAGGCTTCTTTGATGATTTATTCAATTTAAGACCTGTATATAAACTTGCAGGGCAAGGGCTTGCTGCGGTCATGATCGTTTCATCAGGCTTACTCATCGAACGAATTAATATTCCATTCTTTGGTGAAATCGAGCTTAACAACTTAAGTATCATCATCACTATTATATGGATCTTAGCCGTATCTAATGCGATAAATTTAATAGATGGTCTTGACGGACTAGCTGCAGGTGTGACGAGCATTGCTTTAACAGCGATTTTAATCATGTCATTTATAGATGGAAATTTTGCAGCAGCATTTTTAGCGATTATTTTAATTGGTTCGAATTTAGGTTTTCTATACTATAACTTTAACCCAGCCAGGATCTATATGGGTGATTCAGGATCACTCTTCTTAGGCTATATGGTCGCGATCATTTCCATGCTTGGACTATTTAAAAACGTCGCACTATTTAGCTTTATCATCCCATTAATGGTCGTCGCCGTACCTATAGTCGATACATTCTTCACAATTATTCGACGCCTGAAAAACGGCGAAAGTGTCATGACAGCTGATCGCAAACACATCCACCACCAACTAATCGATGCTGGATTATCACACCGCGGCGCCGTATTAGTCATATATCTATTCAGCGCGTTATTCGGCGCACTCGCGATCCTATTCGGCTATTCAACGCTAGGTGCTTCAATATTGTTCGCATTCTTAGCCTTTCTACTCATCCACATTATCGCAGAAATTGTCGGATTAGTGTTAGGCGGGAAACAACCCGTGTTAACACTTCTTAAGAAGATTGCCAACCCAACACGTAACAAGTCAGATAATAGAGAAGACCATTAATACCAAAGCCTGCCATCACATTGATGGCAGGCTTTTACATCGGGATTACTCGCTGAGCGCTGATAAAAGATGCTGAACGCTGATAAAACGCTCTGAGCGCTGATAAAAGATGCTGAACGCTGATAAAACGCTCTGAACGCTGATAAATGGGTGCTGAACGCTGATAAAACGCTCTGAACGCTGATAAATGGGTGCTGAACGCTGATAAAGAGTTGCGAGCGCTGATAAATGGGTGCTGAACGCTGATAAAAGAGTGCGAACGCTGATAAAAGAGTGCGAACGCTGATAAAACACCCCCGAGCGCTGATAAATTCCCCAGCCACCAAACAAAAAAAGACCGCCACATCGAAATTCCGCTTGTGACAGCCTTTTACATCATTTGTCATTAAACCAGTTAATCCTAAAAAATTCCCAACAGCTTCTTCTTCTTTTTCACTTCCATCGGCGGGTCACATATAACGGGTTCGCCTGTTGCAGCAGTTTCGGCATTTTCTTTGAATAACTCAACTAAGCCAGCCCCATATCTATCTTCTAAAATGTCAAAGGCTTCTTTCATATGAAATCCGCGCGATGATGTGTTATGGGCATCCGATGCGATAAAGTGGACTAAGTTCGCTTCGATTAAATCAAAGCAAAGGGCCTGAATCTTTTTACCGAACTTCCCGGCTACACTTGAAGCGGTTAACTGTGTCAACGCCCCGCGCTTAACTTGTTCATATAAAATGTTCGGGTACTTTGAAATGGCGCTATTACGCTCCGGGTGCACAATAATCGGCTGATACCCCATGCGCTGCATGTCATAAGAAGTCTGCTTAGCGTATCTAGGGACCTGGCTAGATGGGAATTCAATCAAGACATACTTTGAATCATTTCCTAAAGGGATCGCCTCACCATCTTCAAGCAATTCAGGAATCTCTCCATTTACCCTAATTTCCTGTCCTTCTTTCACCTTCAAATTAATCTGCCTGTTTTCTAACTCCCGATTAAGCTCACTAACTTTGTCTTTGATTAGTGAAGGGCTCGTCTCATAACGGCCATTTAAATGGTGCGGTGTAGCATAAATCGTCGTAATACCTTCAGATTGAGCAGCTTTTGCCATTTGTATACTATCATCCAATGTAGATGCACCATCATCCACATTAGGTAAAATATGGCTATGTATATCAATCATACAAACGTATTCCTCCTAATATATTCTTTCTTAATCATATAATAGTTTAGAAAATTTTCAAGGTGATAGTTTTAGAACGGAAATTGATGAGGCTTGTATCGATTGAAAAATAACAGCGCTCAGCACCCATTTATCAGCGCTCGCCGCAATATATCAGCGCTCGCCGTCGATTTATCAGCGCTCGCCGCAATATATCAGCGCTCACCGCGATTTATCAGCGTTCGCAGTCGATTTAACAGCGCTCGGGCCCCATTTATCAGCGCTCGCAGTCGATTTATCAGCGCTCGGGCTCCATTTATCAGCGCTCGCAGTCGATTTATCAGCGCTCAGCACCCATTTATCAGCGCTCAGCACCAATTTATCAGCGCTCACACCAACACCAACACACAACCAAATAAAACTAAAGCCCCATAGAGTCACTCCCCTATGAGACTTTCCCACCTTAATTCCCATAATAATAATGATAATTACCTTCGTCTGCTTCACGATCGTTTAAGACGGTTCCTAAAATATTAGCATGCGTTTGGTTAAGTAGTTCTTTCGCTCGAATTGCGGTATCTTTATCCGTTACTTTACTTCTGATAACGAGTAACACACCATCTACAAATTGAGAAAGTACTTGAGAGTCTGTCACCGCAAGAACAGGCGGCGTGTCAAAAATGATTAAATCATAACTTTCTTTCGCATTTTCTACTAGTTGTCTCATTGCTTTTGACCCTAGTAATTCAGATGGGTTCGGTGGGACTGGCCCGCAAGTTAAAACGTCCAAATTATCAACTCTCACATCTTGAACGACTTGTTCTAAAGCATGGTCACCTACTAATAAATTACTTAACCCAAAAGTATTATTCGTTCTAAAGGTATAATGGACTGTCGGTTTACGCAAATCAGCATCAATCAGTAATACTTTCTTACTTTGTTGAGCGAATGTTACAGCTAGATTGGCTGTTGTTAAACTCTTCCCTTCAGAAGGGTTAGATGATGTGACTGCGATTGTAGTTAATTCTTTATCAACTGCTGAGAATTCAAGGTTCGTTCTTAACGTTCGGTATTGTTCAGATATTGGTGATTTCGGTTGATCATGAGTAACTAAGCTTCGGTGCTGCTGTGCACGCTGAACCGTTGATTTACGAGCCAATTTTAACACCCTTTCTACTATTTTTATCTGCGCGATTGACGCCGCTACTTTCATCAAAGTCAAACGTTGAAATAATCCCCATCACAGGTAAGTCTAGCGCCTTCTCGATATCTTCTTCTGTCTTAATTGTCGTATCTAAGTACTCTAATAAGAAAGCCAGTCCAACACCAACCATTAAACCTAACACCATCGCAATTGCCATATTAAGCGTTGTATTAGGACTAACAGGAGATGGGTCTGCTTGATAGATCGCTTCTGATAACACGCTGACATTATCAACATTCATATACTCTGGAACATTTGTCATAAAGACATCAACCGTTGTATTCGCAATATTAACAGCTTGGTCATGATCAGGCCCTGTAACAGCCACATTCACAACTTGAGAGTTATCAGCATTATTAACATCAATTCGGTTCGCTAACTGACTCGCTGTTAAAGTAAGACCTAATTCATCAATGACCTCACTTAAAATCGCTGGGCTTTGAATGATGACATTATATGTATTAATGAGTTCGACATTAGTTCGAATGTCTCCCTGTGTAATTTGTTGCTCAGCTTGATTGTTAGACTGGTTAACAATAAATTGTGTATTCGCTTCGTATTGGGGGGTCATAAAGAATGACGTTAACACAAAGCTTGTTATAATAGCTAGAATCGTAATCGCGATAATCATTTTTATTCTTTTCATCAAGATTTGCCATATTTCCTGTAATGAAATCGTATCTTCCATATAATTCTTCCTTCCTAATCTATTAAATATAAAAGTCGCAACAAATTATAACACAGATTGACAGAGTTTTTGTAAAACAATTGATAATTTTTTCTGGAAAGCTTATAGTTAAGGGAAATAATCTAAGACTTTCTACTATATTAAATGATGATGCTCGAGTAATAGTTTTCCAATTATTGCTGTAACATATTTGTTATATTCTTGGTAAAACCTGTTGAATTATGTAATTTACTCTGCTAATATTATTTCCAGTTATGATTCGTTTAGTTACAAAGTATTAGTTCTTTATAATTATTTACTAGGGGGCTTAAATAGTTATAAAGAACTAAAAAATAATCACTTATGGGGACAGGTGTTTATGACTTATAAAAAAAGATTATCTAGCCTATTTTTGTTAGATACGTTAATTGTCTTGGGTTCTATTTATTTAAGTGCATTCATCTTGTATGATGCATTTACGATCAATCAAAATGTTATTATTCTATCATCTATTGTTTTAGTAGTCGCACACCATATCCTTGCATTTCTTACCGGCTTATACCAAAAAGTGTGGGAGTATGCGAGTATTGGAGAATTAATGGGGATTTTTAATGTTGTCACATTGTCGATCTTCATTACAGGATTAGTGCAAGTGCTTATGTACGGAATTGCCTATGGTCGAGCGTTAGCGATCACGTGGATGTTACATATTCTACTGATCGGGGGTTCGAGGTTTGCTTGGCGTATTTTCCGTGACCGGGTTATGTCTAAAAGAAAAGGTCAAAAGCGCGCTTTAATCATTGGTGCGGGTGCTGGAGGAGCAATGGTGGCAAGGCAGCTTCAAACCAGTCAAGAAGGTGATTTGAAACCTGTTGCGTTCATAGACGATGACGTAACAAAAGACCGAATGCAAATTCATGGCGTCCGAGTGGCAGGAAGCATTAGTGACTTAAATCACGTTGTAAAAAAACATAACATCGAACATATCATCATTGCTATACCGTCTTTAAAAAGAGAGCGACTGAATGAAATCTTCAGTGAGTGTTCAGAGACTAATATCAAAACGCAAATTATTCCGAAGTTTGAAGACCTCGTAACAGGGAAAGTCTCAGTGAATCAATTACGAGATGTAGAAGTTGAAGATTTACTTGGCCGTGACCCAATTGATTTAGACATCGATAAGATATCAGGTTACATAACAGGGCGCACGGTTTTAATTACAGGAGCGGGCGGTTCAATTGGTTCAGAGATCTGTAGACAAATCGGACCATTTGACCCAGAACACATGATCATCCTCGGTCATGGTGAAAATAGTATCTACCAAATTGAACGCTATTTAACAAATCGCTATGAAGGCAGATTTACAATCACACCGATCATAGCAGATGTTAAAGATCGCAGTAAAATATTCGAAGTCATAGAGCAGTACAAGCCTGATGTCATCTACCATGCAGCAGCGCACAAGCACGTACCACTAATGGAGTTTAACCCGCGTGAAGCGGTTAAGAACAACGTCTTTGGTACGAAAAATGTCGCAGAAGCAGCACACGAATACAATGTGGGGACCTTTGTACTCGTGTCTACAGATAAAGCGGTTAACCCAACGAATGTCATGGGTGCGACTAAACGTGTAGCTGAGATGATTATTCAAAACCTATCACAACATAGCAAGACAAACTTCTTAGCTGTTCGTTTTGGTAACGTACTTGGTAGTCGTGGAAGCGTTATCCCACTCTTTAAAGAACAAATTCGCCAAGGCGGCCCCGTAACCGTAACAGACCCAGAGATGACCCGTTACTTCATGACGATCCCAGAAGCAAGCCAACTTGTCATTCAAGCAGGATCAGTCGCACGCGGTGGCGAGATCTTTGTCTTAGACATGGGCGAACCGGTTAAAATTGTTGACTTGGCGAAGAACTTAATCAAACTATCAGGCTATTCATCAGACGATATTGGCATCGAATTCACCGGCATTCGCCCAGGTGAGAAGATGTATGAAGAACTGCTTGGTGAAGGTGAAGTGTCAGATCAACAAGTCTTTCCGAAGATTTACGTTGGCAAATGTACCTTTGATAACGTACGCGGCGTTAATCAAGAAATTGACAGTCTATTAGTTGGTCAAGAAAGCCAACTAAAAGAAGACTTATTTGACCTAATTGAAGTCAAACCAGAAAAAGTAACCGAACTAGCATAGGGGGACGTTAAAATGAAACCAGTCAAAAAAGCGATTATTCCAGCGGCAGGCCTCGGAACACGCTTCCTACCAGCAACCAAAGCACTACCAAAAGAAATGCTACCAATCGTTGACAAACCAACGATTCAATACATAGTCGAAGAAGCAATCGAATCAGGCATTGAAGATATCATTATCGTAACAGGTAAAGGTAAACGCGCAATCGAAGACCACTTCGACAACGCCTATGAACTAGAGGACACACTAATAGAAAAAGAAAAATACGACCTACTAGAAAAAGTGAAAAAGTCATCTAACGTCGACCTTCACTACATTAGACAAAAAGAGCCCAAAGGATTAGGACACGCTGTATGGTGTGCCCGAAAATTCATTGGCGATGATCCATTTGCGGTATTACTAGGCGATGACATCGTTCGTGCTGAAACACCAGGCCTTAAACAACTAATCAACGAATACGACCGCACAGGAAAATCAGTCATCGGCGTTCAAACAGTACCAGACGGCGAAACCAATCGTTACGGCATCATCGACCCATTAGAACAAGACGGACGCTTATACCGTGTTAATAACTTTGTTGAAAAACCAGCACTTGGCCAAGAACCTTCTAACTTAGCGATTATGGGTCGTTACGTGTTGAACCCTGAGGTGATGGATTTCTTAGGCGAGCAAAAGATAGGAGCAGGCAACGAAATCCAACTAACAGACGCCATTCAAATGTTAAATGAACTGCAGTCTGTATACGCTTATGACTTTGAAGGCCGTCGTTATGATGTAGGTGAATTTAAAGGGTTTTTGAAGACGACGATTGAGATGTCGCTTGAGCGTGAAGATGTGAGAGATGAACTACATCAATTTATGGAGGATTTATTAGAACGAGAGAAGCAATTCAAAAAAACTTTATCAAATTGTGGTAGTACTTAAGGTTAAGTCTTTTTCACCATTATCAATGGAGGCACCCGGCCATGCTGTGGGTTAGACGCCTGTTGTCAATCATGTAGCGTGAGGTTGGGTGCCCTTATAATACATAACAAGTTAGAAAGGTCAGAAATTAATAATAGAAGTGATGACCGTAACCGTAACCAATCGAGAATAGGTTGTAGATTAGTAGTTAATCGGAATGAGTTCTAATTAACTACTAAGTTACTAATAAATCATTAAAGCATAGACACTTTAAACATAAGAGAGGTAAATGTTATGTCATATTTAGTTGTTATTGCACATCCAGACGATGAAGTTCTAGGGGCGGGTGCTACTATGTATAAGTTAGCACAGGAAGGGCATTCCGTAAATGTTTGCATTCTTTCAGGTGACGTTAACGCTAGAAACTTCAGACCGAGTACTGAAGAATTAAATGAAGATGTAAATTGTTCAATGAATATTTTAGACGTTGATAGAGTCATTACTGGTGGTTTTCCAAACATTGAATTTAACATGGTCCCCCATTTAAAACTTGTACAGTTTATTGAAAGTGCAATTATTGAAACTGGTGCTGATGTAATTTTTACGCACCATCCAGCGGATTTAAATAACGATCATTTACATACATCTATGGCTTGCCAAGCTGCATCAAGGTTATTCCAACGAAGGAGTGATGTTAAACCTTTAAAAGAATTGCTCTTTATGGAAGTTCCGTCATCTACAGATTGGGGGCTTAACAAAACTTTGAATCAATTTTCACCGAACACTTTTATTGAAGTGGGTGAAAAAAGTGTTGATAAAAAGATAGAGGCTCTAGAACAGTATCGTGGAGTAATGAGAGATTATCCTCATCCTAGAAGTAAAGAGGTAATAAAAGGTTTAGCTGCTTACCGTGGAGGGGAATCAGGGATGGTTTACGCTGAGGCCTTTGAAAGTGTATTTCGTCGTGGACTCTAGAATTAAGGGGAGAAGGTAGAGTGAAGAAAAAAATCGCATTCGCAACTTGTGTACAATTAGGACTTAGTTGCATTGAAGAAATATACCATATTGGTGGGAATTTAAATTTACTTATCACACTACAAGACAAAAAAGCTAAAGATAAGTCTGGAAGAATTTATTTAGATGAAATTGCAAGTGAACATAATGCACCCCTCTTGAAGGTTGATAATATCAATGACCAAGAGGTTCTTAGAGCTTTAAAAGAATACGAGATTGACTGGTTGTTTATTATTGGTTGGTCTCAAATTGCTAAAAAGGAAGTTCTGGAAGCACCTACGCACGGTTGTATAGGTATGCATCCTACTCTATTACCAATTGGTAGAGGAAGAGCGGCAATACCATGGGCAATTATCAAAGGTTTAGAAGAAACAGGTGTAACCATGTTTAAGTTAGATGAAGGTGTTGATACTGGTGATATTATTGGTCAAGGAGTTATTAAACTGGATCAGAACACTACAGCAACTGAACTTTATCAAAAAGTAGATGATATGCATATTACCCTTTTCGGAAAGTATTGGGAAGATATCGTAAATAACAATATTACTCTTACAAAACAAAACGATGCAGATGCTACTGAATGGCCTGGAAGAACGCCAAAAGATGGCGAGGTTTTAAATAGCATGACTATGGATGAGGCTGATAAATTAGTTCGGGCTGTTACACATCCATATCCAGGGGCTTTCTATAAAGGTGAAGATCATAATATAAGAATATGGTCAGCAAAGATAAACAAATACGAAGGTGCAATAAAACTTAGAGATGGGTATTTAATTCCTATTGATTACGAAATTGAGGGATAGTAATGGAAGGAAGAAAGTTTCAAAGATCTACTAAACGTATGATTGATATTGTGGTCTCTTTAATAGTTCTTCTAGTATTTTTACCACTGTGGGTTATAGCAGCACTATTAATCAAAGCCACTTCTAAAGGGCCCGTTTTTTTCTTGCAAGATAGACCTGGATTAAACAAACAAATCTTTAAAGTTTATAAATTTCGTACGATGAAACCGGGGTCAGAAAGAATGGTTAAAGGACAAGAGGTATTGAAAGATGATGATCGTGTCACTACAATTGGTAAGCTGCTTAGAAGAACGAAGGTAGATGAAATGCCTCAAGTACTAAATGTATTAAAGGGTGATATGAGTTTAGTTGGACCAAGACCTGAAAGAATTGCATCCCTTGCAGATTACGATGATGAGATCTCGAAAAGACTTATCATGAGACCAGGTATGACTGGCTTAGCACAAGTGAGTGGCAATATTTATATTCCCTTAGAAGATAGATACAAGTTTGATATTTATTATGTTGAGAATTTTAGTATATTGCTAGACATAAAGATTATTTTACGAACTGTTGGCGTCGTTTTATTAGGTGAAAATAGGTACGTTAACAAGTGCTTAGTAGAAATCAATCAAGGGGCCAAAGAGGTAGCTGCTACTATAGAGGAGACTTATTCAAAATGAAAAAAATACTTGTAACTGGTGTGAATAGTTATATAGGTGCGTCTTTTACTAAATGGTTATCAAAATATCCCGACAAGTATCTAGTAGAAACAATTAGTGTGCGAGGAGAACAGTGGAAAGAGCAATCCTTTAAAGGTTATGATGTAGTATTTCACACCGCTGCAATTGTTCATGTAAAAGAAAATGATACGGATCAGTATTATAAAGTGAACCGGGATCTCACTATAGAATTGGCTAATAAAGCTAAAGAAGAAGGAGTAAAACAGTTCATATTTGTAAGTACTATGGGAGTTTATGGTATGGAGACAGGGCACATTACAAACAATACTATTCCTGCACCTAAGACACCTTATGCTAAATCAAAATATGAAGCTGAAAAACACCTTGAAGAACTAAGGAATCATGACTTTCACATTGCAATCGTAAGGCCGCCAATTGTATATGGAAGGGGTTGTCCTGGGAACTATGATAAACTTGCAACTTTAGCATCAAAAGCACCATTCTTTCCTAATGTAAATAATGAACGTAGCATGATATATATTGATAATTTATCAGAATTCATAAGATTATTAATCGTACACGAAGCTAGTGGGTTGTACTTTCCACAAAATAAGGATTATGTCAATACGACACAGTTGGCGAAAAAAGTTGCAAAAGCTCATGGCAAAAAATTAAAAGTAACAAGTATATTAAACTGGGCTGTTTCTATAGCTCTTAAACAGTCAGAGACATTTAGGAAGGTCTTTGGCACTTTTGTTTATGATAATGAGTTGCCTGGTAGTCCAGGAACTTTAATAAACAATAAACGTATAGATTATGAAACTATGTCTTTTGATGAATCAATTAACAACACAGAAGTATAAATATTTATATAGAAATTTAAATAGGGCCTAAATTATTCTAGCTAAGGTGTTGAGATTAATATATGAACAAAAAAGTAAGTGTAATTATACCAACCTATAAAAGAAGTGAGTTTCTTCAAAGAGCTATTGAATCTGTTTTGAATCAGACATACGCAAATATTGAAATAATAATTGTGGATGATAATGATCCTGATCAGAGTTATAGGTTTGACACTGAAAAGATAATGAAAGAGTATCATGATAATAATAAGGTTAAATATATAAAAACCAAACAAAACCTGGGTGGAGCACTTGCCAGAAATGAAGGTGTTTTCAGAGCTGAAGGTGATTTTATTACATTCCTTGATGATGATGACATTTATTTACCAAAAAAAGTGGAAGTACAAGTAGCTTTTATGCTGAAAAAAAATCTTGATCTATCATTTACTGATGTAAGGTTTCACAATATAGATGACTTGTTAGTGGACTATAGAGAACACTGTTATATAAAACATACTTCTAATACAGAGCTTCTAAAACACCATCTTATGCATCATTTAACTCCAACAGCAACTTATATGTTTAAAAGAGAAGCCATTGTTACTATTGGTGCTTTTGATGATGTTAAAATGGGTCAAGAGTTTATGTTAATGTTAAAAGCTATTGAGAGAGGTTTAAAAATTGGATACATGAAAGGTGCGTATGTAATCCAATACTTACATGATGAAGAGCGTATATCAATAGGTCAAAATAAAATTAGTAAAGAAGTAGAATTATTTCATTTTAAAAAAAAGTATTTTAAATACTTAACATTAAGGCAGAGGCAGTATGTGAAGTTTAGACATCACACAGTAATGATGGTTGCAGGCAAAAGAAGTGGTGAATACCATATAGCATTTAAGCAACTACTTAGAGCTATTTTCACTTCCCCCTTTGACTGTATCAAAGAATTTTTAGATCACAGAAGAAAAATTAAAAAGTACAAAAAATTTTAACTAGCTTTTAACAATTACAAAAAACTTTATATTATGGAAAATGCTCTGATATTTAAGTTTTCTCCTTATGATTAAATAAAAGTTGTCATACAGGCTAAGACATAATATTAATTCTGGTTCAAAAAGGTGAAGGGTGTTGTAAATGAAAATTGCGTTTGTATCATCGGGGAATTCAATTCATGTTAAAAAATTAGCTAATGGGTTGGTTAAACATGGACATAGTGTAACCTTATACACATTACCGAACCATAATAAATTAACTTCTGATTTTGATAAAAAGGTAAAGTTAGTTTATCTACCTTTTGGTGGTAAACTTGGTTATTATTTAAATGCTTTAAAACTAAAAAAGTTATTACTAAAAGGGAACTATGATATTGTAAATTGTCATTACGTAAGCGGTTATGGCACCCTTGCTAGATTGGCAAATATTCAGCCTATTGTAACATCTGTATTCGGAAGTGATGTATACGAATATCCTTTTAAATCTAAATCTAATATGAATCGTATAATTAAAAACTTAGATAGTGCAAAAGTGATTACTTCCACTAGTGAAGTTATGGCTAATAAAGTACGTGAATTTTACAAAACAAAAGATCCTATCTATGTTACACATTTTGGTATAGATTTAAAATTGTTTAAGCCGACCGAAACTACAGCTAATAAAGAGGAAAAGTCCTTTACTTTTGGTATCATAAAAAAGCTAGAAGATAGGTATGGATTTGAATTGTTGTTTAAAGCTTTCGCGAAGTTTTTAGAAAGCCTTGAGGATAAATCAAATTGTAAACTACTTATTTATGGAAGAGGGTCAAGGGAAGAATATTATAAAACGTTAGTAAAAGAATTAAATATAGCAGAATATGTACATTTTAAAGGCTTTATTCAAAATGAGCTAGTTCCTACAGCTATGAATGAAATAGATGTAGTATGTATACCTAGTTATAATGAAAGCTTTGGTGTAGCTGCAGTTGAAGCTATGGCATGCGGAAAGCCACTAATAGTATCGGACGCATCAGGATTTACCGAAGTAGTAGAAAACAAAACATGTGGATTTATAGTACCTAGAGGAGATCTAGAAGAACTGGTTAGTAAGATGAAAATTTGCTATGGAATGAATAAACATGACCTAAAAAATATGGGGTTAAATGGATATCAGCGTGCCCAAGACATGTTCAATTTTGATAAAAACATAGTAACTTATATTGACGCGATAAGCCAAGCCCTTAAAAATGAGAGGTAATAAATTGTGGAATTGAAGGTTGTTAGAAAGTTAATCGATAGACTTAATGAAGAAGGTATTATTTATTGTCACTGGAAAAGTAATCAACATGTTGCCGATGCATTTACTAGTGTTGATGATATTGATGTTCTGATTGATCAGGATGATATTCTGAAGTTAAATATAATACTAAATGAATTGGATTACAAAAGGTTTAGGTTACCTGAAAAAAGAGCTTATGTTGGGATAGAGGACTACTTGGGGTTCGATCATGAAAAAGGTGTTTTTGTGCATTTACATTTACACTATCAACTAACATTGGGTGAAAAGTTTTTAAAGGGATATCAGTTACCGTTTGCAAAGTCAGTATTAAATCGACGCATATTTGATAGTGAAAATAATATTTATATTAGTTCACATGAAGATGAAATGTGGTTATTGATGCTGAGATCTGCACTAAAACTTCGACATAGAGACCGATTAAAATTTATTCTTGGTAAAGATATATTTGGGAGTTCTACGCACGCTGAATTTAAGTGGTTACAAGATAATTGTGATGTAAATTTATTTCATGAAATTGTAAAAGAACTGTTTGATGGAAATATCGCCTCTTTGATGATGTCTGTATATAGAAAGAATTTACAATACAACTCGGTACGCAAATTGAGTAAAGCTATTAAGGAAAAGTGTAGACCGTTTAAGAGCTACACTATATTGGGTGGAACAGTCACTCGTTGGTTAAGAGAATATTTTAGAGTATGTCAAGTAATAAATAATAAAATTTATAAAAGTGCAAAAAGTTATAGAAGGACACCTATTGCTGGTGGAAAAGTAATTGCATTTCTAGGTCCAGATGGGGCTGGAAAATCAACAATTATTAAGGAAGTGTATAATAAACTGCATCCTGTAATGGATGTGAATAAGATTTACTTAGGTAGTGGAGATGGAAATAGCTCACTAATGAGAAAGCCCTTAAAAGCTTCATATAAATACCTGCTTAAGAAGAATATTCTTAATAGAAAAAGTAAGAAAGTTGACGAAAGTGGTAAAACTTATAGGGTTGGCGAGGATGCTAAGGCTGGGGTGATTAGAAAAGTTGGTCAGTTTCCGTGGATATATACATTAACAAGAGAAAGAAAAAGGAAAATCAAACAGTCGAGAAGATTTAGAAATAAGGGATACGTAGTAATTACTGATAGATATCCTCAAACCCAAGTTATTGATATGGCGGATGGACCTCGATTTTATCTTAATAATAACCTTAAGCATGGATTCCCTAATGTGTTACTAGAGAGATTTGAAAGACATTCTTTTGAATTGGCAAATCTAGTAAAGCCTGATGTAGTAATTATCTTGAAAGTTTCTTCTAGTGTTGCGTATAATCGCAAATCTAATGAAATAGAAATTGATTCACACAAAGAGTTAATGAATAAAATTTTAAACTTAGATTTTGGAGAAGATACCAAGAGAATAATTATAGATGCAGATCAACCATTAGAAAAAGTATCTTTAGATACAACACTTGCAGTATGGAGGTGTTTATAGTGATTATTGAACTTATCGGTCTTCCTGCTTCTGGGAAAACTACTCTTGCAAAGGAGATGTATAAAAGGTTAGGAAAAAATAATTCAGTTATTTTTCCGCTCAATTCCTTGAATGAAAAAAGTTGGCTTGTACGTAATATATATAAATCTATTTCTGTTACTTTATATTGTATAACACACTTACGTACTTTTTTTACAGTTATTTCAAAAATTCATAAATCGAGACTAATAAGTTTTTTTGATAATTTTAGACTGGCTTTTAATATTTTGTTTGTACTGTCTCTTAGAGATAAGTATAGAAAACATAATAAAATAATTATCTTTGATGAAGGAATCTTACATTATATATGGGCAGTTAGTGTAAATAGTGGCCGTAAAGATGTTTATCAGCTCTTTAATAATGTTATTGATGAGGTAGATTTGACAATAAGGGTTGAATGCCCAAAAGAGTTGAATAAAAAAAGATTGAATTCTAGATTAAATAATAATCAAAGGCATTCTGATTTAATGGATGACTTTGATGAAGTTTATGAGGTTATGCAAAATATCGTCAATTATTTTATTAGAGAAGGTCATTTATATAAGTATCTTTCTGTTGAAAATATAGAGCACACCGATATTATTAAAAATAGTGAATTAATAATTGAGAAGTTTTTTAATGATCCTACAGCGCATAAAGGAATTATATAAGAATTTATAGGTTAGGTTCAAAATACATATTGTAATAAATTCCATAGCTAGCAAAATAGGTGGGACTTTATGAAAAAGTGAGTGTAAACTATGTATACTAATAATTTAAATGAAACAAAAGTTGATTTTACCGTACTGTTATCAACTATTATTATTTTTTTAATAATGATTAGTGGGCTAAATCATTCTAGTGGAATATTATCTCAAATAGGATTCTTATCTATTGGAATTCTAATGATAATGGGTTTTTTTGTGTTTTTATTAAATGTGTTAAAAACCAAATTCATTTTTAGGAAAGAAAAATGGCTGTATATATTCTCCTTACTATTTATTGCTACCTATGTGATAAGTATTTTTAATGATTTAAAGTTAGACTCTTTAGTTATGGTATTACAAATTTCTATGGTTATCTTATTTTTTTGGGGGGTTGTATTTATTCCCTTTAATCATTTTAACCATAAATTAGGCTACTATTTTATCATGATTATTTTCTTTTATCTTTTATTGTGGTGGGGATTGGCTGGGTTTGATGCTCGTTTTTCAGGTTTGATGAATAACGCAAATACCTTCGGAGTATTTATTTCGATGACAATAGGTATATTTATTATATTCAAAAAATATCATAAAGCTGCTAATAAACTCCTATTTAGAGTCTTTCTAACTCTGGGTTTACTTTTGGTATATGCTTCTAGTTCTAGGGCAGCTTGGTTAATGATATTGATCTTTTTAGTTGTATATATTTTATGGCCTATGTTAATAAAAAATAAAATTATCTATCAACTAAGTTTTATTATTTTTTCTATTATACTTTTTGTAGTAACAGTGGGCTATCCAAAACTTATCTTCACACCTTTTGGTTATAAACTACAAGAGCTCTCCCGATTGTATACTGGAAAAAACTTCTTTTCTGGAAGAGAAATTCTTTGGTTTGATATCTTAGAAAAAATTGAAAGAGAACCGTTGGTAGGGTATGGAGCTTCTGCATTACCCTCAAGCCTTTTAGAAACAAATTTATCAGCTCATAATTACTACTTACAAATGACATTACAGGTAGGAATAATAGGTAGTACGATATTTTTCTTATTATTATTTTCTGTTTGGAATTATTATTATTTAGCAAGACAAGATAAGAGCGTTAGGTTAATCGCATCAATCTTTATGGCTATTTTGGCTTATCAATTGTTTGAAGTAACATTTACACAGAATATATTAGCTGTAGCATTGCTCCAGTGGTTTATTATCGGTATTGGTGTTAATATCACAAGAAGACATTATCTAGTGAATAAACATGAAAATTTCAAAACCTAGCCTCTCACTTTTTCAAGGACTTGTCTACCAGTTAATTTAAGTTTGTGAATTACTATATTTCTTAACAATGATGCTATTTTTTGAGAGAAATGTGTATGCTAAACGATTCTATGCTTTTTTCTATACAGTGAACCAGAAAGGAATGACTATAAGTATGGTACCTACAGAATACGAAAAAATCTGTGTAATAATACCAACATATAATAGGTCAAATATAATAGAGAGAACAATTCAAAGTGTGTTGAACCAAAGCTATCCTAATATTGAAATAGTAGTTGTTGATGATAACTCTACTGATAATACGAGGGAAGTAATAGAAAATATTAGTAGTCGACGATTAAAATATTATAAAAATAGTGAAAATTCAAATGCAGCAGCTTCAAGAAATAAAGGTGTTGAAATTTCAGAGTCGAAATATGTGGCTTTTCTTGACAGTGATGATGTTTGGGAAAGAGATCACCTTATGAGTTGTATAAATAGATTAAAATCCACAAACGCAGATGGTGTGTTTGGAAACTTTTCTAAAGTTATCAACGGGTTTTTTTTAGATGGAAATATCAGTGCATATTCTAATGATTATTCTACAATTGCTGAATATATCTTTTCGAGAAAGGGCACATGCAGAACATCTACATTTTTTATGAAAAGAAATGCATTTGAAGTAATAAAATTTGATGAAGCTTTGAATAAGCACCAAGATTGGGATTTTGCTATTAGATTTGATGAAAAATTTAAGCTTGCTTATAATTCTATTCCAACAGTTGTCTTATATCAAGATAGAGCTGATAGAATGAGTTCAAAAATGAATCATGAAGCTACAAAAGTATTTCTGATGAAACATGAATGCAAAGTTTCGAATTATGCGAATGCCATATTTAATTTTAATATGGCTTTTCACTCTCGAAGATTAGAGAGGGGAAATAATATATATTGTAAAACCTATATAAAAAATACAAAAAAATATATAAGCTTAATGGATTATAATAAATTCAAGTTCAGTATAATGATTCAATTACTTATTTTACAGACGTTTGGGAGATCAAGTGTTTTTGTTTATGAGATACTATTGAAATTAAAGAATTTTAAGTTTAAACAAATAAATAACTGAACTTCTCAAAACTTTTCTGAAATAATCTCTACCTTTCGCAAGACAATTAAGGTTTTGAATATGAGATTTCACAAATTTAAATGATAGAGTAGTAACAATTTTTTGCATGTATTTAATACTTAATAGATAGGAAAAATTTGAGAAACTATGAAAATGAATATTGAGAAAAAATTTAAAAGTAAATTTATTAAAAATGTTTTTCTAGTTGCATCAGGTACAGCAATGGCACAGGTAATAACGTTTTTGTTATTACCGATTATCACTCGCATATATGGACCTGAAGCATACGGAGTGATGGGTGCGTTTTTGGCAACTATTAATGTATTTATTCCTATCGCAGCTCTAACATTACCAATTGCTATTGTATTGCCAAAAGAAAAAGAAGAATCTTTTGGTATTATAAAAACCTCATTGAAAATACTTATATTAATATCCACGGTTTTGTTATTAGCCATTTTATTATTTAGAGACATTATAATAAATCTTGCAAACTTAGGTGAATTAGGCAACTATTTATTATTTATCCCATTAGCGGTATTTTTGGCTGGTTTATCACAAATCCTTAGACAGTGGTTAATTAGAAATAATACTTTCAATATCATCGCTTCTGCTACTGTATATCAAGCCCTTATATCACATGGTAGTATGGTTTTAATAGGCTTTATATATCCAATAGCTACAGTATTAATACTGTTTACTGTTTTAAAACAAGGTATTGTTGCTGTATTTATATATTTTAAAATCAAAAGAAAAAACAAGGATCTTTCAATCGAGTTAACTCAATCTAGCTTAACTTTCAAAGAAGTAATTAAGAAGTATTATGATTTTCCAAAGTATAGAGCACCAGAAACATTTTTAAACGCCGTTTCACAAAGCTTGCCTATTTTATTTATAGCAAGTTTCTTCGGTGCAGCAGCAGCAGGTTTCTATACTTTAAGTCGAAGTGTTTTACAAGTTCCAGTCAATCTATTAGGCAAATCAGTTGGTGAAGTTTTTTACCCACGTATATCTTCAGCAGCTCACAATGGAGAGAATTTAACGAGATTAATTAAGAAAGCCACTTTTTTATTAGCTTTAGTTGGAATAATACCGTTCGGAATTATTATAGCTTTTGGGCCACACTTGTTTGCCATAATTTTTGGTGATGAATGGTATAATGCTGGTCAATATGCACAGTGGATCGCATTATGGACGTACTTTGGTTTTATGAATAAGCCAAGTGTTAAATCCTTTCCTGTATTAAATGCCCAAAGATTACATCTGATTATATCAATTGTTATGCTGGTAGTCAGAGTTGGTGTCTTAGTTATTGGCTTTGTAATATTAGAAGATGATATTTTGACAGTTGCGCTGTTAGGTATTACAGGTGCCATTTTAAATTTAATTTTAATTTTTATAGCAGTTAGTTTAAGCATGAGGTTTGATCATGGTCAATTGAAAGTAAGGGGATAAAAATGAGTGACTTTTTTCTTAGTAATGAGTTATATGATTATAATAGTTTGAAATATTTCAGTGATGAAATCTTTGGAGATATTTATACTAATGATACTTTCTTTCAAGGGGAGTGGGGTACTTTGTTTGTAACAGAAACAAAGTATTATGGTTTTGAGCCAGTTGAGGATGAGCAATATATAATGGCTGTACTAGGGGGACCAGTATTAAACTTTTCAACAAACGAACCCAAAGGTTCAAACCACTTAACATCATTAATACTAGACCAATGGAAATCCGGACAAATTAAATGGGGAGAAGACCTAAGCGGACCTTTTGTTTTGGTGGTAGTAAATAAACATACACATGAACATTTTGTATATACTGACTTAATGTCATTTATCCCAGTTTATCGTTGCGGTGGTGTAAATAAACAAAATTACTCTTCACATGTAGACTTAATCGCATTGGCATCAGGGGAAAGGGAATGGTTAGACTATGTATCCATAGCAGACTTTGTCTTAAATGGAATAGTGACTTATCCATACACAGTTTACAGTAACGTGTTTCAAGTTCCACCAGCCTCAGAGGTGAAAGCACGAAATGATAAAATTATAACAACTAATTATTGGTCACCAGAAGAAGAAAAAAAGAATTATGAAAAAAAGCCTGCAATCCAAGAATTAGACCAAGCTTTAAATAATTATGTATTGAATGTACTATCTAGAGGTGGAAAAGTAGCACAATTTATTAGTGGTGGAGAAGATTCTCGTTTGCTTTCTTCTGTTTTGAGAAATTACAATCGGGATGCTTATATCTTTCTGGACCAAATGAATAGGGAGGGGAACCTAGCGAAAAAGGCAGCACAGAATAACAATGCTAAATTTAACTATTACATAAGAAGCACTACACATTATTTAGACATTATGGAGAATTCATCCAGGCTTGCTAGTACCAGTGCTCAATATATCCATGCTCATACATATGGTTTTCATACTAAGTGCAAACTAGAGGGGTATGAATCCGTTTGGGGTGGCTTGTGCGCAGACGCTCTATTGAAAGGTTCTCATATAACACTCATTAAAGGTGGAGGTAGACCATACATTCCACAAATAAAATCGAAAAAGGAAAATGGAGTAAAAACAAACTTGTTTAGTGAGCAAATCATTAATGAGATAAATAGGAGAAGAGAATCCCATCTAAATCAAATCAGAAGTTTACGCCCTAATTCTTCGGAGGAATGGTTTGAGTTATGGCCAAGCAGTATGAATAAAAACATGGCAAACCTAGCTGTAAACAGACGGCTATTTCCAAGTTACGAACCTTTTTTAGCAAATGGAGTTGTGAAAGTTAGCGCAAAAACCCCCCAATCACTTAAACTGAATAGAAGATTTTTTCATAGTTTCAGCAAACCATATTTGAGTACGACAAAGTTCTTATTTCATTCTGATGGTCGTTTGCCGTATTTACCATGGTATATAAATATACCAATTTCATTATTAGTACGTATGAAGAACTCTATGTTTAAGAAATTAGGGATAATAAGAGGAGTGCAAGGACCATGGAATGATAAATCTGTCCTAATTCAAACTGAGGACTTTAAAGAACAGCTTAATAAATATAGTCTAGATATATTAGAGAAAGAGTACAATGAAGTGCACAATATTTTTATTGAATTATTAAATAATAACAAATTAAAGGAAGAACAACATTTTAACTTACTACAATCATTGTACTTAATTTCTTTTATAACAGGTTTAAAGAAAGAAGGAGAAACGTAATGCGCAACATTACTATTGCCGGCACAGGCTACGTAGGAATCTCAAACGCTGTCCTACTAGCTTAACATAATGAAGTCATCGCATTAGATATAATGCAAGATAAAGTTGATTTAATCAATAATAAACAATCTCCAATTGTCGATCCAGAGATTGAAGAATTTTTAGCAACTAAAGATTTAAATCTAACAGCAATAACAGGTAATGAACAAGCATTTAAAGATGCTGAATATGTTGTGATCTCAACACCAACGAACTATGATCCAGAGCAAAAGTATTTTGATACGAGCTCAGTTGAAACAGTGATTGAGAATGTGTTAGATATTAATCCAGACGCGATCATGGTGATTAAATCAACCATTCCAGCTGGTTATACAGAAGAGTTAAGGAAGAAGTATAATACTGAGAATATAATCTTCTCACCTGAGTTTTTAAGAGAGGGTAAAGCGTTATATGATAATTCACACCCTTCTCGTATTATTGTTGGGGAAAAATCAGAACGAGCTAAAACGTTTGCTAATCTATTAGCAGAAGGTGCCATCAAAGATGATATACCCAAGTTATTTACAAACTCAACAGAGGCAGAAGCGATTAAACTATTTGCCAATACTTATCTAGCGATGCGCGTATCATTTTTTAATGAACTGGACAACTATGCTGAGATTAACGACTTAGATACACAACAAATCATTGAAGGAGTAGGACTAGACCCAAGAATAGGAGATCACTACAACAACCCTTCATTGGGTTATGGTGGTTACTGCTTACCAAAAGATACAAAGCAGTTATTAGCTAACTTTGAAGATGTACCTAATAACATCATTACAGCAATTGTCGATTCCAATGATACAAGGAAAGACCACATTGCAGATAGGATTCTGACAAGAAATCCTGAGAAGGTTGGAATCTATCGCTTAACAATGAAGACAGACTCCGGTAAATTCAGACAATCTGCCATTCAAGGCGTGATCGAACGTTTACGTTCGAAAGGTGTTGAAATTGTCGTTTACGAACCATCACTTACAGAAGATGAATTCGAAGGCTTAAAAGTCATTAACGACTTTGATCAGTTCAAATCCTCATCTGATGTAATCGTAGCCAATAGACTATCAGAAGAACTACAAGACGTTCGTAATAAAGTATATACACGAGATGTATTTAGTAGAGATTAAGAGGTGGCCGAAAGGCCACCTCTTAAAATACATGCGTTTTGGGGTTTGATGCTAAAATAATGTTATTTACTCATGATAATCAATTGACTCATTAACTATATAATCAATTGATTTGACAGTATGTGTTGCTAAATCTATTAATTGATTCTTCTGAAATGATATTTTTAGTGATTCATTATTATCAAGATTATAACCTTGAACGCACGATTAAATACATAAAAAAGCCCCTTTATAATTCCAAGGTTATCCCGCTCATAGGAAATTAACTAATACTGAAAAATAATAATTGTGTAAAATCATTATTTTCTTAAGTTATAAGCAGTAATTTTCTTTGACTGGGAAAATCATTATAATGGATGGGACAGATATAAAGTATTAGGTGTTCACGGTATTCCAACGAACGCGTTTACCAAATTAATGTCAACATCGGGACTTTCCTTTGTTCACCACTTGCCAACCAGCTTCTGCTGTTGTGTTCATCGCAAGCCACCCCCTGAGTAAAGTAGGATACGTTTGATATCTGATTTTCTTATTGCTTTAGATATCAATTTGATTTAATAGTAGTAATTTAATTATTGGTTTAATAAATGAATAAGTTATAAACAAAAATAGAAGCTCGAAAGGATTGCTAATATGACAAAACTATTATACGGAAACCCTGTTGCTAGTGAAATTCAGTTACGATTATTAAATTATATGAAATCTATTAATAAACAACCAAAAATAGCAACTATAATAGTAGGAGATGACGTTTCTTCCCATAAATATGTAAATATGAAGGAAATGGCTAGTGTAAAAATGGGTATCGAACCACTCTCATTTAGACTAGATAAGCATATTACTCAAGATGAGCTAATTGAATTAATTGATAAGTTAAACAGTGACTATGAAGTTGATGGTATTTTGCTACAACACCCGATACCAGGTCATCTAAACGAGCGAGAAGCTTTTGACCGAATACTATTAGAAAAAGATGTTGATGGTGTTACAAGTACTAGTTTTGGAGATATCGCGATGGGAAAAAACTCTTTTTTATCTTGTACACCAGCTGCTATTATAGAACTAATTAAATATTATGATATAGAAATGAAGTCCAAACATATAGTTGTGATTGGAAGAAGTTCTATACTTGGAAAACCATTATCTTCAGCACTAATTAATGAAGATGCAACAGTAACTACATGTCATTCTTATACAAGGAACGTTGAAGAAATTGTAGGACAGGCAGATATAGTTATTGCAGCTGTAGGTAAACCAAAGTTTGTAAAAGGCAAGTGGATTAAGGAGGGGGCAATTGTCATTGATGCTGGATACAACCCCGGTAATGCTGGTGACGTGGACTATGGATCTTGTCTTGAAAAATGCTCTGCCATTACACCAGTTCCAGGAGGTGTAGGGCCAGTAACAATTGCTAAACTTTTGGAACATACAGTGCTTGCGGCAGGAAAAAAGGCTAAATATATATGAATAGTAGCAAAGATCTTGCCGATGAAAGAATTAGATATCGACCAATTACATAACTTAGTTAGAAGTATGCGAACTTTTGTGTTTATTTTGTCTGCGAAGATATCGCTGGGAGAAGCACGGGGACGGGTCTCGTGCTTCCTAATACTTCCTAAACCCATGCAAAAATATAGTGAAAAATGTATTGAAATAGGACAATGAAAAAAGAAACCATGACAAGTGTCTTGATGAGTCTATCTATAAACTAAGGTTATCCGATGAAGAGGCACGAAAGGTTCTTGGCGAAGTAGAGATACCGCAAATTAAGGGTTTGCCAAGGATGGAAAGGAATGATTTATTGAAAAAAGTAAAGCGGATAAACGGTGTTTCTCAAAGACAAGCAGCGAGAATTTTGGGCGTTTCCCCTAACCTTGTCTTTAAGGCGTAGGGAATCTGCGGGACGGTTCACGCGCTTCCTAGTGTTTTTCCAATAGACTAAGTTTTCAGGACACGAGAACCGTCCCTGCGCTTCTTTGGTCATCAAATCAACAATTTCAGTTGGAGAGCTAAGGAAGAGGTATAATACTGAGAATATTTTCTTCTCTCTTGAATTCTTAAGAGAAGGAAAAGCGTTATATGACAACTTACACTCTTTACGCATTATCGTTGGAGTGAAGTCAGAACGAGCTAAAACGTTTGCTAACTTTCTAGCTGAAGGTGCTATCAAGGAAGATATCCCAACGTTATTTAACAACTCAAAGAGGAGCAGAAGCTATTAAATTATTTGCTAATACTTATCTTTGAAGGGGTAAGTCTAGATCCACGAATCGGAGACCACTACAACAACCCTTCATTTGGCTATGGCGGTTTCTGCTTACCAAAAGATACAAAACAACTATTAGCTAATTTAAAGACGTGCCAATTAACATCATCCAAGCTATTGTTGATGCGAATAGCACAAGAAAAGATCACATAGCAGACAGAACCCTAGCAAGAAATATCCAAACAGTTGGAATGTATCGCTTAACGATGAAGACAGACTCTTATAACTTCAGACAATCTGCCATTCAAAGCATAATCGAACGCGTGCGTAATAATGGTGTTGAGGTTGTCATTTATGAACCATCACTTACGGAGGATGTGTTCGAAGGCTTAAAAGTCATTAATGACTTTGATGAGTTTAAGACTTCATCTGATGACTTTTATGCTGAGTTATACATTTTTATTTGATTTTCGTCAATCGGAAGAATTGGCAAAGTAACTGCTCCATATCAATGGTGAATCGTATAATGATACAGACACTGAGGTGATTAGTAATAGATTTATTAATAGACTTAAATTACCTTCTGACTAATGCTCATGTATTTATAAAAGAGGTATTCGATTATTTTAATATGCTATATTTAAACCTTAGTGAAATTTTTACTAACAGGGAGTTAGCTATTGGATTTTGGATGATTGCATTTATTGTTATGATACTAACTATTAGAAATGTAAGAAAAGAAATTCCTAAAATAATAAAGGCAGCTATTAGTGGCAAATTGCTTATTTGGTATACTAGTATGCTTTTATATTTTATTGTAATGATTATATTTCTTTTTAAAGTTGGTTACTGGGAGTTAAGGCTCCTAAAAGGTACTATTATTTGGTTTTTTGTTGTTGGTGTAGTATCTTCTTTTGGTGCTGTTGAAAAGGCGAAGGATTCTACTTATTTTGTCAATTTTTTAAAAAATAACTTCAAATTGTTGATTTTACTTCAGTTTATTGTGAATTTATATAGCCTTCCTTTAATATGGGAATTAATATTAGTACCGTTTATTGTTTTTATAGCTATACTCACAATAGTGTTAGAAAGACCAGGATACACGGGATACGAGTATAGAAAGACAAAAGAAATCCTTAATACGACTTTGGCAATCATAGGAATCTTTATATTATTTTACTCAATAGTATCGTTGATTATAAATTGGAATGATATAGTTGTTGAGGACTTAATAAAGGCGATACTATTACCAATTTTATTGTCTTTCTTGTTTGTCTTTTATATGTATTCTTTTGTTTTATATGCAACTTATGAAATGACATTTATGAGACTAGGCTTAAAAAAACGATAGATAAACAATATAGGTTTAAGCTTTATTTAAGAATAATGATATTTTGTAATTTTAACTTAAACAGGATAAGCAACTTTATTCAGCATAGTGGAATTATGTACGATGGTCATATTAAGAGTAAAAACGATTTTAAAAGATTGACCAACAACTGTTTATAGTAATCTAAAACTGACCCAGAATCGCAATTGAAAACTGACCCAAAGTAATAGAAAATTAC
>NZ_BAAACZ010000025.1:0-20223 GCF_039521975.1 Alkalibacillus silvisoli | reverse complement strand
ACAAAGTGATCAAACTTTGGGTCAAAATTAAGTTGCGATTTGGGTCAATTTTGGGTTGCGAAATACAACTAAATTAAATTTTATAGCTGAACTAAAAAATATTCATATCAACTGCACTAAACACTCTGAAAACTTATAAAGCCTGCTCATACCGAATTTAAATCCATAATAAATAAAATTTTAAGCTACTTGAAGTTATACTTCTTTTTATAATAAAGGTATTCTCTCCCCTGCAGCTTATTTAAATGCTTAAACAATTCTTCATAATACTCCTCTTCTGTTGAATGATGTTTAACAATTATTTTGAGCAGTTCTAATCGATGTTTATTATCACTCACTTGATTCAACAGTTCTTCACAGATATCAAGAATTTGGTTTTCTATTTCTCCTACCTTTCTAACAAACCAATCCTCATAGATGAAGCCGTTTATACTTTCAGGCAAATCTTGAAATAGCTTTAATGATTGACTTAACTTTTTTTCTAAGTTGTTTTCAGTTTTTAAATATTCTATTGACTCTTGAAGTCGGAGTATATCAACACTAGGTTCATCAATAAGTGCAATGTTATCACGGTCTATCAAGAAAAAGTCTTTTATAGATTTTTTCGTCGATGCTTCTATCATTTTTTTTATATGATTAAGGGTTACACTTAATTGGTTTCGACCTTTTTGCAAATCGTTTGGCCAAAACAACTCAATCAACTCTTCTCTCTTTACTTTCTTATTACAAATAATATATGTTATAACTTCCATCGATTTTCGTTGGTTCCATTTTCCTTCAACTTTGTTCCCGTTCATAATTAATTCAAAATCACCAATTAGTTTTAACTTAATAGGTTTATCTATTGATTGAAGCTGATTTTTAAATATTACATCTAATTCTTCATGCAACAATTTACTATAGTTGTAATGATTAGTTTCCACACTGTTTTCAAGCGAATTAACAAATAAAGTCAAATATTCAACAAACTGTTTAGGTTGGTCTACCATAAGGGTATTAGATGCCTGTGGTACTATAAAGAATCTACTATTCTCAAAATAATGGTAATACATTACCTGCAGTCTTGGTGGATACAATGGGTCAAATTCTCCTGCCAGAAATAATGTTGGTATATCTAAACTCTTAAATTCTTCAAAATTATACCCAACAATACTTTCAGCACACAAGTTAAAATAAGTTAAATAAGTTTGATAATCCACTTTATTATACATTTTAAGTATTCTTTCAGTTTTCTGTTCCTCAACTGGGTAACAAAGATTAACAACTAAATCCTTAATATTTTTTCTAAACTCGTCATCAGTCCAAAGGTTTCTACGATTAATTTCATTATCTGTAATAGGTTTTGGTGCGTAAATTGGTGTAGAAATAAGTGTCATAGACTTTAGATATGGCTTTTGGTGTTTTGCTAGTTCTATTGCAAAATTGCCCCCCAGTGAATACCCCACTAAATGAACATTTTCAAGCGACAAATAAGACAACAATGATTCTAAGTCTGAAATTAATTCATACCAAGTAAATTGTTCATCTCTAAGTCTTATACTACTTCCTTGACCTCGGAAATCATACCTAAGGATATGAAAGTTCTTACGCAGCAATTCAACTGATTCATCCCAAATTGTTAAATCAAACCCGTTACCATGTGCCAGAAGAAGCGTTTCTGCATTTTCTTTATAACTCTCAATAAATTCATAATTGATAATCACATCATTTAATCTCAAAGTTGCTAACATAATAAAACCTCTTTCAAAACCATAAATTAACATTAAAAGACTTACCAAATTTATTTCATTTTTTTCTAAGTAGAAACAAATACACTTATTAGTCCTCACTATAACTAAAGTACCATAAAACCCTAAATTGTGTAAGATTTTTGTAAGATTTTTGTCGTATTATGGTAAATGTGTGCCATCTCTTTTTCCAAACACCTTCTCAAGTCACTCGAGAAAAATATTGTATAAAAAACAAAAATAATAGGAGGTTATTAAAATTAATAAAAACTTATTAATAATTTTGAGTGCATTAATTGTTATTTCACTAAGTGTTACTGGATTTATTGTTTTTGGAAATAGTGATACTGCAAATGAAGAAGATAAAGAAGACGAGAATGAAGAAATTATTGAAGAAGAGGATGAAGATGAAGAACGCAATGCCGTAGATGAGTATCAAGATGCTGTTGATGAAGTAATTGGTGATGAAGAACTATCAGAGGATGAAATGATTAACACAGGACAATCTCTTTTAGGAAGACATCACGAATTATATTTAGCGAGTAATGAAGAAGAGTTCGAACAAGCATTAGTAGATAGCTATCGTTATCCAGAGGATGTATTAGATGATTTATTCAACTGTTGTTACGAACCCGAAACATATGAAAACTTAGATATTGAATTCACTGATGAAACTGTTTTCCAGACTGGTGTCAATAGATTCGAATATACAGCAACAATAATTTGGACTATTGATGATATTGAAACTGGTGAGCAGTATGAAATCACGGAAAATTTTACATCTGTTATTTCAAAAAAAGATAAGGATGATGAGTTCCTATTTGATAATATGTATGGTGAAAGGCTTGATTAAGTGTATTTATATTTTACAATTATGTAATAAAGCTTTACTAAATCGAAAAAATAGGAGGTTATTAAAATGAATAAAAAGTTATTATTAATTTTGAGTATACTAATTGTTGTTTCACTAAGTGTTACTGGATTTATTGTTTTTGGAAATAGTGATACTGCAAATGAAGAAGAGAAAGAAGACGAGAATGAAGAAATTATTGAAGAAGAGGATGAAGATGAAGAACGCAATGCCGTAGATGAGTATCAAGATGCTGTTGATGAAGCAATTGGTGATGAAGAACTATCAGAGGATGAAATGATAGATACAGCACAGTCTTTGCTTACTAGAACCTATGAAATGTATTTAGCACATAATGAAGAAGAATTTGAACAAGCTATAGCTGATAGTTATCATGATTTTGATGGAGTCATTGATGACTTAAAAGATTGCTGTCTGAATTTAAACACATATGAAAATTTATCTATGGATTTTGAAGACGAATCTGTTAAACAAATATCAAGTAATAGATATGAATATAGTACCACAATGACATCCACACTTAATTTTATCGAAACTGGTGAAGAAAGCGAAGTCACTGAAAATGTTAGTGCTATTATTTCAACACTAGATGATGAAGAAAAGTTTTTAATTGAAAGCATGAACATAGAGCGTATAGATTAAGGCTTTATGAGTTATCATACACGTTTTTGGAGGGATTAAAATGAATAAAAAAATAACACTTTCCCTTATAATTCTAATTGTGACTATACTAGGAATTAGTAGTTTTATGATTTTTGGGAACAGTAATGATTCGACCCAAGAAGAGGATGACGTAACAAATACTGAAGAAACTGTAGCTGAAGAAGAGAAAGAAGACGAAAATGAAGAAATTATTGAAGAAGAGGATGAAGATGAAGAACGCAATGCCGTAGATGAATATCAAGATGCTGTTGATGAAGTAATTGGTGATGAAGAACTATCAGAGGATGAAATGATAGATACAGCACGGTCATTGCTTATTAGACACTATGAAATGTATTTAGCACATAATGAAGAAGAATTTGAACAAGCCGTAGTTGATAGTTATCATGATTTTGATGGAATCATTGATGACTTAAAAGATTGCTGTCTGAATTTAAACACATATGAAAATTTATCTATGGATTTTGAAGATGAATCTGTTAAACAAATATCAAGCAATAGATATGAGTATAGTGCTACAATGACAACAACAGTTAATTTCATTGAAACTGGTGAGGAAAACTCAGTAACTGAAAATGTTAATGCTATTATTTCAAAGATAGATAATGAGGAGAAATTCTTAATTGAAAGTATGAATATAGACCTTATAGATTAAAGAGTATTTGAAGTAAGTATCAAACTAGTTCTCTAATACTTTTAAGGTATAAATCCAAGATGTCACTGAACACTTTGGATAATAGTCATATAGACTCTTTATATTAATTCCAGTCAATAAAGCCTATCCAAGTCAACTGTTGGATAGGCTTTATTGACTTAATTTTTAACTCATTTGTAATGTTAAAATATTGCACTAAACTACTAAATAATAGTAAGGTAATAATCTATTATAACTTCATTTTTCTTTATATTTGAGAAAAAATTAACAAAGTGAATTTGTCGGCATTTTGTCGGCAAAAATGCAACAAAAAGAAAACTCTATAAGTGAAAACAAGTGAAATAACAAATTAGACATGTCTAAAAGCCTTGGTATATATGGATTTGTAATGATTGGAAACAAAATAAAAAGAACAAGAATTATAACACACCCCTTTTTTGACAGGATAGAGGTCATATATATATATTCAATCAATGCAACATCTCATTAAAAATAGAGGATATTAATTATCCTCTATCAATAAAATCTTTTAGATTAAGGTGAAATTACAATTAATGTTTTCAATTATATATTAGGTATCGAATTTCTAACTAATAAACTATCTATTCAGTTCTGAAGCACCCACTTTCTAATATAGTTTTGTAGTTCATTCCACTCCTTACATTCAGTTCCAACGTAATCTTTTTCAATTTCTAACGGTTCTTGAACAAATTCATTTTCTTTTTTGGTTGGTACTTTCCATTCTCCAAAGTCATCCTTTAAATTAAAGCTTTCCACAAGCATAAAATCCACTCTTTTATCTGAATTGTTATTTTCAAAAAAACACCACTTAATACAATCGGTAACTATGACTTTTTTGTTCTTAGTTAAGTGAGAAGCTAATTGTTGTATGGGGTCATTTTTAAGTTTTGCAACAAATTCTGATACATTTTTCCGTTCTTCAGGGTTCTTTACTTCAATTGCTGCAATTGGTTTAGGATTTCTCTCTTCATCATGTTTATTATTATGCCGATACTCTTGGGGTACTAACAATAAATCTGGAGGACCACTCTCCCCAATATAATTGTCTCCGTTGTGTATTTCAGTATTTTTGTTAGCAGAGACATCAGCCACTTGAATATCAGTATTTACTAATAATTTTTCCAATACATCTGTTATGACTACTTGATAATTTTTTTCGAAAGGGTTAATTTTTTTTGTTTTGTCAATACTTTTTACAAACTCTTCAAACGAATATATTTCATCTTCAATATTTTTCATATAATGTTTCCTCATTTCAACGCATTATTAATAACGCCTATTTTATCATACAAAACTTTTTTTATTAATTCATTAGTAAGTTTTAATATTATTACCTGTTTACCAGTCACTTGTGGTACGGTTCATCGTAGTTATTTATGAGGCACAAAACACAAATTAACGAGCTTGAAACTACAAGCTCGTTTTTATTAATATCTATTTTTTCCATTACTACATTTCGTCAGGTGCCTCAATTCCTAAAAGTCTTAATCCTTCTTCAATGACAATTTGAACTGAATGTACAATTGACAATCTTGCTTGTTTTTGATCATGATCATCTAATATACGAACAGATCCATAGTATTTATTAAATGCTTTTGCAATTTCAAGTACATATTTAGCAATTTGGGTAGGATCGTTTCCTTCATAAGCACGTTTAATCGCATCTGGAAATTCATTTAATTTTATTATTATTGTCCACGCCTCTACATCTGTTATATTTACTTTTTCTTTACTTTCCTGATAATCTCCTTTACTTAAAATAGAAGAGGCACGTGCATATGTGTATTGAACATATGGACCTGTTTCACCTTCAAATCTCAACATATCTTCCAAAGAAAATTCAATATCGTTTAAACGGTAGTTTTTTAAGTCATGAAAAATAACAGCACCTGTCCCAACTTGACGAGCAACATTCTCTTTAGAAGCAAGAGTTGGATTCTTCTCTACAATGTTATTCTTAGCAAGATTAATCGCATCATTTAATACGTCTTCTAATAATACAACCTTACCTTTTCGTGTAGACATTTTTCTCCCGTCTTTTAACATCATCCCAAAAGAAACATGTTTAAGTCCCTCGTGCCATTTGTACCCCATCTTATCTAAAACAAGAAAGAGTTGCTTAAAATGAAGTGTTTGTTCATTTCCTACGATATATAATGACTTAACAAATTTGTAAGTATCTTGACGGTAAATGGCGGCCGCTAAATCACGTGTTGCATAAAGAGTAGTTCCATCTCTTTTCTTGATCAAGCAAGGGGGGAAATCATCTTCTATATCAACTACTTTAGCTCCATCAGATTCTTCTAACAAATTCTTTTCTTCCAATAACTGAACCACACTATCCATTTTATCATTATAAAATGCTTCCCCTTGAGTTGAATCAAAGTTCACTCCTAATAGCTCGTATATTTTGGAAAACTCTTGTAATGATTCATCCCTAAACCATCTCCATAGTTCTAAGGCTTCCTCATCCCCATCTTCTAACTTCTTAAACCATTGTCTCCCTTGATCATTCAATTTTTCATCCTGTTCTGCCTCATCATGAAAACGAACATACAACTTTAACAGCTCTTTGATCGGATTCTCTTTTACCTTTTGTTCATCCCCCCACATTTTATAAGCAACAATTAATTTCCCAAACTGGGTCCCCCAATCACCCAAATGATTGATTCTGATTGAACGATAGCCAACTTTTTCCGAAATTAGTGCTAATGCGTTTCCAATAACCGTTGAGCGTAAGTGCCCCATTGAAAAAGGTTTAGCAATATTAGGGGATGAAAAGTCAATCGTGATTACCTCTTTATTTCCAATGTTTATATCCCCATATTTTTCTTTATTCGAAATAACTTTATTAACAATTAAAGATGATGCTTCTTCTTTATTTAAAAAAACATTAACATAACCATTTACTGCTTCAACATTTTGAAATATGTTAGGCAAAGTAATTTCCTTTGTCAGTTCAAGTGCAATGTCATGAGGAGGTTTTCGGAAAATTTTAGCTAATTCAAAACAAGGAAACGCCAAATCACCCATATTGTCGTATTTTGGTTTTTCAATCATGCTATTTAACTTACTTTTGTCCAAATGATCTTTTAATTGGTCATACAGGACATCAATAAAAGCATTTTTATAATTCATTTCTAATTCCTCCTAAATTAAAAACTCCCGTCTCTTTTCTTTTGAAAAGAGACGGGAGTTCAATTGGCCCGTGGTACCACTCTACTTGTTTTTTAAAAACCACTCAATTTGATAACGAGGTTCACCCCGACTCACCCTACTTACTCATGTTCAGGCAAGCATCTACAAAGTGCGGTTCATTATTTGATCCTTGACCAGGCTCTCACCATCCCTGATTCGCTTTGCTTTCACAAATAACTACTCTCTTTGTCATTGAATTTTAAACATGTATTTTAGACTATTATATCCATTAATTAAAAAAAATCAATACCTAATTATTTTTCCAAGAGTTAAACCCATCTCACCATGGTTGACCGCCTTACATAATACGTGTTTGCCTCTATTTATGGTAAGGCTCTCCGTAGCTTTTCTAACCATATCGAACTGGTAATAAAAGGGGAAATCTGTTTACATTGTTCAATTCACTATTTTTTCGACGACCTTTTGTTTAATCGCAATAATTAGGAAAATTAAAAGACCGTAAACTGCCAACACGACTATCAGACATTGTATAAGGAATGCAAGGTCCGGAGAAAAAAGACCTAATGTCTTCCAAGAAATCCCCATACTTAATGTAAATAATGGAATGAATCCTACAGCGATTAAAACGTGAAGAACACCAATTGGAACCCAAACTATTTTATTTATATTTTTTTTACGTTTCAAACGAATTAAACTTATAGAGAAAATAATGGATAATAACAATATCACACTAAGCGCAATCCACTGGGTACTAACGTTTAGCGGAATTAACTCTGGTTTTTCACCTTTTATAATGGATCGAATTCCCTCCATCATACTTAAATAAGCAACCGCTTCTAATTCATGGTATTTATTCGTCAAAAGAACAGCACCTAGATCTTCTTCAGGCATAAAGAAGATTTCAGATCTATATTCTGACGTTGCACCAGTATGATAGGGATATCTATTATCGTTTTTAGAGAAATGCCAGCCTAATCCATATCGTTGATCGCTTTCTGGTGGCATACGTAATTGTTTTAAGCTTTGCTCATTTATTAGTTCTCCCCCATAAAGCATGAATTCTATAAACTTAATAAGGTCACTGGAGGTTGAGGTCATATAACCATACGGCGCTCCCGAATGATCATACCATCCATCTCCTTTAACAGGTTTGCCAAACCATGAATGATAACCGGGTACAAACCCTTTTTCAATCGCGCTTTCATAGTCAGCAGTAGTGTTTTTCATAGCAAGAGGAGAAAATATACGGTTATCCATAAAGGATGAGAATGTTTGATTAGACACCTCTTCAATAATAGCTCCTAAAAGCAGATAGTTGGCTGAGTTATATTCATATATCTCTTCAGGATCATGACTTAACTTTACTCCGCTTAGTTCTTTAACAGCTTGAGTGATACCATTTTCTTTATCACGATCCTGTTGATCTGTCACTTTCAGCCCCTCATAAGCACTAATCCCACTTGTTTGTTCTAATAGATGACGTACTGTTATTGATTTTTTACTATCGGTTTGATAGGTAAACCAAGGGATATAAGTATCTATTGGTTCATCTAGCTTTATTTTTCCTTCTTCTACTAACACCATAATTCCAAGAGATGTTAAAGGCTTACTTACCGAACCTATTAGAAAAGAAGTTTCTTCACTGACAGGTGAACCGTCACTCATTATCCCCCAGCTATCTTGAAAGATAGTATTACCGTTATGTACGACTGCTAACGTAGCACCAGGAATATTATATTCCTCCAGTGCCTTATTCATAAAAGTTTTGATTTGATAAGAAGTATTACTCTCTTCAACTGCAAAAGTATGGGAAGTAGTGAAGAGCAATAAGGCAAATAAAATTAATACTATTTTTTTCAAATGATTTCATCCTTATTCTATTTATAGTATTTTAATAAGCTTCAATCAGAATCAGACTTATTTATATAAAGCTCAAGAAGTTCGGTTAATAGTCTATATGGTTGGTCAATATCAAATTGATCATCAACAATTTTCTGTAGTGCCAGCCCATCAAAACAAGCCAATAATATACTCGAAAGTGCATATGCATCTTGAGAATTACCTACTATGTGTTGCATAGGCTCGGACAGACTCTTTCTCCCATCTTTTAGAATAGACTCTACTTGCTTTTCAAGATGACCTCCTTTATCTTTTATCCCTAAAGAATAAATTTCATATCTCCAACGATACCAATCCGGATTCCTTTCTGCCCTGGTTTTAATTTCATGTAAAACTTCCTCCAGGCTTACTGAGTCTCCTGGATGTCCGTCATATTTCCTTTGGTAATAGGTTTGGACTTCCTGTTGTACAGAAAGCAAAAGTTCCTCTTTATTTTTAAAATAATAATGAACAAGTCCGGTTGTTATATTTGCTTCATTTGCGATATCCTTTATAGAAGCATTCAGATATCCTTTTTTAACAAATACATTGTAGGCAGCATCAATCAATAGTTTTCTTTTATCCTGTTTACTCATTCGACTCCCCTCCTTGTTTAATTGGTTGACCAACCAAATTATATTAACAGTATTTAAATAAGTCAATTATTATACAGAAATTAACCTCACCATAATACTTTAACGTATCTCTTGAAACGCTTTAAAAAGTAGCTACTTGTCCAATGTATACATAATTTTCGCCCTATCATTGTTTTGAGATAAAAAGTAATTTAGTAACTTTTATATTGCCATCAACTCAATCAACCATCATCCTCATCCCTTGTTTTCATACAGCTTTTTAATGGTGTTCATTTCAATAGTTATCTCTATATTTTGCTTTACCATCACTTGTGGTAAGGTTCATTCCTAACGATCCTAAACCCTCGATATAACTGCTCCAACAAAATCAACCGCATCAATTGATGTGGATAAGTCATTTTGCTAAACGAGATCGCATAGTCACTTCGTTGTTTGACTTCATCGCTTAAGCCAAGTGAACCACCAATGACAAAAGCGATCTTACTCTTGCCATACGTAGCTAAGTCGTCCATTTTCTTAGCAAAGGCTTCTGAGGTTAATTGCTTGCCTTCGATTTCAAGTGTGATGACATATGTATCTGTGGATATCTTTGTTAATATTTTCTCGCCTTCTTTGTTTTTCACCGCTTCTTCTTCCGCTTCACTCATATTGTCTGGTGCTTGTTCATCTGGTACTTCCTCTATTTTCACCTTGGCATATTTGCTAAGCCGCTTCATATATTCATCAATACCTTGCTTTAAGTATTTCTCTTTTAATTTTCCGACTGAGACAATTGTGATGTTCATTGCACACACCTCCATCTCCCCTTAGTATATCTTAAGCTTAGATCACAATAAAACCCTGGCTAAATTTAACCAGGGGCTATCATCCATCCCGCTTCTTGCATTTACCGAGCGTTTCAATGGCTGTATGACTTTAGAGTAATTTTAAAAACTATAATGTTGAACGTTACTTGTTGATCTATAGTCAAATTCTTAGTCAGAATCATTTGATCTACATAAAATCGCTGTTACCATTCTTAAAATTCGTTTTTGGTTATAGGCCATAAATTAATTTTATTAACTATAAAACAGCTTTTATGTCTCATATTGTATCAAATATTCGTCTTTTTATAAGCGGTGAATCAAGATAAACTAAAAGCTATTTAAATCAATGGCGGTTTTATAAGCTTTTATTTGTACACAAGTTATGAACATATTCTGTTTATAACTTGTTTATCTACAGGTTTTCAACATCATTTATGGGGAAAAGTCCTATTTGTCCACATTTTTATTAACATATCAACATACGTTCGTGCTATATTTAGATTGAAATTTAGAATTATACACTATATATGCTTTTAACTAAATTTATTACCCACATATTGTGCATAAGTATCTTAATAATGTGTATAACTCCCTGTTCCCGAACATTAAAAAAGACTTACCCACAGTGTGAGTAAGTCTTAATTCCAGTTAGAACTCTTGTGATGTTAAGGTTAGAGTTGTTTCATGCAACTCTCCATTTCGATAAAATGTTAATTCGAGTTCATCACCTGGATTGGTTTCATTATATAAATACTGTCTCAATTCATAGACGTTATCGATTTCTTCTCCGTTCATCTCTATGACCACATCATATTGTTCTAATCCTGCTTGGTCTGCTGGAGATACTGTTTCAACAGAAGCTACTAATACACCACTGTCTACATCACTTGGTAAGTTTAATGTGTTTTGTAAGTGGTATTGTGCAACATCTGATAATGAATACGGAGAAATGCCTAAGTAAGAACGGGTTACAGCACCTTGTTGTTCTAGTTCTTCCATGATCGGACTTGCCATATCGATTGGAATTGCGAATCCTAGCCCTTCTAGCTGAGGCGATGCGATTTTCATCGAGTTAATTCCGATTAGCTCTCCTTCCATATTCACAAGGGCACCACCAGAGTTACCTGGGTTAATGGCTGCATCGGTCTGGATAACTTCCATTTGCCAATCAATTATACCATTTTGGGTAAAGTCAATTGGAATTAATCGATCTTTACCGCTAATAATCCCTTGTGTAACAGAGCCTGCAAATTGTAGGCCTAATGGGTTACCAATGGCTAAAACAGGCTCACCTACGTTTATCGTTTCAGATTGACCAAGCTCAATCACTTGATCTACAAACGTATCCTCTACTCTAAGGACAGCTAAGTCTGAATACATGTCTCCACCAATTACTTCTGCTTCGATTTGTTCTTCTTCTGAGAAAACGACTTCGACTTGATCAGCACCTTCAATAACATGATAGTTCGTTACAATATAGGCCATTCCATCTGTATGTTTATAGACGACGCCTGATCCTGTCGGTGCATTATCTGGGTCTTGTTCCATTTGTTGACCAAATATGTTTTGATCTTGAATGTTAACTACTCCAACAACAGCATCTGAAACGTCATCCACAATTTCTGTCGTTTGTGATTGAACATCTACTTCTATATTTCGCTGTTCACCAGTTGCTTCATCGTTTTCATTTTCATCTACAGTGCCTGCATTTTGATTTGTATTATTAGATAGGACATCTGTGTCAGAGAAAATGGATAATGCAAAAAGCATGATCGCTGAACCTATAATCGCCCCAACAATCGCTACAAACCAAGGTCTACTTTTTTTTGATTTTTTTGGCTTCATATGGTCATCATAATAACCCATTTAGAACACCTCACTCATTCTTAATCTTTAAAGATGTAAAATAGGTGTCGGCTTTACAGGGCTTGTACTTTCTAACTGCAAAGCCTCTCCTACAGGAAATCCATTTTCCTTCAGTTTCTGCTCTACACTCATTTGAGCTAAATCAACCATATTGTTATCTTGGCTTAAATGACCTAAATATATTTTTTTAGTTTGATCACCAATGACATCCATCATAGCTAAAGCAGCGTCATCATTTGAAACATGCCCTAAATCACTTAATATTCTACGCTTTACATTCCATGGATATTTCCCCATTTGTAACATACCCACATCATGATTAGTTTCAAACAATAAAGCATCAGCATTTTCAATTGTCTTTTTCATACGCTCAGACACATAGCCTGTATCTGTTAACATCGCAACTTTCTTTCCTTCATAATGAAACACATAAAACATTGGCTCTAAAGCATCATGGGATACACCAAAGCTTTCAATATCAAGTCCAGAGAAACTCTTTACTGTTTCTATTTCAAATTCAAACTTTTGATCTGTTGGTATTTTACCAATTGCGTTCTCCATAGCTTGCCACGTTTTCGCATTGGCATAAATCGGAATTTGATACCTTCTTGCCATAATGCCTAATCCTTTTATGTGGTCACTGTGTTCATGTGTCACTAATATTCCACCTAGGTCATGTGGGGAAACATCCACTTCTTGTAACAGGCTTTCGATTCTTTTACCACTTAAGCCAGCGTCTACTAACAATTTCGTATTATTAGTCCCTATATAAAAAGCATTACCCGAACTGCTTGATGCTAGTACACTAAAATGTAAACTCATTCATTCTCACTCCAAAAACAATTCCTCAACTTGATAATCTAAAATACGAGAGATTGCTTGGACAAATTCCTCTTCCTCGTTTGGAATTAACTGCCCTTCAATCGCATTAACAAAATAACTATCCTCATCATTAATCGTAATTTTCCAAGTTGGTGTAAAGATTTGTCGTCCTTCTTCTACTAACGTATGATAGCCTAAGCTCATAGCTGTAACTTCATCTTGGCTTTGTAACACATTAGAGTATAATACTTCAATCGCATTTATTGGATCTAGCACAGTTTGCTCTTCACTTTGAACAATTGGCTCATCAAGAAGCCTTTGCCCATAGTAAACCGCTTCACCATCTTCATTCAGCTTAACAGCTAATAACCCAGAGTTGTTAAAGAAGATTTGACGGTCATTTTGTACTTGGAAAAACAAGAGCAATTCATCACCATACTCACCCCAAAGCTCATATTGATCACCTTGATAAATATTACCTAGTAACCCTTCGTACTCATCGTTAATTTCAATAGGTTCATCAAAAACACCTATAATAGTGTCATCGTTTAGTAAATTTATTTGTTGGTGATCAAAGGACTCTTCTAACTCTTCTATATCATCATCATTAAACTCATACGTAGAAGATGAAATGTAAACTTCCCTTTCTCCGCGTTCTGGTAAATCACCAATTTCTATTTCTTGTGCTTCTAATTGGTCTTCGAAACTCGTTTGCGCCAACATTTCAAGATTAGTTTCGCTAATTTTCTCTAAAAATTGTTGTGCTAAAAACACATTTAATATGAGAAAACTAATGATGAACAGTGTCTTTATTTGTCCCCACTGCATCTTAACCATCCTCCTTGAAGGCAACGCGGTCTTCAAAATAACTTAAAGGACGCCAAGTACCTACGTATTTCACAAACCACGTTGGTTCTAAAAAGGTGACAGTATTTGAAACACCTTGGTCTTCTACCACTTCATAGCCGATTTTTATATCTTCTATTAACGACATGGAGAGTTCATCTGAGCTATTTACTAAATAGTTATATACTGACACTCCTGATTGTAATTCAACTCGTTCTCCTTCAGGAAGTGGGTCTGTGATTTTGAATAATGGCCTTGATAACGATTGTAACTCTTGTTGTCCCCACACTTGCACCATCGTCATAAAATCATCTGAATCAAATACAGGAATTCCTTTATAATGAATTCTATAATTAATCGTACTATTATCCCGATCGAGAGTATCTAAGCGGTAATCATCCGTCCAACCATGATGATCATTCGTATATTCGAGACTTCTTAACATCAATTCACGGCGACTCGTTGGCTCTAACGGCTCTAAAGTAGACGGCTTATTATAAGTTAAAAATTGATTCGAGTTAAAAACATCAACAAGGGTTAAAAGCCTTGTTCCATCTGTATAATACTCCTCATGCTGACTTTCAGCATTTTGTTGACGAACTAATGCTGGGTTACTAAATAGAACATTAATTAAAGGCTGTTCATTAAGGTCTTCAGTAAACACTGTTTGTTCTGGTACTTCCACTTGTTCATTAGTTAAATAAATATAACTTTGATCTTCATTGGTCTCTAAATCGACTCGATCTAGAGTAATCACATCAGCACGGTTAAAGAACTCTTCAATATATTCATAAGCACTAACCGACTCAATTACTCCGTTCAGAACTTCTTCTTCACCATCTGAGGTGAAACTAACTTGAATTCTTTCCTCTGAACCTTGTGTTAATTGAAAGAAGACGCGATTAAAAGTACGATTGGGATTCCATTCGTAATTGAACTCATCAATTTGAAAGATTTGATCAATCAACACCATTGGAATCTCCTCTTGGAACACTAATTCCATATTCGGTGACCAAACTCCCCAAGAACCACTAGAAGGACGTTCATCAATGTTTGAAAAGTCCCACTCTGTTATTTCAGCAAATAAATCCATTTCCAATTCTTTTGTAGGTAACTTCGAATATTGCCTTGAATCATTAAATACGATTTGTTTTGGGTGAACAACATGGCCAAAGTTCCGTTGTTCACCATCTAACTCTGTTTCCTCTAGATAAGTGGTCTGATCTAATTCTTCATATTCAGGCTGATAGGTCCAAAGAGCTAGAGTTAAAAATAAGCTTGAACAGACTAAAGCGATTAGGATAACACTTTTTATCGTTTCTTTATTCATGATGATCGCCCCCGTTTCTTACGCATCAAAGGCAAGCTAAACGAGATTGTGGTCCCTTTACCTTCTCGACTTTCTGCCCAAATCTTACCGTCATGGGCTTCAATTAATTCTTTTGCAATCGCTAAACCTAATCCAGTCCCACCTAGTTGTCTTGTTCTAGCTTTGTCAACTCGGTAGAAGCGATCAAAAACCTTTTCTAAGTTTTCTTGAGGGATCCCTACTCCTTCATCTGAAACCTTAGTTAATATATGATGCCGTTCTATATTAACCGTCACATTAATTTCCCCACCTTCAGGTGAATACTTAATAGCATTTGAGATAATATTATCTAGTACTTGTGTTAATTTATCTGAATCCATCCATACATAGCAACGGTCTTTGGGTAGTACACGTTTTAGGGATAAACCTTCTTTTAAATTTAACGAGAAACGATCTATAATTTGGTCAATATACTCGATATATTCCACTCGCTCTTTTTGTAATAAATAGTCTTTATTATCCATTTTAGATAATTGTAAAAGGTCATTAACGAGTCGAATCATTCTTTCTGATTCATTTTGAACGACATTTAAAAACTTAGGAGCAATCGTCTCGTCTTTCCAAGTCGTACCTTCTGTTAATGCTTCTAAGTAACTTCTCATGGTTGTAAGTGGTGTTCGTAATTCATGTGACACATTAGCAACAAACTCACGACGTTCCCTTTCAACACGTTCTTCTTCAGTAACGTCACTAATCACGGTAAGAAAGCCGTTCATTTCTTCTGCTTCATCCTGGATTGCAGAAAAGTTAGCTTTAAGAAGTAGCTCATGATCATCTTCAGTATAATCAATGATAGTACTACCAATTTCCTTAATTTCTTCTAAACTATTCACATGCGTATGTAGACCTAAAACATCTATTAATGGTTGACCTTGAACTTCTATATAATTTTTTCCGATTAAATTGGCTGCCGGCTCATTCATCAAAATAATATCGCCATAATCATCTGTTGCAATCACACCATCTGTCATATTCGATAATACTGAACTTAACTTGCGACGTTCACCTTCAGTTGTTGCTTGAGCCAATTGCAATTGATCATTTAAGTCGTTAAAGCTTATAGCTAGTTGTCCAATCTCATCTTCACCATAAACATTTACCTTATTAGAGTAGTCTCCTGTTGCCATCACCTTTGCTTGTTTACGCATTTCTGTAATAGGTCTAGTAATCGTTCTTGCAACTAATATTCCAAGTAAAGCAGATACTGTAATAGCTAGTACTGTTCCGTTTGCGAATATACGGTTAATATCATTTAATTGCGTATAAACCCCTTCCATTGATGCTTCTAAAGAAAGGGCGCCTATAATATCGCCTTCACTCTCAACTGGTGTAGAGATCACTAACGTTCTATGGCCATTTTGTGGGTTATAAACAACGTTCTCCTCACGATTACCTGCTGATAAAGCACGCTGAATTCTCGGCTCAGTCGTACGATTCCCAATATTGACTCGATCGAATTGATTCGTTGTTCCTAAAACACGATTATTATGATCGATGACTTGAATTTCTGTAATATCATCAGAATCCAAGTCAAAGATAATAGAGCGGACGTCTTGTTCGATCGTTGGTGAATCTTCATCACGTTCTTCAGATAAAGCTTGTTCAAGGTTATAATTTAATAATTCCACACGTTCGCTAATCGACTCTGTAAAGTTCTCTAATAGTTGTGTTTCTAATTGCCTAGCAAAATAAGCACCAATTACTTGAATAGCAATTAGTAATAACAAAATATAAATGATAATAAACTTTAGCTGAATCGATTTTATAAAGCTTTTCAGCCTGCTCATTTAATCTACTCCTGCTCTGGGTTTCTTAAGTAATAGCCGACTCCTCTTCGTGTGACAATCCAATTCGGGTTACTTGGGTTTTCTTCAATCTTTTCTCTTAACCTTCGTACAGTAACGTCCACTGTGCGAACATCACCGTAATAATCATAACCCCAAACTGTTTCTAACAAGTGCTCTCTTGTCATAACTTGTTCCATATGTTTAGCCAAGTATAGTAGCAATTCAAATTCACGGTGAGTTAGATCAACTGGTTCACCATTTCTTGTAACGGAATAGTTTTCACGGTTAATTTCTAATCCACCAATTTTCAAATTAGGAATAGATGTAGGGTGTTCTTGTTCTTCTGTTCCGCGGCGTCTTAGATTCGCTTTAACTCGTGCTACTAACTCTCGATTACTAAACGGTTTGGTCACATAATCATCAGCTCCTAGCTCTAAGCCAAGAACTTTATCTATTTCAGAATCTTTCGCAGTTAACATAATGATCGGGATTTGGTAATCTTTACGTATTTCACGACAGACTTCCATACCATCTTTCTCAGGAAGCATAATATCTAATAATATTAAGTCTGGTTCTTCTTGTTTCGTTAGTTTTATTGCTTCATTACCATCATAAGCACATATGACGTCATAACCTTCTTTTTCAAGATTAAATTTTAATATATCTGCAATTGGTTCTTCATCATCAACGACTAAAATTGTATATTTCATTGACTGACACCATCCTTACATTTGTCTTATTTATATTTTATCTTAACTTAAGCAAAATGTCTTATCATAGACAACTTTATAGAGGCTTAATATAATGTTCGAGAAGCAAACAATTTTTCCCTACTTTTTTAGCCATTTTCCTTTCATTTGTATAACAAAACCTCTAGCTAAAGCTAGAGGTTTGATATTTATTAACGAATGTATGGACCTGGGTCAACTGTAGATCCATTTCTTTCAACTTCAAAGTGTAAATGTACGCCAGTAGAGTTACCTGTAGATCCCATTTGTCCAAGTGTCTCACCTTGCTTGACAGTTTGTCCAACATTGACATCAATAGATGATAAATGAGCATATAATGTTCGATAACCATTATTGTGATCAATAATAACTCTATTTCCATGACCACCTGAATGGTAACCAGCTTCAACAACAACCCCATTATCAGCAGCTAAGATCGAACGATTACTTACACCCGCAATATCAATTCCATTATGATGTGACCCCCATCTAGGGCCATAAGTACTTGTAACTGTACCTCCTACTGCTGGCCAACTAAAGTCACCCGAGCCTCGAGAAGAAATTTCTTTAGTTCCTTCTTTAATGATTTCATCACGTGGTTCCTCAGTAACTTCTTCTTCAATCTTATTACGTTCAATTTCTTCACCGTTATGCATCGAAATTTCATAAGTTACTTCTTTAGAACCTTCAGAACCTGATTGAGAAACCTCAGATTCACCTTTATATAAAGAGTCAGTCTGTTCAGTAACCGTATCATAATCAATGGATTGTTCTTCAGTTACTTTTTCTGTATAAGACACTTCTACTAGCGAACTTAGTCCTGTTACATTTAATTCATCGCCAACTCTTATAATGCTATCGTCTTCTAAATCTGGATTTAAATCAATTAATTCATCGGTACTTAAATCGTGATCTTGTGCCACAGTACTTAACACTTCACTATCTTGAACTTCGTGTTTTTGTTCTGTTACTGTTCCACGCTCAATTAATTTCGCTAGTTGATCAACTTCTAATAATTCATGTGATTCAACTGCTACTTCAGAAAATGTAACATTTTCAGTAAATCCGACGTCTAATACTATAGATTCATCTTCTAATTCAATTGTTTGCTGATAAAAAAGCTCATCAAGATCTTCTTCTGTCGTTTCAATAACTTCTGTTTCGAACATGTTTTGTGGTAATAGGTCGATTAAATCAATAGACTCATCAACATCCACATCATCAAACTGTTCTACTAGTAAGGTGATTTCTTCATCTACACCATCTGGTAGATAATCTGTAATAACTTGATTAACAGCTTGATTAGCTTTATCTAAATCTTGAACATAACCAATATGTTCACCATCTACTTTAAGCTCTATAGCTGCGGCATCGAATGTTAAGGACTCTTCAAGTATTTCCTTAACCTCATCTACATCTGTATTCGCTGTAAAAACAAACTCTTCAATAAACTCAATTTCTTGAGAAGGAACTAAGGTTAGATCTTCACCTTCAGTCTCTTTTGCTTCTTCAGCTTTTTCATCTATGAAACTTTGAACCTCATCTTCATCTGAAACAGTTCCGATGTGTTCATTATCTACATAAACATGATATATATTTGATAGATGGTCATCCGAAGAATCTGCGTATGCAGTCCCGACTAACAATCCTGTACCAATCACTGATGTCACGATCACTTTTTTGGTAAGCGAACCCTTAAAAGGTTTACTTAGCTTTTGAACGCTATCTGACATTAACTTTTTCAAGTTAACCAATCTCTTTTCCCCCAAATTCTATTCTCTCTATCTCTATTTTTTAGTCTATTATTCCTATACTTTTTAACTCACATCTAACAATCTACCACACATACATATAAGAAATAAACCTATGTTACGAAGTTGTAATCAAAATGTATAGAAGTTAGTAATATTTTGAAATAAATAAGCAAAACATGGTGCAGGTGCCTACATATTTCGACTTTACTAGCTAAAAATGAGCATAAAAAATACACAGTTTTACTTTAACTGTGTTAATGAAATGGTGGCTCGGGACGGAATCGAACCGCCGACACACGGATTTTCAGTCCGTTGCTCTACCGACTGAGCTACCGAGCCATATAAATATTAAATTTTATTGTATAATTCACGCTTACTTGTGAGACTTCACTGTGCTCACAGACTTAGATTACTCTTTGATGCTTGCTTGCTCGCAAAGCTACATGGATGTTATTCTCTGACGTTTACGCTTAGCTACCGAGCCATAAGTATTATTAATATTGTTGTATAATTCACGCTTACTTGTTAGACTTCTCTGTGCTCACAGACTTAGCTTACTCTTGATGCTTGCTTGCTCGCAAAGCTACATGGATGTTATTCTCTGACGTTTACGCTTAGCTACCGAGCCATAAGTATTATTAATATTGTTGTATAATTCACGCATACTTGTGAGAC
>NZ_BAAACZ010000024.1:0-81723 GCF_039521975.1 Alkalibacillus silvisoli | reverse complement strand
TCCATGTAAAACCAACTGGGTGCTTACAATCCATGGTGGCGCATTTACACATACTTATTGACGCTACCAATTGTCGGACGAAGCAGAATAATTGTCGGACGAAGCAGGATAATTGTCGGACGAAGCAGGATAATTGTCGGACGAAGGGGCATTTTCACCGGACGAAGGAGCACTTTCACCGGAAGAAAGGCTCAAGTCTCGGGTCACTGCGCATCCGCTTCATTTTATTAGAAAGGACTGAAGCTTAAATGGATCAACTCGCGACACGAATCGAAAACCAAGATCAACGGGCCTTAGCGCGTGCGATCACCATGATTGAAAATGATCACCCTCATAAACTGTCGTTACTGAGTGAGCTTAATAAGCGTAAAAAAGGTGCTCACTACATTGGGATTACCGGTTCACCCGGAGCAGGCAAGAGTTCGCTCGTTGACCATTTCATGACTCGATTAAGACAACAAAATAAAAAAATCGCTGTCATCGCAGTTGACCCGACTAGTCCTTTCAGTGGTGGAGCTCTTTTAGGTGATCGTGTTCGTATGCATAAGCACTTCACTGATGAAGATGTGTTTATCCGTAGTATGGCAACGCGTGGGAGTCTTGGTGGTTTGGCTAGAGCAACAAAAGACGCGATCCGAGCTTGTGATGCGTATGGATTTGATTACATTTTAGTCGAAACAGTTGGCGTTGGTCAGTCTGAGCTTGACATTATGAAAGTAGCGGACTCAACGGCTGTTATTTTAACACCTAACTCTGGTGACATTTTGCAAGTATTTAAAGCTGGTATCATGGAAATAGCCGATTTATTTATATTAAACAAAGCTGATTTACCTGGTATTCGAAAGCTAAAAAATCAATTAAAAGATTTAATCCATATCGCAGGGCACAACGGCTTTGAACCGATGATTGTTGAGACAATATCTCAATCCAAGCCAACAGGATTTGAAGAGTTACATGATGCTCTCAACCAACATTGGCAGTACTTAAAGCAGTCTGAAGCAGGTATAAAGAAACGTAAAGAGCAGCTTCGACATGAAGTCTACGAACTGATGCAAGAAGCACTTTATAAAGATCTATATAACACAATTGAACAAACCCCTCATATGAAAGAGAAATTAGATCAAGTTGAAGACCCTTACCATTTAGCGGAAAGATGGCTTGACGAATGGCGAGGATTGAAGAAGGGGGACTCTGATGGTTAAAGAAATCGGCTCATCAATCAAAGATGAGGTATTAATTCAAAAGCGGCGTGCCCAGTTACAGAAGGGTGCTGTTAACCTTTTTAAACAAAAAAGGTTTCACCGTGCGACAACACGTGAGATTGCTAAGGCAGCAGGTTTTAGTATCGGAACCCTTTATGAATATATTCGGAAGAAAGAAGACGTTCTATTTCTTGTTTGTGATGCGATTTATAATGAAGTAAAAGCGCGGATGGAAGCGGTGATCGATACGAAAGAACCTTCAGAAAATGCTCTATACCAAGCAGTAGAATCTTATTTTCAACTGATGGATGAGTTGCAGGATGAAGTGCTTGTTTTGTATCAAGAGCTTAAGGCTCTACCGAAAGATGCCCAAGAATATGTATTAAATAAAGAGAAAGAAATGCTTTGTTTGTTCGAACAAATTCTTGAAAATAGCTACGCGAATGCCTTAAGCAAGGAAGATATTATACTCATTTCAAATAACATCTTTATTCAAGGGCAAATGTGGGGCTTTCGTAGGTGGGTGTTACAAAAGGAATTCACCTTAGAAGCGTACACTTTAAAACAATTTAACCTATTAAAAAATCAATTGGCGCACCAAGCGCAAATCAAAGAACGAGGAGGCGTGTAAAGATGCAACAGCCGGAAGTTTATCATGTGAAGCATCCTGTAAGATTTGTAACAGCATCAAGTTTATTTGATGGGCACGATGCTTCCATTAACATTATGAGACGAATTCTTCAAGCGAGTGGTTCAGAGGTGATCCACTTAGGCCATAACCGTTCAGTTGAAGCTGTTGTTAATGCAGCGATTCAAGAGGATGCTCAAGGAATTGCCATCTCATCTTATCAAGGCGGACACGTTGAATATTTTAAATATATGGTCGATCTTTTAAATGAAAAAGGAGCAGGTCATATTCGTGTGTACGGCGGTGGTGGCGGTGTTATTTTACCGCGTGAAATTAAGGAACTACATGATTACGGTGTAGCACGAATTTTCTCACCTGAGGATGGTCGTGAAGTCGGCCTTCAAGGGATGATTAATAATATGCTTAAAGAATGTGACCATCCAACTCCATTCGAGCTAGAAGCGGATGCGAAGGCGGTTAAACAAGGCGATAATCAAGCGGTGGCGCGTTTAATCACACATGTTGAAAATGGCTCTGTTTCAAGTGATGAATTAAATAACTTGCTAAACATCGATGGTGCTAATATTCCTGTCTTAGGCATTACAGGTACAGGTGGTGCTGGTAAAAGTTCACTAACAGACGAATTAATCCGTCGATTTGTCAATGAAGTACCCGATAAAAATATAGCCATCATTTCTGTTGATCCAACGAAAAAGAAAACAGGAGGAGCTCTATTAGGTGACCGTATTCGAATGAATGCGATTTTTAATCCGCGTGTTTATATGCGTTCTTTAGCAACGCGTGATTCGAAAAGTGAATTATCAAAAGCCATTACTGATGCGATTAACGTCGTAAAAGCGGCTAACTTTGACTTTGTTATTGTGGAAACGAGCGGAATTGGCCAAGGTGACGCCGAAATTACTGAGATTACTGACTTATCTATGTATGTGATGACTGCTGAATTTGGTGCACCATCACAATTAGAGAAGATCGACATGATCGATTTTGCTGATTTTATTGTCATCAACAAATTCGAACAAAAAGGTTCTGAAGATGCGCTACGACAAGTGCGTAAACAATTTGAGCGTAGCCATATGCTGTTTCATGAAGACCATGAAACATTCCCTGTTTTTGGAACGATTGCGAGTCAATTTAACGATGCAGGAACGAACACACTATTTGCCTCACTTCTCGAAACGTTAAATGAACGCTATGAATGGAGTGTAGAAGTCCCGTTTGATACTCATATTAAAGTCGTTGAAAAGCAAAACTTAATCATTCCACCAGAACGACGCCAATACTTACGTGACATCGTTCAGGCAGTTCAAGGTTATAAGGACGAAGCAAAGAAACAAAGTGAAATAGCTAGTAAGCTTTACAAGTTAAAAGGGACAAAAGATGAGCTAGAAGAAGATGAGTTAGAAAAGATTCAAAGCATAATTGAAAAATACGAGAAGCAGTTAGATGAGGAAAGTGTTGAACAGCTTAAAAAGTATGATGAACTACAAGAGAACTATACAAAAGATGAAATGTCATACGAAGTCCGTGGTAAAGAGTTCAAAGTCGAACTAAACACCGAAAGCATATCAGGTATTAAAATTCCTAAAGTTGCCCTTCCGAAATATAATGATTGGGGCGACCGCCTGAAATTCATGCTTTTAGAAAATGTGCCAGGCTTCTTCCCTTATACAGCAGGTGTTTTCCCATTCAAGCTTCGTGGAGAAGACCCAACACGTCAGTTCGCAGGTGAAGGGACACCAGAACGTACAAATCGTCGTTTCCACTATTTATCTAAAGATGAGGAAGCAAAGCGTTTAAGTACAGCGTTTGACTCTGTAACGCTTTATGGTGAAGACCCAGATGAGCGTCCAGATATTTATGGTAAAGTCGGCGAATCGGGTGTTAGCATTTGTACAGTAGAAGATATGAAGAAGTTGTATGATGGCTTTGATCTATGCCACCCAATGACATCAGTTTCAATGACGATTAATGGTCCAGCACCGATTATTTTAGCGATGTATTTCAATGCTGCGATCGACCAACAACTAGAGAAATTTAAAGAAGAAAACGACCGTCAACCGAATGCTTCAGAACTTGAACAAATTAAGACTGAAACGATTTCTGTCGTACGCGGAACGGTTCAAGCAGATATTTTAAAAGAAGACCAAGGCCAAAATACGTGTATCTTCTCAACTGAATTCGCCTTAAGAATGATGGGTGATATTCAAGCTTACTTTATTGAAAATGAAGTTCGTAACTATTACTCTGTATCTATTTCTGGTTACCATATTGCAGAAGCAGGTGCAAACCCAATCAGTCAGCTAGCCTTTACGTTGGCGAACGGCTTTACTTATGTTGAGTACTACTTAAGCCGTGGCATGGATATTAATAAATTCGCACCTAACTTATCATTCTTCTTCTCAAATGGACTTGACCCAGAATATTCAGTTATTGGCCGTGTAGCACGTCGCATTTGGTCGATTGTCATGCGCGATAAATATGGAGCTAATGAACGTAGTCAGAAGTTAAAATACCATATTCAAACATCAGGTCGTTCACTTCACGCACAAGAAGTAGACTTTAATGATATTCGCACAACATTACAAGCTTTAATTGCGATCCAAGATAATACGAATTCATTACACACAAATGCATATGATGAGGCAATCACGACTCCGACAGAAGAATCTGTTCGTCGTGCAATGGCCATTCAAATGATTATTAATAAAGAATTCGGCCTAACAAAGACGGAAAACTCCCTACAAGGTTCTTACATTTTAGATGAGTTAACAGACCTTGTCGAAGAAGCTGTCTTACAAGAATTTGAACGAATTAATGATCGTGGTGGCGTCTTAGGTGCGATGGAACGCCAATACCAACGTGGTAAAATCCAAGAAGAGTCACTTTACTATGAAGGTAAGAAACACTCAGGAGAACTACCAATCGTTGGCGTGAACACGTATCAAAATCCAAACCCACCATCAGCAGATGACATTAACTCAATGGAAGTTGCTCGTGCATCACAAGAAGAAAAACAACAACAAATTGCCAACTTAAGAGCATTCCAAGAACGAAATAAAGATGAAGCAGAAATAGCACTGAAACGCTTAAAAGAAACAGCTGCTTCTGGTGGCAATGTCTTCTTAGAACTAATGGAAACAGTAAGAGTCGCAAGCCTAGGGCAAATCACAAATGCCCTTTACGAAGTAGGCGGACAATACCGACGTAATATGTAACACAAATAAACTCCACCTTATTAAATAGGTGGAGTTTATTTATTAAATGCGTGCGTTAGTGAGCGCCGATAAATGAGCTCGAACGCTGATAAACGAGAGTCGAACGCTGATAAACCCGCCCCGAACGCTGATAAATCGACTCGCGAACACTGATCAATTACAATGCATTCCGATAAATTTAAGCGAATCCAAATTTTTACTAAAATAAAAATGATCATCAAGATATATTTTTTGCTTGAATTGACGATAATGTATGATATTCTGTAAACTAGGAAAATAGCTAAAAAAGTTCCTGTTAACTGGGTAAAGGAGTGCTGGTTGTGAGCTTAGTAAAGTATAATAATGAAGAAGTTAAAGAATTGTCCATGATCGATATTGCTTACGAAATCATGTTAGATGAAAACCAAGCGAAAAACTTTCAAGATATTTTCAAAATCGTAGCTGAAGCAAAAGAATTCACCCAAGAGCAAAAAGAACAATACATTTCTCAGCTATATACAGACTTAAATATTGATGGTCGATTTCTTTCAGTTGGTTCGAATCTTTGGGGGTTGAAGCATTGGTATCCGTTTGACCAAACAGTCGAGGATGCTTTTGTTGCTGAGGAAAAACCGAAAAAGAAGAAGAAGAAAAAGAAATCAGCTAAAGCTGAGGAACCAGTTGAGGAAGAAGAGACCTTATTAGATGATGAATTAGAAGCTGATTCAGAAGAGGATGAAGAATCAGAAGAAGTGTTTGAAGATGAAGTCGATAACCTTGAAAAAGACTTAGATAAAGGTGATGAAGACGAAGAAGATTCATAAAAAACAATCTTGACTTTACCTCGGCATAGGCGTATTATTCTATGTGGGCTCTCAAAAATAAATGTAAAGCTCCCGAATTTAATTCGGGAGCTTTTTTTGTTTTTTATAAGGCTTGAAAAGTTAAGCAATCCTTACTTTTCCCTGAATTAATGTTTTAATTTTATTTTAAATAACAAACGATAAACATAGAAGGTGAGGCAGAAAAGATGACAAAATATATTTTCGTAACAGGTGGAGTGGTTTCTTCACTCGGAAAAGGAATTACAGCAGCATCACTAGGGCGATTACTTAAAAACCGAGGCTTAAACGTCACGATCCAAAAATTCGACCCATACTTAAACGTAGACCCGGGTACGATGAGCCCATATCAGCACGGAGAAGTGTTCGTAACAGAGGATGGTGCAGAAACGGACTTAGACTTAGGTCATTATGAACGTTTTATTGATATTAATTTAAATAAATACAGTAACATTACAACAGGTAAAGTATACTCTTCAGTTATTCGTAAAGAGCGCAGAGGTGATTACTTAGGAGGAACTGTACAAGTCATTCCTCATATTACGAATGAAATTAAAGATAAAGTTTATCAAGCTGGTAAAGAAACGAATGCTGATGTTGTTATTACTGAAATAGGTGGAACTGTTGGTGATATTGAAAGCCTGCCATTCTTAGAAGCAATTAGACAATTAAAGAGTGATGCAGGTCGAGATAATGTCATGTATATTCACTGTACGTTAGTTCCATTCTTAGAAGCAGCAGGTGAACTGAAAACAAAGCCAACACAGCACTCTGTTAAGGAATTACGTTCATTAGGTATACAGCCTGATGTGATCGTTTTAAGAACTGAAAGAGAAATTAGTCAAAGTATGAAGGATAAAATTGCCCTCTTCTGTGATATTAATGAAAATGCAGTAATTGAAGCACGTAATTGTGAAGTATTATATGAAGTAGCGCTGGAAATGCAAAGGCAAGGCTTAGATCAACTAGCTTGTGACCACTTTGGTATTGAAGCTAAAGATGCAGATATGAAAGAGTGGAGCCATTTAATTAACCAAGTGAAAAATTTATCTAAAACAACAACTATTGCTCTAGTTGGTAAGTATGTAGCTCTTAAGGATGCTTATATCTCAGTAGTAGAAGCGTTAAAGCATAGTGGTTTCACATTTGATTCTGATATTGAAATTAAATGGGTTAGCTCTGAAGAAGTGACCAGTGAGAATGTGCACGAATTTTTAAGCGATGTTGACGGTATTTTAGTTCCAGGCGGATTTGGTGATCGTGCAATTGATGGAAAGATTGAGGCGACTCGTTACGCGCGTGAAAACAAAATTCCTTTCTTAGGTATTTGCTTAGGCATGCAATTAGCAACGGTCGAGTTTGCACGTAACGTATTAGGCCTTGAAGGAGCTCATTCAGCTGAAATTGATCCTTCAACACCACATCCAGTAATTGACCTTTTACCAGAACAAAAAGATGTAGAAGATCTAGGTGGTACACTACGACTAGGCGTTTATGCTTGTCGACTTGAAGAAGGAACAAAAGCTCATGAAGCATATGAAGACGAGCTTGTTTATGAACGTCACCGCCACCGCTTTGAGTTTAATAATGAGTACCGTGAACAAATGGAAGCAGAAGGATTTAAGTTCTCAGGCAACAGCCCAGATGGTCGTTTAGCTGAAATTATCGAACTGAAAGACCACCCATGGTTTGTCGCGTCACAATTTCATCCAGAATTTAAATCAAGACCGACAAATCCACAGCCATTATTCAAGAAATTTGTTGAAAGTTGTGTAAAGTAATTGTAATCTGTAAGAAAGTTTAGAATTGAATAACAAATCACCCTAATTGGATTGATTTTCCTCCCTTGTTCCGTTAAAGTTATATTAAAAGTAATAAATGGGATAAGGTGATGGGATGAAAAGGTTTAAGGCAGTTGTAGTTGATGATGAATCAGGCATTGCATTATTGATGAAAGAACTATTAAGCCAAGAAGGTTTTGAAGTATTAACATTTGCTAATTCATTAGAAGCTTTTGAAGTGGTGAAAGAGGCAAATGTTGATATCTTCTTTGTGGATTATTTGTTACCTGGTATGAGAGGGGACCATTTCATTCAGGAGTTGAGAGAACAGGATCATCATGCCCCTGTCATTCTAATGACAGGGTTATCCAAAATGCAAGTAAAAGAAAGTAGTGCAGCAACGTACCAAGATGTATTAGAAAAGCCATTTTCAATTAAAGACGTGATGGACTTAATTGATGAGCATGTAAAAAACCCTCAAACACCATAATGCTTAGTTGCTAATTGGTGGCATACTTGGTATTCTATAATTATAAAAATGATCTTACACATGCTCTTGTACTTATAACTTGAGGAGGAAACCATTGTGCCACTAGTATTAATGCGAGCAATGCTTAATAAAGCTAATGATGAAGGTTATTCGTCTTTGAAGTTTAACCTTGTATATGACCGAGCAGCTGAAAAGAAGCAGTCGCCGGTCATAAGCGGTGTATCTGGAAATGCTCCTAAGTATTCTGGTATTTATAACGCTGTGGTTTCAATGGTTAGATTAGAACTCTTTAAAAAAGCATAATTTCAAATTGTTATGGCTGATCCGTGTGCTTTGGATTAGCCTTTTCGCGTATGAAAAGATAGAATAGTATTAGTGTTTATGTTAACGTTCAATATTGGATTGAGCTAAGCGTAAAAAAGCTTTTAAATCAGTCATAAAGGAGAAGAGAGTTTTATGAAATTTTTTATTGATACAGCGAATATTAATGAGATTAAAGAAGCAAATGCATTAGGCATTTTATCAGGTGTGACAACAAATCCATCTTTAGTGGCTAAAGAAGGTGTATCTTTCCACGAACGCTTAAAAGAAATTACAAAAGAAGTAACAGAAGGCTCAGTGAGTGCTGAGGTGATATCAGAAGACTCTGAGGGAATGCTTAAAGAAGCAGAAGAACTAGTGAAAATTGCACCAAACATCACCATTAAGCTACCTATGACATTAGAAGGTCTTAAAGCATGTAAAGCTTTAACAGACAAAGGTGTTAAAACTAATGTAACACTCGTTTTCTCAGCTAACCAAGCCTTATTAGCTGCAAGAGCTGGTGCTACTTATGTTTCACCTTTCTTAGGACGATTAGATGACATTGGTCAAAATGGCATGCATTTAATTGCTGAGATTGCACAAATCTTTGATGCGCACGGTATTGATACAGAAATCATTGCAGCGAGTGTACGTCACCCGATGCATGTTTCTGAAGCAGCGTTAAATGGTGCTCACATAGCTACAATTCCATTTAATGTTATTCAGCAATTAGTCAAGCATCCATTAACAGACCAAGGAATTGATAAATTCTTAAAAGATTGGGAAAAAGCAAATCAAGCATGAATCTTGAAATATCGCACATAATATAACTAGACAAGCAACGGTGGAAAGACAGCTATAAAAATGTGATAAGAGGAGTATTCACATGGAAAAATTACTTATTGAAGGAGGCCACCAATTAAATGGAGAAGTTCGGGTAAGTGGTGCTAAAAATAGCGCAGTTGCCTTGCTGCCAGCAACAATCTTAGCCGAATCCGAAGTTACGATTGAAGGTCTTCCAAACATTTCTGACATTCAAATATTAAAAGAGTTGTTACGTGATATAGGTGGTGACGTATCACAAAGTGGTGATGATGTCACAATTGATTCATCTGAGATGGTTTCTATGCCTTTACCTAATGGTCGTGTGAAAAAGCTGCGCGCATCCTATTACTTTATGGGTGCGATGTTAGGTCGCTTTAAAAAAGCAGTCATTGGTTTACCGGGTGGATGTGATTTAGGACCACGACCAATTGATCAGCATATTAAAGGGTTTGAAGCGTTAGGTGCTGAAGTGACGAACGAACAAGGCGCTATTTACCTAAAAGCAGATGAACTCATTGGTTCTAAAATTTACCTTGATATCCCAAGTGTTGGTGCCACTATTAATATTATGCTTGCAGCTGTGAAGGCAAAAGGGAAAACGACGATTGAAAATGCAGCGAAGGAACCGGAGATTATAGACGTTGCAACCCTTTTGAATAGTATGGGAGCGAATATTAAAGGGGTAGGAACAGATGTCATTCGGATTGAAGGTGTTGACTCATTAAATGGTTGCCAACATACCATTATTCCAGACCGAATTGAAGCTGGGACTTATACGATTTTAGCTGCTTCAAAAGGTGAAGAAGTTTTAGTCGATAATGTCATCCCAACTCACTTAGAATCTCTAACAGCAAAGTTACGTGAAATGGGCGTTGAGATTGAAGAAGGAACGGATTATTTAGTTGTGCGCGGTAATCGAGAACTGACAAGCGTGGATATTAAAACGTTAGTCTACCCAGGGTTTCCTACAGATTTACAGCAACCATTTACTTCATTGTTAACACAAGCTCACGGCTCAAGTATCGTTACAGATACGATTTATCAAGCACGCTTTAAACATGCTGATGAACTCAGAAGAATGAATGCCAATATAAAAGTTGAAGGCAGTTCAGCTGTCATTACAGGTAAAACACCACTTGAAGGTGCGAAGGTAAAAGCAAGTGATTTACGTGCAGGTGCCTGCTTAGTAATAGCTGGCCTAATGGCAGATGGTATTACTGAGGTAGTAGGTATTGAGCATATTGAGCGAGGTTATGATGATCTAACTGAAAAGCTAAAAAATCTAGGTGCTGTTGTTTGGCGTGAACAAATGACAGATGAAGATATAAAGATGTTCCAAAATGCTTAAGGTCGATAAGGGATAAGAGAAACAGGGAGGGCAATTACACATGGAAAGAAGTTTATCGATGGAAATCGCACGCGTAACTGAAGCAGCTGCTTTAGCATCAGCTCGCTGGATGGGGCGCGGTGAAAAGGAAGAAGCAGACGGTGCAGCAACCGAAGCAATGCGTACTGTATTTGATACAGTACCTATGAAAGGAACGGTTGTAATTGGCGAAGGGGAAAAAGACGAAGCTCCGATGTTATACATAGGAGAAGAAGTTGGACAAGGTCAAGGACCAGAAGTCGATATTGCTGTAGACCCTGTTGAAGGTACTAATATTGTTGCATTAGGTACTTGGAACGCGCTTTGTGTTGTAGGTATTGCTAATCGTGGCCGCTTACTTCACGCACCTGATATGTACATGGAGAAAATCGCGGTTGGCCCAGAGGCTGTAGGTAAAATTGACCTTGATGCTTCTGTAGAAGAGAATTTAAAAGCGGTTGCTGAAGCAAAAGGAAAAGACATCGAAGACATCGTAGTAGTCGTTCTTAACCGTCCACGCCATGATCAACTAATTAAAGAAATTCGTGAAGCTGGCGCACGTATTAAATTAATTCCAGATGGTGATGTTGCAGCATCCATTAATGCAGCATTCGATCATACAGGTGTTGATGTTTTAATGGGAATTGGTGGTGCACCAGAAGGCGTTTTATCAGCGATTGGCTTAAAGGCTCTTGGTGGTGAAATTCAAGGCCGTTTAAAACCAGTTGATGAAGTGCAAGAAGAGCGTTGCCGTAAAATGGGAATCGAAGACGTGAGCAAAGTCTTGAAAATGGAAGACCTTTGTGGTGGAGATGATGCAATCTTTGCTGCAACAGGTATTACAGATGGTGAATTGTTGCAAGGCGTGCAATTCAAAGGCGATAAAGCAACGACTGAAACAGTGGTTATGCGAGCTAAATCCGGAACAGTTCGTTTTATTGATGGTACACATAGCTTGGAGAAAAAGCCCGATTTAGTGATAAAAGATTAAAGTTTTGTCTATAATCAAACTAAGGCTGTTGTCATCACGACTTCAGCCTGGTTTTTATATTAGAACAGTTTTATAAAAGGTAGTGTTGGTAATTTGAATTTTGCACAGTGACATCGGACTCGTGCAGAGCTTATATGACAAATATAGCTTTTAAGTTTTTTTGTCTAAACCTTGCTAATAAAATTTAAAAAAGGTACAATATAGTAGCTATACCCCGAGTAAATCAATTCTTCTCAAAGAATAATGACAGTCCCTAATCTTTATTTTCCAATACTTAAATTAACCATAATAAAATTAAAAATTAATAAAGCGTGGTGTTTGTGTGTCAAATACAATGACAATTGCAGAATTAGAAACGAAGACGCTCAAAGAACTATATGCATTAGCACGTGATCTTGGCGTTTCTTATTATGCGAAATTAAACAAAAAAGAATTAATCTTTGCGATCTTAAAGGCGCAAACAGAAAAAGATGGTAAATTATTTGTAGATGGCGTTTTAGAAATTATCCAATCAGAAGGCTTTGGGTTCTTACGCCCAATTAACTATGCCCCAAGCGCAGAAGACATTTATATATCAGCATCACAGATCCGCCGTTTTGATTTGCGTAATGGTGACTTAGTATCTGGTAAAGCTAGACCACCGAAAGAAAATGAACGTTACTTCGGCTTATTACATGTAGATGCAGTAAATGGTGACGACCCGGAAAGTGCTAAGGAAAGAATTCACTTCCCAGGTTTAACAGCCCTATACCCTGATCGTAAAATGCACCTAGAGACGACTCGTAATCTACTATCAACTCGAATTATTGATATGATGTCACCAGTTGGTTTTGGGCAGCGTGGTTTAATTGTCGCACCCCCTAAAGCCGGTAAAACATCAATTCTAAAAGAAGTAGCCAATAGTGTTACAGAAAACCATCCTGAATCAAAACTTATTATTTTACTAATAGACGAGCGTCCAGAAGAAGTTACAGATATTGAGCGTTCAGTGGCAGACAATGTTGATGTTGTAAGTTCAACGTTTGATGAAGTACCAGAGAATCATATTAAAGTATCTGAACTTGTTTTAGATCGTGCGATGCGTTTAGTTGAGCATAAACAAGATGTCATTATCTTAATGGATAGTATTACACGATTAGCTCGTGCTTATAACTTAGTGATTCCACCTAGTGGTCGTACATTATCTGGTGGTATTGACCCAGCATCTTTCCACCGCCCAAAACGTTTCTTCGGTGCTGCGCGTAATATTGAAGAAGGTGGAAGTTTAACGGTTCTAGCAACTGCGTTAGTAGATACAGGCTCACGTATGGATGATGTTATTTATGAAGAATTCAAAGGAACAGGTAATATGGAACTCCATCTAGATCGTAGTATGGCAGAGCGTCGTATCTTCCCTGCAATTGACGTACTTCGTTCTGGAACGCGTAAAGAAGAGTTATTAATGCCGAAAGAACAGCTTGATAAAACGTGGGCAATCCGTAAAACGATGCAAGACCGACACGACTTCTTAGACCGTTTCTTACGTCGTTTACGTTCATCTAAGTCAAACGATGAGTTCTTTAAGATTATGGATGATGAAATGCAAGGTAAAAGTTAATAATGCTCAAAACTCCTTGCAAAATAAATATCAAGTTGGTATAATCACTCTGTATGACTCGTAGAAGTTAACTCCCGTCTATAGGACGGTTTAAAAAACTCTGTTTCCTAAGGATTCAGGGCAAGGAGGAGTGTTAAGCATGAGGCAGGATATCCATCCAGAATATCGTAAAGTTGTATTTTTAGATACAAGCTCTGATTTCAAATTTCTAAGTGGTTCAACACTAGAATCTGAGGAGACAATCGAATGGGAAGACGGTAATACGTACCCATTAATTCGTGTTGAAATCAGTTCAGCTTCACATCCGTTCTACACAGGTAAGCAAAAAGCTGACAAAGTTGGTGGCCGTGTAGACCGCTTCAAGAAGAAATACAACATGTCATAATACTGGCAATTTAACACAAGGAGCTGACCGAACACTTCAGCTAAACACCATACTAGATCATATAAACTCTATATCATCTATAATTTGGTGCTTGGCTAGTGTGGTCAGCTTTTTTTATTTCAACCAATCTAAGGAACACCCATTATAGGATTAAATATTAGGCAGTCACCACTAAGATGGAACGACGCCGTTTTTATTTGCTTCATCCGCAAAATTTGTAAAAGATTGTTAAACGAGGTGCTGAATATGATGTATGTGATGAAACATAGCGGTTGGGTAGAATTAATCTGCGGCAGCATGTTTTCAGGAAAGTCAGAAGAATTAATCCGTCGTGTTAGAAGGGCTACATACGGGAACTTAAATGTACGTGTATTTAAACCAGCGATTGATAATCGTTATGATCAGGAGTCGATCGTATCCCACAACGGTAACTCGATTATTGCACGACCAGTTGCTAATAGTACTGAAATCTTAAATCAAATAGATGAAGATGTTGATATTGTAGGGATCGATGAAGTACAGTTTTTTGATGAATTGGTTGTCGATGTCGCACAACAGTTAGCAGACCAAGGGGTACGTGTTGTAGCAGCAGGGTTAGACCAAGACTTCCGTGGTGAACCATTCGGGCAATTACCACAGTTATTAGCATTAGCAGAAAATGTTACGAAATTAAATGCGATTTGTCCGATTTGCGGTTCTCCAGCAAGCCGTACACAGCGTTTAATTGATGGTAAACCAGCATCATATGACGATCCTATAATATTAGTCGGAGCTTCAGAATCATACGAACCGCGCTGTCGCCATCACCATGAAGTGCCGAATCACCCGAGACAAGATGTACGTGTATCCGCAGTAGGACATAATGAATAGTGATGATTTTAGGGGAACTCGACTGTTATTTATAGTCGAGTTTTCACTATTTTATAGGATTCTAATTGCTTATAGACTTGATTGAACACTTAGACTCATTACATAAATACGTCTCATATTCTTCAAACTATGGTTAAAATAAGAGCTGTTCTGTAAACTTTCTAGGTTTTTGACGAAATTTTTTTGTGTTTTATGATATGATATAATGTGGAGTAATAAACGAAATAGTAAGAGGTGGACGTTGTATGTACGATAAACTACAAAACCTTGAGGATCGTTATAATCAATTAACTGATTTGTTAATGGATCCTGAGGTTATTAATGATTCTAATAAATTACGTGATTACTCAAAAGAACAGGCTGATTTACAAGAGGTAGTCGATAAGTATCGCCGTTATAAAGAAATCACGCAACAAATTGATGATGCTAAGGCGATGTTAGAAGATGAGTCAGATGAAGATATGGTTGAAATGGCTAAAGACGAATTAGAAGAATTACAGCCAGAAGTTGAACCATTAGAACAAGAGATGAAACTTCTCCTCGTTCCTAAAGACCCTAATGATGATAAAAACGTGATTATGGAAATTCGCGGTGCAGCAGGTGGAGACGAGGCAGCGCTTTTCGCAGGTGATCTGTATCGTTTATATTCCCGCTATGCTGAGACGCAAGGGTGGAGAATTGAGGTCATTGAAGCACACGAAGCGGATGTTGGTGGTTATAAGGAAATCGTCTTTATGATCAACGGTAAAGGAGCATTCTCACGCTTGAAATATGAAAATGGCGCCCACCGTGTACAACGTGTTCCTGACACTGAATCAGGCGGACGTATTCACACGTCAACTTCAACGGTAGCTGTTTTGCCGGAAGCAGAAGAAGTAGAAATTGATATTAATGAAAAAGACATTCGTGTAGATACTTTCGCATCAAGTGGTCCAGGTGGTCAAAGTGTAAACACGACAATGTCTGCAGTTCGTTTAACACACGAACCAACTGGTGTCGTTGTATCATGTCAGGATGAAAAGTCACAAATTAAAAACAAAGAAAAAGCTATGAAAGTACTACGTGCCAGAATCTATGAGAAATTCCAACAAGAAGCACAAGCAGAGTATGACGAAAACCGTAAGTCAGCGGTTGGTACAGGTGATCGTTCTGAGCGTATTCGTACGTATAATTACCCACAAAACCGTGTGACAGACCATAGAATTAGTCTAACAATTAATAAGTTAGATCAAATTATGGAAGGTAAGATTGAAGAGTTTATTGATGCTTTAATCATCGAAGAACAAACAGCGAAACTAGAAGAAATCGGTGAGTAAAATGGCAAATCATACAGTTAGAGAAGCCCGGAATTGGGCTTTTTCTTTTTTAAAACAACACCACCGCGAACAACGTGTTGGAGACCTTCTATTAAGACATTTATTAGAAGTCAATCATAGTCAATTTTTAGCGATGCAGCGAGATTTAATCGCACCTGAACTGTTCGAACTGTTTGTCACATGGGTTGAAGAGCATGCTGAGGCAGGAAAGCCGGTTGAACACTTCACATGTGAGGTAGAGTTTTTTGATCGTCAGTTTTATGTTGATGATCAGGTACTTATCCCAAGACCAGAGACAGAAGAGTTAATCATGTCAGTATTAAATGAAATTGATCAACCTTATACAGTTGTTGATTTAGGAACAGGTAGTGGCGTAATCGCAATCACATTAAAAATAGAGTGGCCAAAAGCTCGAATCTTTGCAACAGACCTGTCAGAAGAAGCCTTATCTGTAGCGCGATATAATAGTGAGAAATTAGAAGCAGATGTCGAATTTATGCAAGGGGATTTTTTAACACCTATTACAGCTCAAAAAATAATACCAGATGTCATCGTATCGAATCCGCCGTACATTCCCTATTCAGAACGCGAGCATTTATCAGAAACGGTTAAACTACATGATCCAAAGCAAGCGTTATTTGCAGAACAAAATGGTTTAGCTGCCTATGAAACGATTATTAAACAAGTGATGCAGTTAGCTAAGAAACCGCGATTAACCGCTTTTGAGATTGGCTATGATCAAGGTGAAGCGGTTCCTAGCCTTATTAAACAATATGACTCAAGTGCTCAAGTGAAAGTTATTCAAGATATTAACAGGAAAGACCGGATTGTCCTTTGGAAATGAAGTGAATTAAAAATCCGAACGAATTCATCATAAATGAACGCGTTCGGATTTTGCGTTTCGATAAGCGCTTCATCAAAAAAGTCTGAGTGCTGATAAAAGGTTCCGAGCGCTGATAAAATGGCCTGAACGCTGATAAAAGAGGTGCCGAGCGCTGATAAAATGGCCTGAACGCTGATAAAAGAGGTTCCGAGCGCTGATAAAATGGCCTGAACGCTGATAAAAGAGGTGCCGAGCGCTGATAAAATGGCCTGAACGCTGATAAAAGAGGTGCCGAGCGCTGATAAAATGGCCTGAACGCTGATAAAAGAGGTGCCGAGCGCTGATAAAAAGGCCTGAACGCTGATAAAAGGTTCCGAGCGCTGATAAAAGGTTCTGAGCGCCGATAAAAGAAGCCGAGCGCTGATAAAAAGTCCTGATCGCCGATAAAAGGTTCCGAGCGCTGATAAAAAAGCCTGAGCACTGATAAAAGATGCCCGAACGCCGATAAAAGATACTGAATCGCCTTTGAAGCGCACAGGCATTTTCACCGGGCCAGGTGTCTATGCTTTATGTCTAGCTACTCATCTGAAAACACATAGTATTCTGTACAAACTCGTGCAATGCCTTTAACATGCTCGGTTTCAGCTTTATGAACGTGTACCATGTTTATTCCATTCCCAAGCTAACATGCCATAGACAACGTGATCAACATAATCACCATATAATCTTTCAGCAGATCGAATAACGCCTTCTTCGATATATCCTAACCGTTCAGGGATCGCTCGACTTTTAACATTTCCTTTCGCAGCCCGAATCTCAACTTTATTCATGTTTAAATGGTCAAATGCGTAGTCTGTCAAAGCTTTTGATACTCTCGTCATAATACCATTTCCTTGATACCCCTCACCTAACCAGTAGCCGATGTGGGCAATATAATTATTCCAATCCAGTAAATTATAACCAGCAATACCAACGACTTGTTCGTTAAAAACAATGACCGCGTTTAATCCACTGCTATCAGCGTAATTCTTTTTCGACATGTTAATAAATTCTGTTGTATCTTCTGGTTTTTGTGTGCCATCAACCCAATTGAGCCACTCTCTTAAATAGCCGCGCCCTTCATCAGTCAGTTTGTACACGGCATCACGATCGCCTATATCAACTAATCGTAAATAAAGTTCTTCATCAATGTTATAAGTGAACATTTGAATTCGCCTCCCAGAGCTTTTCAATTATTCTAACATTTATTGCTAGATTTATGTATAACTTTCTTCTCCCTCGTTAACAATGTGGTTAATAGATTAAGAGAAAGGTTTGAGGGGCATGCGTTATATTATTGTAGGATTATTAATTATTGTGATGATTCAAGTTGTTTTTACTGAAAGTGCAGCACAACAAGAAGAATCAGACTATGTCGTCATTCCAGATGAGGCGATTCGTTTACGGATATTAGCTGACTCGAATGAAGAAGAAGCTCAAGCGTTAAAAGACCAAGTACGTGATGAAGTTAACGAACAAATTACTGAATGGGTTGAAGAGTTAACGTCTATTGAAGTAGCTAGAGAAACGATTATTGAAAACTTACCAAAAATAGAAGACACAGTATCATCGATTACAGGTGATGATGACTTTACAGTTGAATTCGGTGAAGTTAAATTTCCAGATAAAGTATATGATCGTTTCGTTTATCCTGGTGGTGAGTATGAAGCAATCCTCATTACTCTTGGTGAAGGAGAAGGGGACAATTGGTGGTGTGTCTTGTTTCCGCCGTTATGTTTCGTAGAATTTTCTGATGGAACTACGGTATTAGAACATGATGACGATGAAGAAGTAGAGTTAGAAAAGGATGAAGAAGAAGCGGAAGTTAGCTTTTTTCTATGGGAATGGTTAAAGAAATTGTTAGGAATTTCATAGATTCGTTCATATTTTTCATAATCAATTCATAGCTTAATAGAGAAAATGGCTAGGAGGCGAATTGATTATGATTAAAATCAAACATATTAATGAAGTATCTGAATTAGAATATGAACAGTTTTTTAAAGATGGACACGCTAAAGACCAAAAGCCAGAGGAAGACTGGGCGCATGAACATGGACATTTTTTAGAACTTGAAGGTGAAAAGATTGGCTTTTTCGTCTTGTATCCAGTAGATGGTGGGGCGTGGTTGAGGAAATTATTAATGAAAGAACAAGCCAACCCTGCATTAATTATTATGACCTTTGAATGGATTTCAGAACATGCTCTGAAATTAGGTTATGAAAAGCTTTACACCCACTTAGATGATCCAAATAAGCGCGTATTACTTGAAATGAACCATTTTAAAGAATCAAAAGAAGAGCCTTATGTTGATGCGAATATTTATGGTGAATGGTTTGAGAAGCTATTAATAGTACAGGCTTGAGTAATGTTCGTTTGCACTTTCATCGTATTCCTTTCATAATAAGAGAAACATTATTTTGAATTAAAAGGAGAACGATGATGGAAACCATTTGCTGGACTGTTGAAGACAAAGAACAACTACATGATCATTCATATATAAAACAAGCTGCAGCCCGGTTGAAACAAGGTGAGACGATTGCTTTTCCAACTGAGACCGTTTACGGCTTAGGTGCCGATGCGACAAGTAGTGAAGCTGTAAAAAAAGTGTTTGAAGCAAAAGGCAGGCCAGCTGATAACCCACTCATAGTCCACGTTGGAAGTCGTGATGTCATTGAACAATATGTGAGGTATATTAGTGATAAAGCTAACCAGTTAATAGAAGCATTTTGGCCTGGGTCTTTGACGATTATATTGCCATTAAAAGGTGGATTTTCAGATAATGTTACAGCAGGACTTACAACGGTTGGTGTACGTATGCCTGATCATCCTGTTGCGATTGCTTTATTACAAGAAGCAGGAATTCCTGTTGCTGCTCCTAGTGCGAATAGCTCCGGTAAGCCAAGCCCAACTTCGCATACACACGTATTACAAGACTTAAACGGAAAGATAAACGGTGTTGTAAACGGTGGGCAAACAGGAGTGGGTGTTGAATCAACTGTAATTGACTGTACGTTAGAAACTCCGGTGATTCTCCGTCCAGGTGGTGTGACAAAAGCTGATATTGAAGCTGTCATCGGGCCAGTTGATGTGGCACCAGCACTTGTTGAAACTTTCGATTCACCTCGTTCACCCGGTATGAAATATAAACACTATGCCCCTGATTGTCCGGTGTGGGTCGTTCAAGGTGACACCAAATCAATGTGCAAGGTTCTTACTGAGTTGAGAGATGACGGTTATTCAGTTGGTTTAATGGTTAGTGATGAACTTGCGTCTGAATTAGGTGAACAAACAGAACTTAAACTGGGTTCGTGTGAAGATTTAAATCAAATCACTAGCGAGCTTTATAGTACGCTAAGAAAAATAGACGAACTAGACTATGACATCGTGTTAGCAGAATCTTTTATAAAAGAGGGAATTGGCGAAGCTTTGATGAACCGCCTAGAAAAAGCCGCCTCTAAAATAATTTAAAACTCTAATCACGCTAATCTTCTAAAGCAGGTTGGATATGCATACATTGAAATAGCATGTCCATACATAGGAGGAACGAGCGTGATTTCTTTTTATGAAAGCTTAACCCCTTATCTATTAATAGCCCTTGCGATTGGAATGGATGCATTTTCCGTTAGTATGTCAGTTGGTTTAATGAGGCAACGTCTTAGAATGTTAATTTATTTTGTAGGTTTAGTGGGACTTTTTCATCTCATTATGCCTCTATTAGGAATGGGACTTGGTAACTACCTTTCTCAACAGCTCGGTGCCATTGCACAAATTATTGGTGGCTGGATGATCATTATGATTGGGATTCAAATGGTATTAGCGACATTTTTTGAAAAAGACATGCAACGTTACGTTGGGTTTACGAGTTTATTTTTACTCGCATTTACGGTTAGTTTAGATAGTTTTTCAATTGGTATTACAATTGGTATGTTAGGGATTAACCTTTTTGTGATTGTTGTTATGTTTGGTTTAATCAGTATGCTTTGTAGTTGGTTAGGTTTAATGCTTGCACATCAGGGAGAGAAGTTTTTTGGTAGATATTCAGAAGCATTTGGTGGGATGGTATTAATTATTTTAGGCGTCCAAATGGTGTGGTAAAAGAAATGACAATTTAAGTGTTATCAAGTAAAATGAAATTAGAAAGACAAACTAAGACTTGCAGGAGGGAATCTAGTTGCAGCGAGTGTTATTTGTATGTACAGGAAATACGTGCCGAAGCCCGATGGCAGAAGCTATTTTAAAGCATAAATATCCGACCTATGATGTTCAATCAGCGGGAATCTTTGCCGGTTTAGGCCAAGGTGTAAATGCGAATGCTAAACAGGCGCTTCAAAATAAAGGAATCAAATGCCAACACGCATCCCAACCTGTAACGCGTGAATTATTAAATTGGGCTGATCTAATCTTAACGATGACTCGTCAACATAAAGAAACACTTAAACTAGAGTACACAAGTTTTGACGATAAATTGTTTACATTAAAAGAGTTTGTCGATGAAGATGACTTAGACATTAAAGACCCGATTGGACTAAGTATAGAAACTTATGAGCACACATTAGAAGAAATTGAAAAACATATTGATCGAATGGTTGAAAAGTAGGAGGGTAATTCATGAGAGTAATTATTGCATCAGACCATGGTGGGTTAAATTTGCGTAGGGAAATAGCATCACTATTAGAAGAAATGAATATTGAATATGAAGATATTGGCTGTGATTGTGAGGATTCAGTTGATTATCCGGATTATGGAATTCCAGCTTCAGAACGTGTTGCTAAAGGTGAATTTGACTATGGAATTTTAATATGTGGTACAGGAATTGGGATGTCCATTTCAGCTAACAAAGTCAAGGGCATTCGCTGTGCACTGGTACATGATGTTTTTAGTGCAAAGGCAACCCGCCAGCACAATGATGCGAACATGATCGCGATGGGTGAGCGTGTCATTGGGCCAGGATTAGCCCGTGAAATTGTTTCAGCATTTTTAAATGAAGATTACGAAGGTGGTCGCCACGCTAATCGCGTTGGTAAGATTACCGCGTATGAAGAACATTAAATGAGTTAAACGAGAGGTCGCCGGATTAAATAATTCGGCGCTATTTTAATTCTAAATAGAAATCCGAAGTCACCTTATAATTAACTAGTAAAAGCATATACCTCTGTAAATCTTTTTGTTATACTTTATTTAAGAATCAACTCTCATAATGGGAGGGATTGAAGTTGACTGTAGAACAATTACGACAAGATTTCCAAACGATTTTAAATGAATGGAAACAGTCTCAAGTCGTTAAAAAAGGTGACTTAATGGTTGTTGGTTGTTCAACGAGTGAAATTGCGGGTGAAAAAATCGGCTCGGCAGGTAGTACGGACATAGCAAAGGTGTTGCATACGCAATTGAAAGCGTTTCAACAAGAAACAGGTGTACACATTGCTTATCAATGCTGTGAGCACTTAAACCGTGCGATCGTCATTGACCGTGAAGTGCAACAAATGCTTAGCTTAGATGAAGTCAGTGCCATTCCACACCCAAGTGCAGGCGGTTCAATGGCTGCTTATATTTATGAACATATGGACAACCCTGTCTTAGTTGAACACATCAAGGCTGACCTTGGCATGGATATAGGTGATACGTTTATCGGCATGCACTTAAAACATGTCGCAGTCCCACTTCGCTTTTCACAGAAATCTTTAGGCGATGCCAACGTTACTTACGCTTACACACGCCCTAAACTGATCGGTGGTAAGCGCGCGATTTATAACTAGCAACTAAACGATTAACTTATAAACTAGTAAAAGTGCCAAATGGCTCAATATAAATACATAGGGAGGCTTTACTCATGACACATTTACACAATCAATTACATGAAGTAGACCCAGAAATGTTAAAAGCGATTGATCAGGAAAAGAATCGTCAACACGACAAAATCGAGCTGATCGCTTCTGAGAACTTTGTATCTGAAGCTGTTATGGAAGCAGCAGGATCTGTTTTAACGAATAAATATGCAGAAGGTTATCCAACTCGTCGTTATTACGGCGGTTGTGAGTATGTTGATATTGCTGAGAATTTAGCACGTGATAGAGCAAAAGAGCTGTTCGGTGCAGATCATGCCAACGTACAGCCTCACTCAGGTGCACAAGCTAATATGGCCGTATATTTCGCTGTATTAGAGCCAGGTGACACGATTTTAGGTATGAACTTAAACCATGGTGGACACTTAACACACGGAAGCCCAGTTAACTTTAGTGGAAGACTATATAACGTAGTTGACTATGGTGTTGATGAAGATTCAGAAACAATCGACTATGATGCTGTTTTAACCAAAGCAAAAGAAGTTCAACCAAAATTAATTGTAGCAGGTGCATCAGCCTATCCACGCCAAATTGACTTTAAAAAGTTCCGTGAAATTGCTGATGAAGTAGGAGCATACTTACTTGTTGATATGGCACACATTGCTGGTTTAGTAGCAGCAGGTGAGCATCAAAGTCCAGTACCATATGCGCATTTTGTGACAACAACAACACATAAAACGTTACGTGGTCCGCGTGGTGGTTTGATTTTATGCCAAGAAGAGTTTAAGAAAAAGATCGATAGCAGAGTGTTCCCAGGTATGCAAGGTGGGCCGCTTATGCATATTATTGCAGCAAAAGGTGTTGCATTTAAAGAAGCCCTAGACCCATCATTTAAAGAATATTCACAAAAAATTATCGACAACGCTAAACGTCTAGGTGAGTCGTTGAAAAATGAAGGGATTCGTTTAGTTTCAGATGGCACAGATAACCATTTATTACTATTAGATGTTCGTCCATTAAATTTAACAGGAAAAGTAGCTGAGGCTGCACTTGATGAAGTGGGCGTGACAACGAATAAAAATACAATCCCATTTGACCCAGAAAGCCCGTTTGTAACGAGTGGTGTTCGTATTGGTACAGCTGCTGTCACAACACGTGGTTTCGGCTTAGAGGAAATGGATGAGATCGCATCTATTATGGCCTTTACACTTAATAACCATGAAGATGAAGCTAAGTTAGAAGAAGCAAAGGTACGCGTGCAGCAGTTAGCTGATAAATTCCCAATGTATAAATAATGATCAAAAGTGGTGAGATAGATTTTTTCTCACCACTTTTTGTGTGCTGATTTTTAATGAAATTTGATCATATTAAAAATATAAGTTGCATCTAGCGACAGTTTTCGCTACAATTCAAGAGATATTTTAAAAAGGAGCTGTTCGTTTTGGGCAAAGTTTACGTATTTGACCATCCTCTGATTCAACACAAAATCACATACATTCGTGACAAAAACACTGGAACTAAAGCTTTCCGCGAGCTTGTCGATGAAGTATCAGCTTTAATGATGTTTGAGATTACGCGCGAGCTTCCTGTAGAAGAAGTTGAAGTTGAAACACCTGTAGCTAAAGCAAAATCAAATGTACTAGCAGGTAAAAAAATGGGGATTATCCCTATTTTGCGTGCCGGCTTAGGAATGGTTGATGGCATTGTCGATTTAATTCCAGCTGCGAAAATTGGCCATGTTGGTCTATATCGCGATCCTGAAACGTTAAAGCCAGTTGAGTATTATATTAAGCTACCTTCAGACATTCATGATCGCGAGCTGATTGTAACAGACCCGATGTTAGCAACGGGTGGCTCAGCTATTGCAGCGATCGATTCATTGAAAAAACGCGGTGCGACACATATTCGCTTAATGTGTTTAGTCGCTGCACCAGAAGGCGTTGAATTGGTGCAAGAAGCTCATCCAGACATCGACATATACGTTGCAGGCTTAGATGAGAAGCTAAATGATAAAGGCTATATCGTCCCTGGCTTAGGAGATGCAGGAGACAGACTTTTTGGAACGAAGTAATTAATATTAAGTGAAGTGGCAGCTTAAACGCTGTCACTTTTTTATTAAATACGCATCATTTTAATTGTATCGAGGATATCGCCTGATTATAGCCCAAGCAGTCTTATGCGCATTAATTTCCTATTTATGTATACACTAAATGAAATCGGAGGGATTAGTATGCGTTTATTGATGATGACGATTTTCATAATGACAATTTTAGTTCAAGCTGATCGGCATGTTCATGCTGATTCTGACGTTTGGATTATCGAAATAGACGAATCAAAAGATACAGTAGTTGAATTGATCGAACGCGATTACCCTTTCATTGAGATTTTATATACATACGATACACTCCTTCAGGCAGTTGCAGTACAAGGTGATGAGCGTCATATAGAACAATTGCATCAAGAAGATTGGGTTCAAACCTATTCAAAAGCAGTTAATTACTCCGCACCAGAAATTTCAAATACTCAATCTCCTACAACCTTTCCAGATTATCATGAGGAATCGTTTCCTTATACCGGAAAAGGGGTCAAAATTGGCGTCATTGACACAGGAATTGATTACAATCACCCAGACTTAGAACAAAATTATCAAGGTGGGTTTGATGCGGTTGATTTTGATGGAGATCCTATGGAAACAACGGCAGAAGAAGGGATGCCAACCAATCACGGGACGCATGTAGCTGGAATTATTGCAGCTGATGGGGACATACGAGGTGTTGCGCCAGATGCTGAAATTTATGCATACAGAGCTTTAGGACCAGGTGGTGCAGGGACATCAGCTCAAGTGCTAGCAGCCTTAGAGCAAGCCGTTAAAGATGGAATGGATATTATTAATTTGTCACTTGGTGCAGATGTCAATAGCCCAGACTACCCGATGGCTGAAGCGGTTAATCAAGCATTTGACTTAGGTGCACTGATTGTTGCGGCTAATGGTAATAGTGGGCCTGAAGATTGGACAGTCGCCGCACCAGCTACTGCTGAAAAAGCCATATCAGTTGGTGCAGCTTACACAGAAGTTGAACAGCCTTTCTTTGAAGTATTTCAACATGACCCAATCGCCATCAGACAAATTCCATATAGTGAGCCATGGAACCTCACCCAGTCTTATCCACTTGAACATATCACATCCTTAGACGACTTAACTTCATCCATTCATGATCGTATTGTCGTAGTGAGTAAACAAAATAACCAATATGCTGAAATCATTAATCAAATCTACGAACAAGGTGCAAAAGCCACCATCATTTATAGTGACGAAGAAGAAGACGACCCTAACACTTGGGATTGGGTACCTTCCCCATTTCCAGTTGCTTATATGACTATGGAGGAAGCAGAAATGTTACTAGACAATGAAACGTGGGTGAGTACAATCTATGAAACAGATGAAAACAACATCGCATCGTTTAGTGCAAGGGGACCTGTGACATCAGATTGGACAATCAAGCCTGATATAACAGCACCAGGCGTTGACATTTTAAGTACAGTACCTGATGGGTATGCCTCTTTTCAAGGAACGAGTATGGCAGCTCCATATGTATCGGGTGTATTAGCATTACTAAAAGAACAAGACTCTAATGCATCTCCACAAATATTAAAAGAACGACTGTTAACAGCAACATCACCATTTGAACAAGACGCTACGCCAAGTACACAAGGTGGAGGGTTTATTGAAGTTGACCAATTACTCGAGAAAAACTACAGAATCGAAAACCAAGCATTAAACTTCGGGATGATAGACGATTCAGACTTAGACTCAACTCATACGATTACAATTAATAATGAAGACTCAGAACCCTTAACTGTGACATGGCAAGTACCGAAACGAAAGACAGGATTATCATGGAATCTCCCCTTAACGACAACTTTAGAGGGTTTTTCGCAACATTCGTTTGAAATAGCTATCAATTTCCAGCAAAAATTATTAAAAAAGGGTGTTCATGAAGGGTATCTTTCATTAAAATTAAATGGGGATGAAAAGAATCTCCCCTATTTATTCATTCATGATACAGCTGACTACCCAAGGATTACAGGACTAGAAATCGAAACACCACCTTTTGACACAGAGGAATTGCGGTTAAAGTTATATGTGGCAGATGATTTGAAAGCCCTTACAATTAAACTGTTTGACGATCAGTTAATCAGCCAAAGCACTCTAATTGAAGAACAAAACATCTCACAAGGTTCGTTTGAAAAGTCACTGGACAAAGATGACTTTGAGAGTGGAATTTATGAGGCAGTAATCGAGGTTTTTGATGGTGAGGAGACTTATTATCAAACAAAAGAAATCATGATTCCATAAGTCTATAATTTTGTCAAAAAGTTGCCTTAAAATCATCACAAAATTAATTGACTTATATAGGGTGCTATTGTATGCTAATTTAGTGTGGAATGATTAGGTTTAAAAAGGCGAAAAAAGTAGGGAAACAGCTGTTTTTGTCTATTAGACCATTAATTCCTGTGAATTGTCTGAAATTCTGTGATAGGTAGGTAAGATTTATGAAACATCCACTAAGAGGGATGGCGATTACAACCGCGATTCTCAGTCATTTATCAGGCGCAACGATTGTTGGGATTTTTCTCGGCAGATGGCTTGATAGTTATTTTCAGACAAGTCCTCTATTTTTATTAATAGGGTTATTTTTAGGGTTAGCCGCTGGTGTGTACGGTACGATCACACTAGTTAATAAGTTTTTAGGAGACGACGCATCATGACTGATTACAAAATCATGGTCAACCGTCAACGAAAATGGATGCTCTACCTGTTAGCAATTGCAGTAGCAGGGTGGGGGTTTTCAGACTATGAAACAATCTTCGCTGGTCTTCTATTGGGACAAGCAATCGGCTTTTTTAACTTATACTTAATTCAAAAGAAGATTGATGTTGTCGGTGAAAAAGCGGCTAACAACCAAACAGCGAAGTCGTTTGGAACGTTATCAAGATTTGCAGGAGCGGCATTACTCGTTGTGGTTGTCTTAAGATTTCCCGAATATTTTCATTTAATCGCTGCCATTGTAGGTTTAATGACACCTTACATTGTCATTATGATAGATTTTATTATCCATCACAAAGAGACTACCACTACGAAAAGGGGTGAATGATGTGGATCACGGTTCTCCTATGATCGAAGATGTCTTTGGGATAAGTTGGCTAGATTTTAACCTATCAAACGTCCTTATGACATTGGTTGCGTCCGTAATTGTTTTTATAATAGCAGTGATCGGTAGTCGCAACTTGCAACGAAAACCGACGGGCTTCCAGAACTTTATGGAATGGGTCGTCGACTTCGTTAAAGGCATGATTTCGAGCACAATGGATTGGAAAACTGGTAGACAGTTTCTTCCGTTGGCTATCACACTACTTATGTACATTTTTATTGCGAATATTCTCGGTATAATGTTCATGGTAGAGTACAACGGTGATTTATGGTGGAAATCACCAACAGCTGACCCAGGGGTGACGTTAACGCTTGCTGTAATGGTAGTAGCTTTAACACATTATTTCGGGGTTAAGCTTAAAGGTGGAAAAGGTTATGTGAAAGATTTCTTTTCACCAATTCCAATTTTGTTTCCATTAAAAATTGTTGAAGAGTTTGCCAACACTTTGACGTTAGGTATGCGTCTTTATGGTAATATCTTCGCTGGTGAGGTGCTATTAGCGCTTCTAGTAAGTTTAATGGCATCAGGTGCATTAGAAGCAGCAGCAGGTTTCTTACCAATGCTTCTATGGCAAGGATTTAAACTATTCATTAGTGCAATCCAAGCATTTATTTTCGTTATGTTAGCTATGGTTTATATGTCACATAAAGTGAGCCATGACCATTAAGCATTATAGAAATCATTTAATTAAAAGTAATTAGATACTTAGAGGAGGATTATAAAATGGAATTTTTAGCAGCTGCATTAGCGGTAGGTTTAGCGGCACTAGGTGCTGGTATTGGTAACGGTTTAATCGTAAGTCGTACAGTAGAGGGTATTTCACGTCAACCAGAACTACGTGGTGCTCTTCAAACAACAATGTTCATTGGTGTTGCATTAGTAGAAGCAGTACCGATCATCGCGGTAGTTATTGCATTTATGGTTATGTAATAAGTTTCTTGTTGCATGACATGAACATAATGGCGAAGTGACTTCTAGAAACTTCGCCATTCCTTTATGTTAGTTTGTTAAATGAGACAATAAAAGGAAACGTAACATCGCTTAACATTAGGCGTGAACATCGTTTTTCCTTTTAAGCCTTTTTTAGGGATGATTAGGCGAAAGGAGTGAAGGCTGTGCTAGACCCACGTTTATTTATTTTAAACGCAGAAATTGGATTCAACGCTGGTGATATGATAGTGCAATTAGTGATGTTTGTCATTCTATTAGCACTAATTACGAAGTTTGCATGGCGTCCATTAATGAATGTCATGCAAGAGCGTGAACAGCATATCGCTACTGAAATAGATTCAGCAGAAAAGAATAGGCAAGAAGCTGAACGCTTAATGAAAGAAGCGCAAGATGAGCTGAAAGGCACACGTCAAAACGCGCAGAAGATTATTGAAGACGCTAAACAAACAGCTAAGTCCGAAGAAAGTGAACTAATTCAGGCGGCAAAAGCTGATGCAGAGCGCATTAAAGAAAGTGCACGCCACGAAATCGAACAAGAGAAAGAGCGTGCTGTACAAGCATTACAAGAACAAGTTGGCACATTATCTGTACAAATTGCAAGCAAAGTGATCGAGAAAGAATTAACTGTGGATGAACAAGAAAAGCTTATTAACGAATACTTAGAAAAAGTAGGCGAGAGCAAATGAGTAATTCAACAGTTGCGAACCGATATGCAGTAGCTTTGTTTGAACTTGGAACAGAAAAGTCTAACTTACCTCAATTAGAAGAAGAGTTAAACACAGTCGTTCAAGTTTTTAAAGATGATCAAGAGTTAAAAGCTTTTTTTGAGAATCCACGTGTATCAAAAGATGACAAGAAAAGCTTCATTCGTGAAGTATTCAAAAGCTTTTCTCAAGAAACAATCAATTTATTACTTGTCTTAACAGATAAAAACCGTGTTAGCTCATTAAATGAAATCGTTAAGTCTTTTGTGAATATGAAAAATGAAGCAAAGGGCATTGCAGAAGCTGACGTATATTCTGTTCGTGCTTTATCAGATGAAGAACAAGAACAAATTCAAAATGTTTTTGCGAAAAAGTTAAACAAAGACACCCTTCGCATTAATAACATTGTTGAAAAGTCCATTCTTGGTGGATTAAAAGTTCGAATCGGTAACCAGATCTATGATGGTACGGTTAAAAGAAAGCTTCAACGCATTGAACAGAGTGTCGTATCTGCAAACAAGTAAAGATAGGGGTGAAATGGATGAGCATCAAAGCTGAAGAAATAAGTGCGCTTATTAAGCAGCAAATTGAAAGCTATGACTCAAATATAGAAGTAAATGATGTCGGTACTGTAATCGAAATTGGTGACGGTATCGCACGTGTTCATGGTCTAGATAACGTTATGTCGGGTGAGCTAGTAGAATTCTCTAACGGTGTTATGGGAATGGCGCAAAACCTAGAAGAAAATAACGTTGGTGTTGTAATCCTAGGACCATTTACAGAAATTCGTGAAGGTGATGAAGTTCGCCGCACAGGCCGTATTATGCAAGTCCCTGTAGGTGATGAACTAATTGGACGTGTTGTTAACTCATTAGGACAACCAGTTGACGGTAACGGTCCAATTGAATCAACTAAAACTCGTCCAATCGAATCGAAGGCACCTGGAGTAATGGATCGTAAGTCAGTTGATGAGCCTTTACAAACAGGTATTAAAGTAATCGACTCAATGGTACCAATCGGTCGTGGTCAGCGTGAGTTAATCATTGGTGACCGTCAGACAGGTAAGACTGCCATTGCAATTGATACAATCTTAAACCAAAAAGAAGAAGATGTAATCTGTATCTACGTTGCTATTGGTCAAAAAGACTCTACAGTAAGTGGTGTTGTTGAAACACTACGTCAGCACGGAGCACTTGACTATACAATCGTTGTTAACGCAGGTGCATCTGAACCAGCTCCATTACTATACCTAGCACCATATGCTGGTGTATCAATGGGTGAAGAATTCATGCACAACGGCAAGCACGTACTTGTTGTATACGATGACTTATCTAAGCAAGCGGCAGCATACCGTGAGCTTTCACTATTACTACGTCGCCCACCAGGCCGTGAAGCATTCCCAGGGGATGTATTCTTCCTACACTCTCGTTTACTTGAGCGTGCAGCGAAGCTAAGTGACGATAAAGGTGGCGGTTCATTAACTGCATTACCATTCGTTGAAACTCAGGCTGGTGACATTGGTGCATATATTCCAACAAACGTCATCTCAATTACAGACGGACAGATCTTCTTACAATCTGACCTATTCCACTCAGGTGTACGTCCAGCGATTAACCCAGGACTATCCGTATCACGTGTAGGTGGTTCAGCTCAGATTAAAGCGATGAAGAAAGTAGCCGGTACACTACGTCTAGACTTAGCATCATTCCGTGAGCTAGAATCATTCTCTCAGTTTGGTTCAGACCTAGATAAAGCAACACAAGCTAAACTTGATCGTGGTCAACGTACAGTTGAAATCCTAAAACAAGGCTTACACGAACCACAACGTGTTGAGTACCAAGTTGCGATTATCTATGCACTAGTTAACGGTTTCTTAGACGACATTCCAGTAGAAGATGTAGTACGTTTTGAACAAGAACTACACGCTTACTTGAAGCAACACGGTTCTGAAGTTCTAAACCACATCCGTGAAACAGGTAACTTACCTGATGCTGATGAGTTTAACAAAGTAATTAGTGATTTCAAAAATACATTTGTCGTTTCTGAATAATAAGGAAACAAGTCTCTAGAAAAGGTGGTGAGACGTTGTGGCATCTTTACGTGATTTAAAGGCGCGAATTAGTTCGACCTCGAATACGAAACAGATTACAAAAGCAATGGAAATGGTGTCAGCTTCAAAGCTTAATAAAGCAGAAGAAAATGCAAAATCATTCGTACCATACATGGAAAAGATTCAAGAAGTCGTTAAAAGTATTGCGAGTGGTAACACAGATGTCGACCATCCCATGCTAATTTCACGACCTGTTAAAAAGACAGGCTATATCGTAATCACATCAGATCGTGGTTTAGCAGGTCCTTACAACACGAACGTGTTACGTAAGCTGTTTCAAACAATTGAAGAGCGCCATCCATCAAAAGATGATTATGTCGTGATTCCAGTCGGTAAAGTAGGCCGTGATTTCTGTAAAAAGCGCGAACTACCAATTGCGCATGAAATTATAGGACTACCAGACCAACCAAGTTTTGCTGAGATCAAAGACATTGCAAACTATGCTGTGAATTTATTTGCTGATGAAGGTGTTGATGAGTTAAACCTATTCTACAACCACTTTATTAGTGCCATTAATCAAGAAGTAAAAGAAACGAAGGTTTTACCACTTACTGATATTGATGTAGGCGAAAAACAAAGCAGCATGTACGAGTATGAGCCAAACCAAGAACAAATATTAGAAACACTACTGCCACAATACGCTGAAAGCCTTGTGTATGGTGCCTTATTAGACGGTAAGGCAAGTGAACACGCATCGAGAATGACAGCGATGCGTAACGCAACTGACAACGCGGAAGACCGAATTGATGAATTAACGCTTTCATATAACCGTGCGCGTCAAGCAGCCATTACTCAAGAAATTTCAGAGATTGTCGGTGGTGCAGCAGCACTTGAATAGAACGTTTTTGGATATGAGCAGTTAGGAGGGAAAAGGATGAGTAACGGACGTATAACACAGGTTATGGGACCGGTAGTAGACGTAAAGTTCGACAGCGGCCAATTACCTGAAATTTATAACGCCCTAATCGTAAAAGGTGAAAGTGAAACGGAATTAGTACTTGAAGTTGCTTTACACCTTGGCGATGATTCAGTTCGTACCATCGCGATGGACTCTAGTGATGGTCTAGTCCGTGGTATGGAAGTTGAAAACACAGGTGCTCCAATCAGTGTACCTGTAGGTAATGATACTCTAGGTCGTGTATTCAACGTAACAGGTGGTGAAATTGACTTAGCTGAACCTGTTTCACAAGATACACGTCGTGACCCAATTCACCGTCAAGCTCCTAAGTTTGAAGACTTAGCGACTGAAACTGAAATCCTTGAAACAGGAATTAAAGTAGTAGACTTATTAGCACCTTATGTAAAAGGTGGTAAGATCGGTCTATTCGGTGGTGCAGGTGTAGGTAAAACCGTTTTAATCCAAGAGCTTATTAACAACATCGCACAAGAGCACAGCGGTATTTCAGTATTCGCAGGTGTTGGTGAGCGTACACGTGAAGGTAACGACCTTTACTATGAAATGAGCGATTCTGGAGTAATTAAGCAGACAGCAATGGTATTCGGTCAGATGAACGAACCACCAGGTGCACGTATGCGTGTAGCATTAACAGGTCTAACAATGGCAGAATACTTCCGTGATGAAGAAGGTCAAGACGTATTATTGTTCATTGACAACATCTTCCGCTTTACTCAAGCCGGAACAGAAGTATCAGCCCTATTAGGTCGTATGCCATCAGCCGTTGGTTATCAGCCAACACTATCAACAGAAATGGGTCAATTACAGGAACGTATTACATCAACTAAGAAAGGTTCGATCACATCGATCCAAGCTGTATACGTACCTGCCGATGACTATACAGACCCGGCTCCAGCAACAACTTTCGCTCACTTAGATGCAACAACTAACCTAGAGCGTAAGTTATCAGAGCAAGGTATTTACCCAGCGGTAGACCCGCTATCATCAACGTCTCGTGCCCTTGACCCGCATATCGTAGGTGAAGAGCACTATGATGTGGCGCGTGAAGTACAGAAAACGTTACAGCGTTATAAAGAATTACAAGATATCATTGCAATCCTAGGTATGGACGAGTTGACTGAAGAAGATAAGCAAACTGTAAGCCGTGCACGTCGTATTCAGTTCTTCTTATCTCAGAACTTCCACGTAGCTGAGCAGTTCACAGGACAGCAAGGGTCATACGTACCTGTTCAAGAAACAGTTAAAGGATTCAAAGAGATCTTAGATGGTAAGCATGATGACTTACCAGAAGATGCGTTCCGTCTAGTTGGACGTATTGAAGAAGTTGTTGAAAACGCTAATCAACTGGAACAATAATGGGACATTAAGCGGCATTATCTTGTCGCTTAATTAGTGCCCAAGGAGGGGTAAGATTGAAAACACTAACTGTGAGTGTTGTCACTCCTGATGGCCCTGTACTAGAAGAATCATTTGAAATGGTAAGCGTTAGAGCAGAAGGTGGCGAATTGGGGATCTTACCAGGTCACATCCCATTAGTTGCTCCTCTAACCATTAGTGCAGTTCGATTAAAGAAACAAGGCAAAACTGAATTTGTAGCTGTAAGTGGCGGCTTTTTAGAGGTACGCCCTGATCAAGTCACAATCTTGGCACAAGCTGCAGAAAAACCTTCTGAAATTGACGTAGATCGTGCTGAATCTGCGAAACAACGTGCAGAAGAGCGCGTAAATCAAACAAAATCAGAAGAAATAGACTTTAAACGTGCAAAACTAGCACTTAACCGTGCAACGAACCGTTTAGAAGTTGTCAACAAATAAAGAAGATCTGGCCGCCTACGGTCAGATCTTTTTTCAATATCCCCTAATAAAGTGATTAATGGACCTAATGTTAAATTAAAGGTGGAAATAGAACCGTAAATATAGGGAAATACTAATTACCGTGTCGATATTTCCTGGGCAATGCACAAAAGTGTCATAAATTGTAATACATAATAAGGTGAAGAGGTGTTAAGATGTTTATAGATAACGCAGTTGATGCCTTAGTTGGCATGGCGTCACATATTATTTTCATAATTTTAGCTTGGAAAGCATTAGAATCAATTAATATCCAAGTCTTATTTAAAAAGAATAAAGAGACAGAAAGTAAGATCTTATTAATTTTCCTAACTGTTGCACTTGGAACGACTGTTAGTAATTTCTTCTTAGACTTTATCAATTGGTCGCAACAACTATCTTACTTTTTGTAAACCATTCTAATGGTATCAGCTTGGTGTGACTTACGATAAGAGATAAGCCCTTATCATAAAAGTACACCGAACTAAGCATCACCAAAACAAATAGTTTAATAGATAAATTAACTGTCGAAATAACTTATGTTTAAAAATCAATCGCATGGACCATCCTGTTATTAAAAAGGGGGAGCTGTCCATGCGGATCATAATGGCATTAGTAATGATTGTTCTAATAGGACAATCAGTATTCTATCAATCTAGTAATGAAGCAGCTATGACTACAGATTTTGAAGTTTTAGCGGATTATGTTATTGAACAAGACTGGGATGTTCAGTCATTTGAAATAACGATGAAGCTAAATGGGGAAAAGAAAGAAATTTTAGATAGAAAAAAGGTTTTAAATAACCAAATTAAGGATAAACACCCTCATATAGAGGAAACACTTGACGAATATTTATATACAGTCGAGGTTAGCCCTAATACATTACAGTTGGTTTATCGAATTAGTAGTGATCAGTGGAGTGAAGATATTTACGATCAAACATTAAATTATTTATCAAATTTGCCGTTAGAGCCATTTTATGAAAATGGGTATGTTTACTCATGCTTTCAATCGCTAATTAATGATAAAATAGATCGTAATTTGTTTTTAGAAAAATTTAAACAGGATTTTCGACTAGATTTGACGAATAGTATTATAGAAGATCAGTTATCCGTTTTTAGTGGCTATACTGATCAAATTAGTTCTTATATTCCATTAGAAAATGAGAAGATGAATATTCAATTAGCCATTCGCGAAGAGGAGAAACAAAAAAATACCGTAACAATCGGCACACCTATCCTCGTTATTGAATATTAAATAACATACGGACTATCGACACGGAGGGAAAGATATTGGAAAAAATCATCGTATCTGGAGGTAATAGATTGACTGGCACCGTTAAAGTGGAAGGTGCTAAAAATGCTGTTTTACCCGTCATCGCAGCAACGATTATGGCAAGTAAGGGCAAGACAACACTAAAGCAAGTACCAGCTTTGGCTGATGTAGATACAATAAGTGAAGTATTAAGATATATGAATGTGAATATACTACGTGAGGAAAATTCGTTATATATAGATGCAGCAAATGAACTGAAAACTAAAACACCATTTGAATATGTTCGTAAAATGCGCGCGTCCGTTTTAGTATTAGGACCTTTATTAGCAAGGTATGGTCATGCAAAAGTGGCGATGCCAGGTGGGTGTGCAATTGGATCTAGACCAATAGATCAACACCTTAAAGGATTAGAAGCAATGGGGGCAACTATTGAGGTTGGGAATGGTTATGTCGAAGCATTTGCTAATGGCCGTTTACACGGAGCTCGAATTTATTTAGATTTCCCTAGTGTTGGGGCAACAGAAAACTTAATGATGGCTGCAGCACTAGCAGAAGGCACCACAATTATTGAAAACTGTGCTCGTGAACCTGAGATTGTTGACTTAGCTAACTTTATTAACCAAATGGGTGGTAAAGTCATTGGTGCTGGTACCGAGACCATTCGAATTGAAGGTGTACCTTCACTACAAGGTGTAGAACATACCATTATTCCTGACAGAATCGAAGCAGGGACATTTATGGTAGCTGGTGCGATCACTGGTGGTGATATAATTGTAGAAGGTGCAATTCCTGCTCATCTTCGTTCATTAATAGCAAAGATGAAGGAAATGGGTGTTAAAATCGAGGAGTATGAAAATAGTGTTCGAGTTATTGGAACAGATGAACTAAAACCAATTGATATTAAGACATTACCATACCCTGGGTTTCCAACGGATTTGCAAGCTCAATTAATGACGTTAACGATGAGAGCGCATGGCACGAGTGTGCTCACTGAAACAGTATTTGAAAACCGTTTTATGCATGTTGAAGAGTTTAGGAGAATGAATGCGAAAGCCAAAATCGAAGGTCGAAGTGCCATTATCGAAGGTCCTGTAACATTACAAGGTGCTGAAGTTTCAGCTACAGATTTACGCGCAGCAGCAGCACTGATTTTAGCAGGGTTAGTTTCAGAAGGTCGAACAGCTGTAACAGAATTAAAACACTTAGACCGCGGTTATGTCGATTTTGTTGGAAAGCTGAAAGGTCTTGGCGCTAACATTGAACGTGTTTATGAACAAAAGCATAATCCTTCAAATGATTCTATGATGCAATCTAGTTAATAGTATAAGAGAGAGGCGTTGATTAAACGCTTCTCTTTTTTTTAGTTCTATTAATTCAACACAGTGAATAAAGATATTACTAGATGTGAATATTGAAATGTTGAAGGAGGATTAAACATTGAGGCGACAAGGATTGATACTAGGAATTATCTTATTAGCTGTGATTACTGTTATTCCAACATTAATCGTCATACCCTTTGCTGAAGCTGCGACAGAAAATGAACATATTTCGATCGATGAATCTACAGAGTATGTGAGCGCAAGTGGTGAGAATTCAGACATTATGGTCGAAGTGTTGCGAGAAGCAACAGATCAAATAGAATCTGTACCACTTGAAGATTATGTGGCATTAGTTGTAGCTTCTGAAATTCCCGCTGACTTTGAAATGGAGGCATTAAAAGCACAGGCATTAGCAGCAAGAACATATATTGTACAAAGAATCCTTCATGATGACCCTGAACAAGAACACCACGTAACAGATACAGTAGAACATCAAGTTTTTCAATCAGAAGATGAATTAAGAGAAGTTTGGGGGGTTGATTATTCAGGTAATATGAATAAAATCGACCAAGCCGTTCAAGAAACTGCTGGTGAAGTGATCACATATGATGGAAGTCCGATCACGGCTGCCTTCTTTTCAACTAGTAATGGGTATACTGAAAATGCAGAAGATTATTGGCAAAATGAAATCCCATATTTAAGAAGTGTTTCAAGCCCTTGGGATGAGCAGTCACCCGTTTACCGCGACCAAGAAATTTTTACTTATCAAGAAGTGTTGCAACAGCTCGGATTAGAAGGTAACTCATTTGAAGTAACAAATACTACACGCACCGAAAGTAATCGAATTCAAGAAATCACCGTTAATGGCGAAACTTTTAGTGGAAGAGAAATCAGGGAAAAATTAGATTTAAGATCAAATGACTTTACCATTGAAGCCAAAGCCGATCATATCATTTTTAAAACAAATGGATTCGGCCACGGTGTTGGAATGAGCCAATACGGAGCCAATGGCATGGCACAATCTGGGAACACATACCATGATATTGTGAAACACTATTACCAAGGTGTAGAAATAGAAACGCTAGAACATGTATTATAAGAAAAATCCCACTCTCAGTTATGGAGGGTGGGATTTATTTTGTTATGGGAGTGTGGATGATTAGTGATCGCGGGAATTTATCAGCGCTCGCGGGAATTTATCGGCGCTCGCGGGAGTTTATCAGCGCTCGCGATGGACTTATCAGCGCTCGGGCGAATTTATCAGCGTTTGGGCGAATTTATCAGCTCTCGGGCGAGTTTATCAGCGCTCGGACGAGTTTATCAGCGCTCGGACGAGTTTATCAGCGCTCACCTCAGGCCAAAAGCTTATTTTGTCCTAAAATGTAGTGGTTACTCACAAATTTTAGAAAAAATTTCAACTTCTATGTATATAATTTTGCTAATCGGTTCAGAATGGTTGCTGAGGTGATGAAAAATGAATGAAAAGGAAAGAAGGACTTTCCGCGAATCGAAGTGGAAAAAGCTCTCACGTCAACGTTGGTTTTATCCAACACTTTACATTACTTTAGTGACTGTCGTGTTAGCAGGGGTATTGATTTATCAGTTAGCTGGCACAGATGAGGCTGAGCAAGAAGACTATAATTGGCAAGTTGAACAAAATGACCTCATCGATCAACAACAAGAAGCTGCTGAAGGTGATGAGGCTGAACCGGTAGTAGCGGACCAAGAAGAGCTCGTATTGCCAGTACTTTTAGGTGACCGCACAGAAATCATAACTAACTTCTATGATGTTGAAGCATCTGCAGAGGATCAAGAAGATGCATTAATTTTCTACAATAATCAATACTACCAAAGCCAAGGTGTTGATATTACTTCAAGTGACGGTGAACCGTTTGAGGTGATTGTATCACTTAGTGGAACCGTTGTCGAAGTAAAAGACGATGATCTATTAGGTCAAACAGTTGAAGTTGAACACGGTGAAGAGCGCATGACAGTTTACGCCAGCCTTTCCGAGGTTGAAGTTGAAGAAGGTGATGAACTAAGTCAAGGTGATAACATTGGTTTATCAGGTGAAAATGTTTATTCAGAATCTGATGTGAGTAAAGTACACTTCCAACTAATTGAAGATGGTGAACCTGTAAATCCAGGATTCCAGTAAAACAGTAAGCCATCACCCATCAAAAAAGTCTCGCACTTAGCGAGGCTTTTTTGTGTTGTTAAGGTGGGCTAAATCAACGGTGCTCTTTTTATGATGTTTAAAAGCTACTCCCTCTCATTTTTAGTAAAAGATTTCTCTCCTGCCTATTTATATCATATTCCTATACGGCGGTGAATAAAATGTACTATCTACACCCTAAGAGTGAACATCACAGGAGGCGAGTGATTTGCACGATTACATCAAAGAGAGAACGATCAAGATTGCAGAGCATTTACTGGATACGCGTAATACGGTGCGCGTTATCGCAAAAGAGTTCGGCGTATCAAAAAGTACGGTTCATAAAGACCTTACCGAGCGCTTACCGAACATTAATCCCGCCTTAGCAAAACAAGTGAAAGATGTACTTGACTACCACAAGTCAATCAGGCATCTGAGAGGTGGTGAAGCGACGAAGAAGAAATATAGAGAAAAAAGCAGCGTTTAATAGTGTTGTGTTGTACGACCTAACCGCCTGTCACTAAGGTGTATCTATAGGTTACATAAGTTTAGCCATAACCTAATTAACAGTGACAGGCTTTTTTCGTGTTTAATCAAACGTTTGATTGATACAACAACATTTGATCATAAACCATTTCCCCATTTGAATCATGCCACTCCATTATGATATATATTTGCCAAATATCTTCTTCTGTAACGTACTCTCCCTCTTCATTATAAAAGAAACCTCCGACATGATTTTCTCCCATTACAAACTCATCAATTCCAATTTTCTCGCCGTCTTTCATATGAATAGAGGAACTAGCCAAAGTTTCAGTATTGCCATTAACGTTCGCAATAACTGTGTAATAGAAATAATCTGTCTCATCATATTCATGACCATGTTTAAACTTCAATTCGCCCTGACCAGCTAAAAGCTCTTGTGGTTTAATCTCTATTTTATAATGGGACAACTCCCAATATTCACTTTCCCCACTTAAAACAAAATTCAGTGAACCCTCATCATCTGAATGATTAACTTGTCCATTCAAAAATGAAAAAGCTCCAATCGTAATTAGACAAAAAACGACAACAACGCCACTATAGATTAAGTATTTTTTCAATATGAATCCCCCTATTAAACACTCTATTAATATATAATCAAAAACTAACTAAAACATGACAAAAATTAGTTGAACTTAACGTTAACGTAAATGGTAAACTAAAAATATAGGAAAATTCAGAAAAATATAAGGAGGTGTGACAGTTGCCATGTATTCGATCTCTGATTTAGCCCAACAGTTTAATGTATCAACTCGTACGATCCGCTATTACGAAGAAGTTGGGCTGTTAAAACCGAAACGCAACCAAAGTGGTCATAGACAATTTACGAAAAAGGAACAAACACAGTTGCAACTCATTTTTCGTGGTAAAAAGTATGGTTTTAATTTAGATGAGATTAAAGAAATGGTATTGCTGTTTGAAGAGGACCCGACTGGAAAAGAACAATTGAAGCGGACAGTCGAATATGGTGAGGACAAAATTAAAGAAGTCTCAAAGCGAATTGAAGAATTAAACGAAATGAAAGGTGAAATGGAACAGCTCATGCAAGTGTTTCACGATGAGTTAAACAAATTAGAGGAGGAATAGTCAATGAATATATCTGAACTGTTAGCTTATCAATCTCGTAAATACCCAGACCATGAGGCATTAGTGTCACCACATGTGCGGATTTCGTATCAAGAGTGGGATGAACAAGTTAACCGTATCGCCAACAGATTAAAAGAACTAGGATTTAAAGAAGGGAATAAACTTGTGGTCCACATGCCGAATGTACCTGAGTTTATGTCACTTTATGTAGCCGTTTTAAGAATTAAAGGGATCGTCATTCCTATTAACGCCAAGCTAGCCCAACGAGAGATTCAGTATATTTTAGATCATAGTGAAGCACAGTTTTTGGTAACTCATGAGCTTTTATTTGAACAATCTCAAAACTTGGCTGAAGATAAACATTTAACATTGATTAAAACTGGTGAAGCAGAAGGTGATTGGCTTTCTTTTGACACATTGTTAAAAGGTGAAGCAACGCCAGTCGAATGTGATGCAAAAGAAGGTGATGATGCTTCAATTTTATATACATCGGGTACAACAGGTGATCCTAAAGGGGTTCTGTTTACACACCGAAATATTTTAACTGTTGCCACTATGATCTGTATCGAAATGCCAATGAGTAAAGACAGTCGCGTATTACACATGATGCCACTCAGTCACTCTGCACCACTTCACCTCTTTATGGTAGCAGGTTTATATGTAGGAGCGACACACGTATTAGCACCAACTTTCACACCAGACTTATTGCTACAAATGGTTTCTAAAGAAAGGGTAACTCATTTCTTCGGAGCACCTGTCGCCTACCTCATGACAGCGAAGCACCCTGAAATAGAAGAATATGACTTATCGTCAATGGAGTACTGGGTCTATGGAGGAGCGCCATTGGGTACGAATGAAGTTAAATTAGTTAAAGATAAATTTAATACTAATAAACTAGTTTGTGTCTATGGTTTAACAGAAGCAGGACCCAATGGCACGTTGCTTCAATCAGAAGAACACGCTGAGAAATCTGGTAGTATCGGAAGACGCGCTGCTTTAAATTGTGAGATTCGCCTAGTGGATGATGAAGGAAAAGATGTCGCTCAAGGTGAACCAGGTGAAATCATCATACTTGGTGAAGGGACGATGAAAGAATACTATAGAGCACCTGAGAAAACTAAAGAATCGATTAAAGATGGATGGCTTTATACAGGCGACATTGCAAGACAAGATGAGGATGGTTACTACTGGGTTATTGACCGTAAGAAAGACGTCATTATATCTGGTGGAGCTAACATTTACCCAACTGAAGTTGAAAAAGTACTTATGCAACATCCAGCCGTTGAAGATATAGCTATTGTTGGTGTTCCACATAAAGAATGGGGTGAATCAGCGAAAGCATTTGTCGTAGTAAATGATGATGTAGCTGACTTAGAATCAACACTTAAAGCCTTTTTAGAAAACAAAATAGCAAGTTATAAGATTCCTAGATTTTATGAAAGGTTGGAAGCGCTACCACGTAATGCGACAGGAAAGCTATTACGTAATCAATTACGCGAAAGTCAGGAGGCATCACTGTGAGTCAAAATTTTTACACCACTGACCCGTTATTACAAAAAATATTAAAAAAGCAATTACCCGCCCACCTTTTCGACTATGCAAATGAACAATTAACGAAATTCGGTGAACGTGTAGCAACAGATATTGAAAAACGGGCTGTTCATACAGACAGAGACGGGCAACCACGCCTAATAAAATATAATAAAATGGGCGAAGAAGTGAATGAGGTTTGGGTTAATGATGGTTATCTTGAAACGGTCAAAGAAACGTATGAAACAGGAATCGTCGGCTATGTTCATAAAGAGATACCAGAGCTTGAAGATACCGGTAATTACATGTATTCTTACGCCCAAGGTTACGTCTTATCCCAGTCCGAACCAGGTTTTTATTGTCCTGTCACCTTAACCATGGCGACAGCTTATTTAATCGATCATTATGCTAATGACGAACTAAGAGCGCGTTTCTTACCTCATGTCATTGCAACAGGAGATACCGAGTTATATGAAGGGGCGACGTTTTTAACAGAACGCCAAGGTGGTTCAGATGTTGGCGCTAATGTTGTAGAAGCACATCAAGAAGGTGATTATTACCGGTTATACGGTGAAAAATATTTTGCCAGTAACAGCGGTATGTGCGGTGTTGCGATGGTTTTAGCGCGTACGGAAGACGCTTTAGAAGGCACACGTGGATTAAGCCTGTTTTTAGTCCCATGGGAAGAAAATCGTCATAACAATCAATTATCAATCCGCCGCTTAAAAGATAAACTAGGTGTTCGCGCAGTCCCATCAGCTGAGGTCGAATTTAACGGGGCAAAGGCGTACTTAGTAGGCGAACAATCTGAAGGCTTTAAATATATGATGGAAGCTCTTAATCTATCAAGGGTTTGTAACGCAGTAGCCTCACTTGGCATTATGCGAAGGGCTTACTGTGAAGCACGTGATTATGCATTTGAGCGAAATGCATTTGGTAATAAACTTAAAGACTACCCAATGGTCAAAGAAACGTTAGTCCGCCTAGCCTCTAAGCTCGAAGTCGAAATGACAGCTACATTTGACTTAGTCAATCAATTTGATTCGGTTATGGCAAAAGGTTCAGAACCAACAGAAGAAGAGCGGGCCATGCTACGTCTTTACATTGCACTCTTGAAGAAAGAAACAGCAGAACAAGCGATTGATTTCTCACATGAAGCAATTGAAATGCATGGTGGAAATGGCTTTATTGAAGATTTTGTCACCCCAAGGTTACTTCGCGATGCCCAAGTATTAACTGTGTGGGAAGGCACAGCTAACATACTAGGCCTTGAAGTATTACGGCTGATGAAGAAGTATAGCGTACACGAACAGTTTTTAGATGAAATGGGCAAGAGACTCAACCAGTTATCAGACCATGTATCGCCATTAATCAATCCAGTTAAACAAAGTATGAATGACCTTATTAAAATGCTATCACAACTATCTGAATCGAGTGATGATATGATGCTTCTTCACCCGAAGAAAGTGGCTGTACTCATGACGAATATTCTAGAAGGTATTACAGCATTAGAGATGGCAGATGATGAGCAAGATGAACGGACTTACGCCATTGCAGAAGTATTGATTGAACAGACTTTCAAAGCTTGCCACCACGTATCAGACTTAGCTTTAAAACATTTTGATATAATCGTTAAGCAAGAAGAGAAAATAACGGCTACCCATTGATTCTGAATGCTAAATTGTTACACACCGCTAATAACCCATATTGGCGGTGATTTTTAATCCAGCTCTATAATAATTGTTGGGGTAGCGGCACAATTTCAGAAATACACGAGAAGATCCTTATTTGTGATCTAATTAAACAGGGTTTTTGAGAGCCTATATGGAAGCTTTCACATCTTAAAAAAAGGCAAAGGAAACGCGGTCTTTCAAATCATCGTGGGGAAACATGTATCTACAGTGTCGATGGCCGTGGCGAAAAGCTAAGCACAATCGGGTGTTAAAACGCATAAGAAATGGGTTTACATTTTTTCTGTATGACTTTCTATTGTTGAAACAATTTCTTTAAACGTGTACTTATGATTTACGACATCAACTGTAAAGTCTTGCTCTTCTTCGGTTCCCATAGTCCAGTGGTAATGGTTTGTTTTTAAGAAAATAATTAGTGAGGCAAGTGCGGTTCGTTTATTGGCATTATGGAAAGCGTGGTTTTTTACAATTGATTCAAAAAGTGCGGCTGCCTTTTCATAAATTGAGGGGTAAGCATCGCTACCAAGTACTGATTGTTTTGGTCGATTAATAGCTGAATCAAGTAAGCTTGGGTCTTTAACTCCCATTGGCTCATCTGGAGAATATAGGCGAATTTGTACTGTGTTAATAGTAATGACTTGTTTTGTTGTTAGATAGATAAGGTCATCCATTACCTGTTCACTAACCCTTTAAACGCTTTGTCATGCTCAATAATGACATCATTTAAAATATCCATAAATTCTGCATCTACACCTTCAGGAAGCGTTACCGGCTCTTTTTTCCTCAAAACAATTTTCCCATTTTTCACCTCAACTTGGACATCATCCCCTTGTGTTAAGCCAACTTTTTTAAGTAATTCGGTAGGAAGGGTGATTCCGAAACTATTTCCAACCTTAGTAACTTTCCTTTCAAATTGTTCCAAAAGATCACATCCTAGTTATAATTGTAATAACAATTATAACACATAAGAATAGGATAGAAAAGTTCTTCTTGCTATTGGAGGTGTTACACTCAAAGTGGTGCTTTGTTATATAATTTGAGTTTTTCTTTGCGTGAAGTGCACTACTCACTCGCACATTTCGACTTATTTCGCCGAAAAGACAAAAAGTGACATCATCTAATCAAGGCCAAACCTAGTTTCGCCTCCCACCAATCCGTCACTGTTGTCCCTTTCATAAACTTTCGACAATGGCTAAAAATAACATGACACTTTAGAAAAAAAGTGATAAAATATTACAATAGATTAATTATATTTTCGTACGTCAAAATGATGGGATCAGTCAGGGGGATTTATTTTACATGTTCGCTAGAGATATTGGGATTGACTTAGGTACAGCAAATGTTTTGATTCATGTGAAAGGAAAGGGCATTGTCTTAGATGAGCCATCGGTTGTTGCGATGGATCGTAATACAGGTAAAGTGTTAGAAGTTGGCCATGCAGCTCGCCGTATGGTCGGGCGTACACCTGGGAATATCGAAGCAATCCGCCCTTTAAAAGATGGAGTAATTGCAGATTTTGATGTTACTGAAGCTATGCTACGTTATTTCATCGAGAAAATAAATGTCCGCGGTATGTTCTCTAAGCCACGCATTTTAGTCTGTTGTCCAACAAACATAACAAAAGTTGAACAAAAAGCGATTAAAGAAGCAGCGGAGAAATCTGGCGGTAAAAAGATTTACTTAGAAGAAGAGCCGAAAGTAGCAGCAGTTGGCGCTGGCATGGATATATTCCAACCAAGCGGTAATATGGTTGTTGATATTGGTGGTGGTACAACGGATGTTGCTGTACTTTCAATGGGTGATATCGTAACATCTGAATCCATTAAATTAGCTGGAGACAAATTTGACCAAGATATCTTACAGTACATAAAACGCAAATACAAACTACTAATTGGTGATCGCACAGCTGAGGATATTAAGGTGAATGTCGCGACTGTTTTTAAAGGGAACCGTGATGAGTCAATGGACATTCGCGGACGTGACTTAGTATCAGGTCTGCCACGGACAATTACGGTTCAGTCGGATGAGATTGAAGAAGCCTTACTTGAATCTGTCAGCATGATTGTACAGGCAACTAAAACAGTCCTAGAATCAACACCACCAGAGCTTTCAGCAGATATTATTGATCGTGGTGTCATCATTACAGGTGGCGGTGGTTTGTTGAATGGAATTGATCAACTTCTAGCAGACGAGTTAAAAGTTCCTGTCTTCATCGCAGAAAATCCAATGAGCTGCGTTGCTGAAGGTACAGGTATTATGCTTGAAAATATTGATAAATTACCAAAAGATAAAATCGTCTAAATCCATCTTTAAATAAACGATTTAAAGGAGGCAACACCATGCTAAGAGGTTTTAATACAGCTGGTGCAGGAATGATTGCGAATCAACGCCATCAAGATTCCTTAAGTAACAATATGTCAAACGCGCTTACACCAGGCTTTAAACAAGACCGCTCAACGTTTCGTGCGTTTCCCGAGATGTTAATTCAAAATATGGAAAACAGAAACATACCAACTGAAAATGGGCTATCGATTCCACGAAACCATATAGTCGGTTCGATCAATTCAGGTACGTACTTACAAGAAGATGTCCCATTGTTTGAACAAGGTGACGTTCGTGAAACAGGACTTCAAACGGACTTAGCTTTACAAAATGGTGAAATACCTGATGAAACGGGTTTCCTATTTTTTGAGGTTCAAAATGAAGACGGTGAAGTTCGCTATACAAGGAATGGTAATTTCACAGTTGATGCTGAGGGCTTTTTAACGACTAACGAAGGCTATTATGTCCTAGATGAAGCGGGGGCACCAATTCAAACAGGTACTGAAGCGTTTGAGGTGCTAGAAACTGGTGAAGTCATTTCTCCATTCGATCAATCCATGTTAGGCATTGCTTATCACCCGAATGCGAATGATTTCGTTAAAGAGGGCGATAATCTGTTCAATAATGATGGTGATGTTGAAGCTGTTGATGCACGAGCGGCTGATGGTGTTAATTTTCAAGTCCAGCAAAGTCATTTAGAATGGTCCAATGTTGACCCACAAGCCGTCATGGCAGATATGACACGTGCACACCGTATGTTTGAAATGAACCAACAAGTTGTAAGAACGTTCGATCAAAGTATGGAGTTAGCGGCTAATGAGATCGGCCGTTTAAGATAAGACCTTATTAGAGGAGGCTTAATCGATGCGAAATATGTTTAATGCGGCAGCGACAATGGGTCAACTGCAACAACGCATGGACCTAACATCTAACAATTTATCTAACATAAATAATCATGGTTATAAGTCGCGTCAAGGTGCGTTTTCCTCTCTTATGTATCAACAGGTTGATAATATATTAGGCTATGACCAGGACTCACCTCGGCTAACACCAGAAGGAATCAGGGTTGGCTCAGGTGCAAAAATGTCCAGTATAAATATGAATATGACAACCGGAACGCCAGAGCAAACTGACCGCCCATTAGATGTGGCGATTGGCGATGATTTTCGCTTTTTTGTAGTTAATGCACCGACTCAAGATGGTGAAGTAGAAACACGATATACAAGAGCTGGTAACTTTTATTTATCTGAACAAGCTAATGGGGACATGATGTTAACCACGAACGCGGGTTATCCAGTCGAAGGTCAAGATGGCCCTATTGTGTTTGAGGGCGATTTTGAGGATATTTCAATTAACGAACAAGGTGAAATCGAAGTCACACGCGGTGGGGAATCAGCCATAGAAGCCACGTTACAAGTAGTCGATATTGACAACACAAGAGTAATGGAACCAGTTGATGCGAATTCATTTAGAATTAATGAAGAAGATTTAGAGGTTCCTGTTGGTGAGTTAGTAGAAGCAGTTGCACCTGAAGCGGCTAATCTTACACCTAGCGCATTAGAAGGCTCTAATGTTAATATGGCTAAAGAAATGACCGATCTTTTAGAAGCTCAACGTGCCTACCAATTTAATGCACGTTCATTATCAATTGGTGATCAAATGATGGGTCTAATCGGAAATATGAGATAGCATTAGAATTGAGGTTGTAGTATGGCTTCAGAGGAAAACCAGAATCAAAAGTCACGTAAGATCCGTGGTACTAAAATGTTTAAACCAAAAGAGAATAATAAAGAAGAGAAAAATCAATCAAAACGTAAAGCGGCTAAAGCAGCTAGAAAGAAAGAGAAGAAGCAGAAAAAAGGCCGTATCCGCTATCTTCCAGTTTGGTTACGCTTTATACTCGTCGTCGTATTAAGTGTTGTCGCCTTAATTGTGGGGACGATGATTGGTTTTGGTGTAATTGGAGAAGGTAATGAACCGAGTGAGGTTTTTGACCGCTCTATGTGGCAAGATTTATATGACTATATACAAGGTAAGTAAAAAGCCGTTATAGCTTAACTAGGAGGATGGTTATGTTAGATATTGAGCAAATTAAACAAATTATTCCACATCGATACCCTTTTTTATTAGTCGATCAAGTGACTGAATTAGAAGATGGAAAACGAGCAGTAGGCTATAAAAATGTAACAGCAAATGAACCGTTTTTCCAAGGACATTTTCCAAATTACATGGTAATGCCAGGTGTCCTAATCGTTGAAGCATTAGCGCAAGTAGGTGCCGTATCCATTTTAAAACTTGAAGAAAACCAAGGAAAACTAGGCATGTTTACAGGAATTGATAAATGCCGATTCAAGCGTCAAGTAAAACCAGGTGACACTTTAAAACTAGAAGTCGAAATGGTTAAACTTAAAGGCCCTGTCGGTAAAGGAAAAGCAGTTGCCACTGTTGATGGAGAAGTGGCATGCGAAGCAGAAATCATGTTCGCCATCGTCGACCCAGACCAACAGTAAAAATGAAACGAAGAACCTTGCTTGTAGCAAGGTTCTTTTTTCATGCGAAAACTAGGCTATAACCTAAGTTATCGATTTGACCACTAGCTAATCAGGCGAAATTCTCGATAATCGGGCGAAATTCTCAATAATCAGGCGAAACTCATAATAATCAGGCGAACGCCCAATTAATCAGGCGAACGCCTAATTCGCGCCCGCGCACACCATCGCGCACACCATCGCGCTCACCCACCCGCACCATCGCCCCCACTCAATCCAAAGAATCTCTTTAATAAATCATATACCTTTAATAAAATAACTTTTTATGGAAACAATAATGTTTGATCATATAAAAATTAGGAGGTACGATGATGAATACACAGTTTTGGAAACTTTGTATGGTCATGCTAATGACGTTTGCGTTAGTAGTTGGGTGTGGGACGACAGATGATGATGACTATAATGATCCGGGCATTGATGCACCTGAGGAGGAATCGGATATGCAACAAAGTGAAGAATTCGATGATGAAAATCCAGGTGATGATGAGGAACCAATGCAAGATGAATTTGATGATGAGTATGACCCTGAAGATAATGAAGATGAAACGGATAATTACTAAAATAGGTTAAGGTCCAAAGTTAAAGAACTTTGGACCTTTTTCGTTAACCTTTTAAATCAATGTTCTGACCTAAGTTAGGATGAGTGGGAACTTGACTAGATTCAAGCATCTGATCAAAAGCTTCTCCTTGTTGTTCGAGTTGCTCCTTGACCTCATTAGCCAAGCCAACTCCGAATTGTTGTTTCGCATGTACTTGACTCATGCCAATTGATGCCTTAGCAATATCCATACTTTCACCTCACAATCCCTCACTAATAATATCGACTTGAAATGACAAATTTTAAGAAAATAGTCAAAAAGATCATAAAAATAGTCAAAAAATTACTAAAATACAATCAAATATAGTAAAATAGTATTGGTTAATTACCATTATTAATAATTTTCATAATACAGTAAGAAAGGGAGAAATAAATGGGGAATATAATGGAACAAAGACAACACTATATTATTAATGATGGCACCATGGCGATCAAACATCATGACGATCCTACATATAAAAGTTGGATTCTGGAAAATGATGCTAAGTATTTATGTGAACAAAATCCAGAAGAAATCTTAAATGCTTCGTGCCTCAAAAAAGGGCTGACAACGTTAGAAGGGAGAAGGAGGGCTGTTGAGGATCTCATTAATAAACGCAGTCGATTACCGATTCCAATCGAAATGGGTTACAACAGCTTGTTCATACCGACAACGTTGCAGAAAAGAAGCCGTTCAGACTGGGTTTCTTACAGATATATTCAAGAATTTTATTATAAAGGAAATAATGATTTCTTCTCTACCATTCAATTTACAACTGGTGAAGAAGTCCAATTCGAAATGACGAAAACAAATTACAATAAGCAATTAATGTATGCAGGCTTTCTACTTGGCTACTTCCATAAAAAAGACGACATTGGTTAAAGGCGCTAAACCAAAGGAAGATCATATAAGAATTAAACCAGTCGAGGTCAAAGATTATCGGCTGGTTTTTATTATGAAAGCTTTGTCAGTGTCTGCCTACCATTCCGTGTCGAAGTATCAACAAATATCAAGGATTGAAAATATTGTGAACATTATAGAGAACACTTGTAAGCGAAGGGGGATATTTGGTACATTTATATAGTGACTGACTGGTCATTTTAACTTACGTGAAGGATGAGTGAGTATGCAAGAGAAAAAAGTTAAAATAATAAAAGCAAGTATTACCCTTTTTGCTGAAAAAGGTTTCCACGTCACATCAGTACAGGAAATCGTTGACCAAGCAAATGTAGCAAAGGGGTCTTTTTATAATTATTTCACATCGAAAAATGATTTAATTAGAGCGATCTATGATTATTATTACGCTGTCTTAGGTGAGGCGATGGTGGAGAAAAACGTTCAAACCGATTGCCCGAGAGAATCATTTAAGAGCCAGTTAGCTGTTTTCTTTGACTTTTTCTTAAAGCATAAACCATTAATTAAAATGATTATGCGTGAACAAGTCCCAATCGAACAGGATATGGATGGGTTTATAACTGAAATTAAACAGCAAAATTATGATTGGTTACAACAAAATGTTAAATCTATGTACGATGATGAGATTGATCCATACTTATTAGATATTCTTGTTATGATCGATGGCATTTTGCAAGGGTATACCAATTGGCTTATGGTCGATGAAGACTCGATTGATGTTGAAAAGCTACCCGAATTCATTCTTAGAAGACTTGATGAAATGTGTGAACAAATGATCAAAAATCAAGAGAGGACACCGATTAAACGAACACCTGATTTTATGGAGGACCAAACGATCATTATAACGAAAATTAGGCAGAAAGTATTAAGCAAGATGACTAAATATCAGAGTAAGGTGTTAAAGGCTCTTGATGCACTGGATAAAGAAATTCATAAAGACGAGGTCGAGCCAATCGTTTTAGATTCCTTATTAATGAATTTAGAACAGTATAACGAACTTAGAAGTGAAGTTAAACAATTAAGACAAAAATTGAACGTGTAGAGGTGAAAGTTCATGGTGAAAAAGTTTTTAATAATGATGGTCGTTTCTTTATTTGTATTAACGGCTTGTAATGGTGAGACAGAAGATGAAGAGGTAGAAACGGTTACGTCAGTTGAAACAGAAGAGGTAACAGTTGATGATTTTTCAGTAACGAAAAACTTCACAGCACGTTCAATGCCTAATGACCAAGCTCCTGTTATGGCAGAGGCGGCTGGTGAAGTGGAAGAAGTATTTGTAAGTCGTGGTGATGAAGTCGAAGAGGGTGACGTGATTGTTGAATACACGTCACAATATGGATTGATGGAAATAGAATCGCCAATAGACGGTCTAGTCCAAGAACTTGACGCAAAAGAAGGACGCATGGTGACAACAGAAGAACCTCAAGCGGTCATCATTGGTGCTGACCCACTTGTTTTCCATTTTCAATTGACAGCGACTAACCGTGAGTTAATCTCAGTTGCCGATGAAGTAGATTTCGAAATTTCGCAGGCTAATGAAGAAGGTGAAGCTGAGATTACTTACATTGCAAGTACAGCTGGTGAGAATGGTCTATTCGATATAGAAGCTGAAGTCGAACAACCAGATGATGCTATACCTTCTGGGTTAACGGCGCAAATTAAAATTGATGATGTGATCGAAACCGATACATTTATTGTACCAACAGAAGCAATTGTTGAACGAGGTGCTGATCAGTTTATCTATTTAGTTGAAGATGAACAAGCGACTCGCATTGATGTTGATGTGATTTCAATGCAATCAGCTTATACAGCAATCGAATCAAAAGAAGAAGATATGCTTCAAGAAGGGGATGCGGTAATTACACGTGGGCAATTAACAATAGATGATGGCCAAACGGTACGCATCGTTGAGGAGGACTAACCTATGCGTTTAGTAAATACATCGATCAAACGACCGGTTGGTGTCATTATGATTGTCCTCGCCATACTAGCGATGGGCTTTATTTCATTCCGTAACTTACCGGTCGATTTATATCCAGATATTGATTTACCAATTGCGGTAGTCGCTACATCTTATGATGAGGCTGCACCGCAAGAAGTTGAAGAGCTCGTCACAAGACCACTTGAAGACTCCCTCAGCACGATTGAAGGTGTTGATACGATTCAAGCTCAATCACAGCCTGGAAGTTCATTGGTTATGATTATGTTCTCAATGGACACAGACCTTGATCAAGCGTTACTCAATGTTCGAGAATCAGTTGATCAAGTCTCGGGTATGCTTCCGAGTGGAGCGAATGAACCAAGTGTGCTGCGCTTTGATCCGCAGCAAATGCCTGTCATGTGGGTAGGTCTAACAGGAGATGATCAAGCTACTCTTCAAAACCTTGCTGAGGAAGAAGTTGAACCGAACTTTGAACGTCAAGAAGGAGTTGGTTCAGTAACCATAGAAGGTGGCGAAGCAGAAGAGATTCAAGTTGAATTAGATCATGAACGACTCAATCAATTCGGCTTATCCTCACAAGAAGTCATGGAAGCCGTCCAAAATGCGAACCAATCGGCATCACTTGGTGTCATTGAACGTGGTACACAAGAATTGCAACTACGTATACCTGGTGAGTATGAATCGATTGATGAGATTAGAGAAACCCTACTTCAAACACAAGAAGGTGATTTTCTCCGTTTAGAAGACATTGCAACCGTTGAACAACGAACGCTCGATTCTAATGAAAAGACGTTAGTCAACGGACAAAATGCTGTTGTGATGAACATTTTAAAACAAACAGATGCTAACACAGTCGGCGTTTCAGATGAAATTATTGCCTCAATGGATAATATTCGTGGTGATTTACCTGAGGCTGTAGAGTTAGATGTCGTTTTTGACACAGCTGACTTTATTCGGACGTCCATCGACTCTGTGTTTCAAAATATTTTAATTGGTGCAGCGTTTGCTGTTATAGTACTTTTACTATTTTTAAAGAGCTTTAGAGCAACCCTTGTTATTGGGCTTTCAATTCCAATAGCGGTGATTACAGCCTTTACGCTTATGTATTTTACAGGTGAGACTGTTAATGTTCTTACAATGGGTGGACTCGCGCTAGGTATCGGGATGATGGTTGACTCCTCGATCGTGATACTCGAGCACATATACACCTATCGAGAACGGGGTTATGGTATAAAAGAAGCCGCCAGAAGAGGTGCAACAGAAATTGCACCAGCCGTTATTGCATCGACGACGACGACATTAGTTGTATTTTTACCGATCGTATTTGTCGATGGAATAGCATCAGAAATATTCACACCGTTAGCTTTAACCGTAGCCTTTGCGTTAATCGCATCACTAGCCGCATCGGTCACCTTGATTCCGATGTTATCGTCCAAACTATTAACCAAAGCGATTGACCAAGGTGGAAGACGTTACTGGTTTGACCGCTTATTAGATCGAATCATTCGCGTTTATCAAAAAGTATTACGCGGCGTGTTGAAATTTAGAAAAACGATGATACTAGGGACATTTACATTAGTTGTCGGAAGTTTATTCTTATTGCCACAGTTAGGCGCAGCGTTTATTCCTGAAGCCGACCAAGGTCAAATTGAAATATCAATGGAAACACCGACAGGCACGAATATAGAAACGACAACTGAAAGTGCTGAACAAATTAATGAAATTGTCGCAGAAGATGAAGACATTATTGAATCGAATTTCGTCACGATTGGTAGTGGCGGCGGAATGGGTATGGGTGGAGGTGGCGCTAATAACGCCAACTACATGATCCAGCTCATTCCAAGTGGCGAGCGTGACCGCACAACTGAACAGGTCGTGCAAGATTGGGATGAAAAGGCACAAGAAATCGCTGGTGCTGAAATTAATGTCAATGCTATGGGTGCAAATATTAGTGGTGGCGACCCAATCCAAATCGAAATTACAGGTGATGATTACGAAGTACTAGAAGAAATCGCTGATGAATTTGTGGATATAATTTCAGATGTAGAAGGTATTCATAATCCGATGACATCAGCTGAAGAAGGCCGCCCAGAAATGCAGGTTCTCGTTGATCGTGATGTCGCTAGTGAATACGGCTTAACGTATGAACAAGTAATGGGCCAAGTACAAATGGAGCTTTTAGGGCAAGTAGCAACACAATACCGTAGTGGTGGAGAAGAGTTAGATGTCCGTGTGTTAACACCAGAAGACCAACGCCAAACAATAGAAGACATCGAAAATATTACGATTCAATCGCCAACAGGTGCTAGCTTAGCCTTATCAGACATTGCAGAGCTCGTACAAGAAGAAGGACCAGCAAGCTTAACTAGACAAAACCAACAACGTACCGTAAACGTAACAAGTGGAATTGTCGATCGTGATTTAGGTAGCGTAACAGGAGATATTCAAAACTTATTATCCGGTGTTGATCTACCAGATGGTTATAACTATTCGATGGGTGGAGAAGCGGAAGATATGGCTGAAGCCTTTGAAGACTTAGCTATCGCACTATTATTCTCAATCTTCCTAGTCTATGCAGTAATGGCAGTACAGTTTGAGAATTTCCTACACCCGTTTGTCATTATGTTCTCTCTACCAGCTACTATTGTTGGTGTGATCTTCGGGTTGTTTGTAACAGGTTTACCATTTAGCATTCCGGCCTTTATAGGTATAATTATGCTCGCCGGTATCGTGGTGAACAACGCGATTGTGCTCGTTGACTATATCAATATTTTAAGAGGGAAAGGTAAAGAGCGCTTCGAAGCCATTCTTGAAGCAGGTGCGAACCGTCTACGCCCGATCTTAATGACAACACTTACAACCGTGTTAGGTATGATTCCGTTATCAATCGGTTTAGGTGAAGGTGCAGAAGCCCAACAACCATTAGCCGTTGTTATTATCTTCGGCTTAACTATATCAATGCTCTTTACATTACTGCTGATTCCAGTTGTCTACACACTGTTCGATGACTTATCAGCGAAATTTACCAAGCGTAAAAACAAAGAAGCATAATGGATAAGGTGTGGTTTTTGAAAAATTCCGCAGTGGGATAAATAGTTAAACAAAAAAGCCTTGGCGCCAAATTAAGGTGTGCCAAGGCTTTTTATGTGTTGAAGGGGTTGTTGTCAAATGCATGAACAGAACCAAAAAACGCATCAAACAAATCTGTCCAGTCAAAGTAACTTCGAAACAAATCACCATCTGTAAAAGTAAAATACATGGTTGTAATAAAAACACCAAACACTATATATATGAGGCAGCCAATCTGAAGCTTTCTCTTATCCATTAGTATCAACTCCTTCAATACTATAATATTACTATAGTTTTTAGTGGGTTGTCGATTTTTCATATTCTATGACTACAAACCTGTTAAATTTTGTCTAGTTATGTTGTATGTGTAAGTAAAATGAATTAAAATAAAAGTAATTCGAAATAACTGATTAGTGGGGGTGAAAGGTATTATGAGTAATGAAAAAAGAGTGATATTACAAGAGCGACAATTTAATCATTCCTTCCAACCAATTTGTAATATACAAAGTTCTGACATAATAGGATTTGAGGCTTTATTTAGGTCTAGTTTAACACCCAACCCACTAACCACTTTTCGACAAGCTTCAAATAAGGGATGGCTGTACGAATTGGAAAAACTATCAATTCAAAAAGCTATTCAAACGTTTCAATCGACACTCCATGACCAAGACTTAAAATTATATATCAATATTTTCCCAGCTACTTTATTAAATAAGGACTTTTGTCAGTTTATTAACCGTGAAGTAGAGAACAACAACTTAGACCGGGGAAAATTAGTAATAGAAATCAACGAGCCACAAGTAGTCATAACACCTAAAGAGCTGCAACAATCTGTCCAATTGTTGAAAGAAGAGGGGTATCAAATTGCATTAGACAATATAGGAAATGGCGCATCTTCATTTATAACAATTTTGGACCTTGATCCGGATATCTTGAAGGTGGACCGGGGCTTCTCTGAAGAGATTCACCGCTCAACGTTAAAACAAAAAACGCTCGAATCCCTACAGCAATATTGTCAAATCACCAATACACAATTAATACTAGAAGGCATTGAAACAACCTCAACATTAGAAGCAGCACGACAGTTAAACATTGAAATGGCACAAGGATATTACTTAGGGATGCCGCTGCCGATTAATCAATAGAGCGGAAATCTTGATTTAAGAGCGAAAATCTCATTAAATGAGCGAAAATCTCAATTTAACAGCGAAAATCTCATTAAAAGAGCGAAACTCTCGATTTAAGAGCGAATCACCTCATTAACAGCGTTTCCACTAAAATGAACCAATTAATATAAGTACTTTCTTAGAAAAATTTAATCAGATTTTAATTTTATAGGCTAAATTATGTAGTATAATGTCAATAGTTAAATTTTACAGAAGGGTTGAGTATTTATGAGCAGTCGTATGGAAAAAAAGAAGAAAACAAAAGGAAAACGAAAAGGACTTAAAATCACACTATCTATTATCGGTGTTCTAGTCTTATTAATAGGTGGTTATGGTTTATATTTATATAATCAGTTAAGTGACACAGTTTCTTCGATGTATACACCACTCGAATCAGATCAAGAAAAGCGAGAAGAGGTTGAAAATCGTTTGCAAGATCGCGATACGATTAACGTCTTATTATTAGGAATCGACTCGCGTGAAGGTGATACAGGTCGTTCTGATACGATTGTTTTCGCTTCGTTAAACCCTGATACGAATGAAATGCTTATGTTTAGTATTCCACGTGATACACGAGTAGAAATTCCAGGTCGTGGCATGGACAAAATCAATCATGCCTATGCTTTTGGTGGTTCAGACTTAGCTGTTCAATCAGTGGAAAACTTTTTAGATACAACAATCCATTTCTATTCTCATGTTAACATGGAAGGTTTACAAGACGGTGTTGATGCTTTAGGTGGCGTATCTGTTAATAACAATATGGCCTTCACACAAGGGGGATATGAATTCCCTGAAGGTGAGCTTCATCTAAGTGGTTCTGAGGCATTAGAGTTTTCGCGTATGCGTAGTGAAGACCCGCGTGGTGATTTAGGCCGAAACGACCGCCAACAAATGATCATTGATGCCATGGTGCAAGAAGTAATGTCTTTTGATTCATTTACAAGAATTGATAATGTATTAGAAGCTGCTGGAGATAACGTTGAAACGAATATGCAAATGAATGAAATGCGTCAACTGTTCATGAACTATCGAGGCACTCGCGATGAAACGGTCCGTGAAGAAATAAGCGGAAGTGGCGATCGTATCGATGGCATATGGTATTATATCGTTTCAGGTGAAGAAAGAAATCGCATCCAAAATGTCATAAATAATCATATGGAAGCGAATTAATATATTAAGCATACTTTGTCTGATGCAATTAGGTCTGTTAAAATATTGAAACGTTAAAAACATAAATTAAGCGAGGTTTTAACATGTCTAAAATTAAAAAAGCGATCATTCCAGCTGCTGGGTTAGGGACACGCTTCTTACCAGCGACTAAAGCATTACCGAAAGAAATGCTTCCAATTGTCGATAAGCCAACCATTCAGTATATCGTTGAAGAGGCAATAGATTCAGGAATTGAAGATATTATTATCGTAACAGGTAAAGGTAAACGAGCAATTGAAGACCATTTCGACCATTCGTTAGAACTTGAAGAAACACTTGAACAGAAAGAAAAATATGACTTACTAGAAAAAGTTAAAAAATCATCAAACGTCGATATCCACTATATCCGTCAAAAAGAGCCTAAAGGATTAGGCCATGCTGTATGGTGCGCTCGTAAATTTATCGGCGATGACCCATTTGCCGTTTTATTAGGTGATGATATTGTTCGCTCAGAAACACCAGGTTTAAAACAGTTGATTAACCAATACAACGAAACAGGAAAATCAATCATCGGTGTTCAAACCGTCCCAGATGGTGAAACAGACCGTTACGGTATTATTGACCCATTAGAAAAAGACGGCCGCTTATACAAGGTTAAGCAATTTGTTGAAAAGCCATCTATAGGACAAGAGCCTTCAAACCTTGCGATCATGGGTCGTTATGTTTTAAACCCGGAGATTATGGGTTACTTAGATGACCAAGAAATTGGAGCAGGTAATGAAATTCAATTAACTGATGCGATTCAGCGCCTTAACGAATCACAGTCTGTCTATGCGTATGACTTTGCTGGACGCCGTTATGACGTTGGTGAAATCAAAGGCTTCTTAAAAACAATGATCGAAATGTCTTTAGAACGTGAAGATATTCGTGAAGACTTATTACCATTTTTAGAAGAAATTGTCGAAAAAGAACGAGTCAAATAAAGTGAAAACTTTCATTACATGAAGCCTCATCTCCCAGTTACTTGGAGTTTTGAAGTGGGGGCTTTCGGACAGGATGAAATGTCATAAAAGCAAAAGACCCCCAATGGCTATAATCATGGGGGTTTTGTTGGTAACTTAGATGTTTTCTTTGCCGAGGTGGCCCCAGAGCCCGTGTTCTGGTAATGAAAACACTGCGACAAACGACCGTAGGGAAGTTTGAGCAGTTGTTACACTTGTGCCCGTGGGTGAAAGCGTCTAACGAAAGCGGTTCACAATAACAACTACGGACTTTAACAAAGCTAATTACATAACCCAACAGAAAATAGTATAATTAAAGTTTGGGAATGATAAGCAAAAAGGAATAGGGGTGTCATCTAAATGGAATGGAAAGAGCATTACCAAAGATGGATGAATTTTGAACAATTAGAATCAACATTAAAACAACAATTACAAAACTTGAATGATACAGAACAAGAAGAAGCCTTCCATAAGCCGATCTCATTTGGAACAGGTGGTATGCGCGGGGAGTTAGGTCCAGGAATCAACCGAATGAACGTTTATACGATTCGTAAAGCAGCTAAAGGGCTTGCATTACATATTGAAGAGAAAGGCGAAGAATGGAAAAGGAAGGGCGTTGTCGTCGCCCATGACCCGCGTCATATGTCGAAATCATTCGCACTTGAAATCGCAAAAGTGATGGGCGTTCACGGCATTAAGACTTACCTATTTACAGATATTCGTCCAACACCACTTTTATCATTTGCTGTAAGACATTTAAAAACAGCTAACGGAGTCATGATTACAGCAAGTCATAACCCGCCAGAATATAATGGTTTTAAAGTGTATAACGAAGATGGCGGTCAGTTACCATTAGAACCTTCAGAAGAGTTGATGGAACTGGTAAAAAGTGTAGACAATGAGTTGAATATTCCTGTTTTATCAGAACAAGAACTGAACGCACAAAACCTACTAAAATGGTTAGAAGATGAAGTCGACCAAGCTTATTTAAAGAAGCTTGAGTCAATGGCTTATGACCATGACATGCCTAAAGATGACTTAAATATTGTCTTCACACCGCTTCACGGAACGGCTACATCACTAGTTGAACGTGGTTTAAAACAACAAGGGTTTACAAATTTAACACTTGTTAAAGAACAAGTCATAGCTGATCCCAACTTCACGACAGTCGCCTCACCAAACCCTGAAGAACACCAAGCATTTACGAAGGCGATTGAGTATGGTGAAGAAGTTTTAGCAGATCTATTAATTGCGACTGACCCAGATGCCGATCGTTTAGGTGTTGCAGTGAAAGACAATGAAAACGAGTACCAAGTGTTAACCGGTAATCAACTTGGAGCGCTACTACTTGATTATATTTTACGACATGAGCAATTTAATCAAGGTGTCATGGTGAAAACAATCGTCACCTCAGAGATGGGCCGAGCGATTGCTAAAAGCTATGGTGTTGAAACACAGGATGTTTTAACAGGATTTAAATTTATAAGTGAGAAAATTAAACAATTCGAAAGTACACATGAGAAGCAATTTGTCTTCGGTTATGAAGAAAGCTACGGCTGCTTGATTAAGCCTTTTGCTCGTGATAAAGATGCCGTCCAAGCAACGGTTATGACAGCTGAGATGGCTGCTTACTGGAATAAGCAAGGCTATACGCTATATGAAGCTTTACAACAGCTTTATAGAAAGCATGGTTACTATCTTGAAGACCTTCATTCAGTGAAACTTGCTGGACTGGCTGGGCAAGAGAAGATCAACCAAATGTTACAAGACTTTAAACAAATAAATGAGCTTAATGTTGACGGTTTAAAACTACAATATAAAGAAGATTATTCGACATTAAAGCGTACGAATGTCGAGACAAATGAAGAAGAGACGATTCAACTGCCAAAGACGAATGCGATTAAATTTATATTCGATCAGAATTCTTGGTGCTGCCTAAGGCCATCTGGTACAGAGCCGAAGATTAAATTCTATTTCGCTGTTAAAGGTGAAACAGAACAAGAAGCACAAGATAAGCTACAATCATTAAAAGAAACGATTTTAAATCTTGTAAAGGTAGAGGTGTAACTTATGAATATTGCAGTAGTTGGGACTGGATATGTAGGACTTGTAACAGGAACATGCTTAAGTGACGTGGGACATCACGTGACATGTATCGACATTGATGAGAAGAAGATCGCTAAGCTTAAGCAAGGTGAATCCCCCATATACGAACCAGGTTTAGAAGAGCTGCTTGAGGCTAATATTAGAAGCGGTAATTTAACATTTACAACGGATTACAAGCAAGGCTTTAAAGATAAAGATGTTGCTTACATTGCAGTTGGCACACCAGAGAATGAAGATGGCTCTGCTAACCTATCATTTGTTGAAACCGTCGCGAAACAAATTGCTGAAACAGCACGACAAGACATCATCGTCGTGACTAAAAGTACTGTACCAGTTGGGACGAACCATCACGTTTTAAGTATTTTAGAAGCGAACAAACAAGAAGGCGTTAACGTAAGTGTTGTATCGAATCCGGAGTTCCTTCGCGAAGGTTCTGCGATTCATGATACATTTTACGGTGACCGGATCGTGATTGGTGCAGACGACAGTCAAGCAGCTGACACAATTGAAGAGATTAATCGTCCATTTAATGTGCCCGTTTATAAAACGGACGTAGCGAGTGCAGAGATGATAAAGTACGCATCGAATGCATTCTTAGCAACGAAGATAAGCTTTATAAACGAAGTGGCTAACATTTGTGAACGTGTTGGTGCGAATGTTGAAGATGTAGCAGCAGGAATGGGAATGGATGAGCGTATTGGCAATAAATTTTTAAACGCCGGAATTGGCTATGGAGGCTCTTGTTTTCCAAAAGATACAAAAGCATTAGTCGATATTGCGAAACAAGCTGGCTATGACTTTAAGATTTTAAACGAAGTTGTTGATGTTAATACACAACAACAGCGTCTATTAGTTGATAAAGTGAAAGATCATTTTGATGGAAAATTAGAAGGTAGGACATTTGGCGTTTTAGGTTTAGCGTTTAAGCCTAATACTGATGATATGCGTGAAGCGGCATCGATCATCGTGACAAAAGAATTACTAGAAGCAGGTGCTCATATAAAAGCATATGATCCAATCGCGATGGATAATGCCAAGCAAGTACTCGATGAACGCGTTAACTATCAAAATAATACAGAAGAGACGATTAAAGACGTTGATGCGATTTTAATCTTAACAGAATGGGATGAGTTTAAAGACTTGTTTAACAACGAAGCGTTCCAAGCCATTGAGAATCCTATTGTGTTTGATGGACGTAACATTTATAAAGAAGATGAAATAAGTGAAGTGACTTATTATTCAGTCGGTCGTTAATCAAACTTTTCCCTTAAAAAAGGATGGACAATTATGAAGCGTAAAAAAATACTCTTTTTCATCTATACGATGGGAAAAGGCGGCGCTGCTAGAACATTATTAAACATCATGAATAACCTTGATCGTAACAAGTTCGAACCCATGCTCGTGACCTTAAACCATGATGGTGAATATGAACAATACGTAAAAGAAGACGTCAAATTTATTAAACTAGAGCAGAAAAGGTTAAGAAACGGGATTAGGCCGTTAGCTAAGTTAATTAAACAAGAACGCATAGACATTATCTTTAGTACGATTCCCAATTACAACATGGTCGCAATCCTAGCTAAGATGTTATCATTTAGTGAGGCTAAAGTTGTTGTAAGAGAAGCAGACCACGTTGGTGGGTCGTTTCTTGGTAACTTAAAATGCTTCATATATGGTCGGTTTTATAATCGAACAGATCAAGTTATTTCATTATCAGAAGGGGTTAAACAAAACCTAGTCACAAAGTATAAAATAAAACCGAACGATATAGAAGTTGTATATAACCCGTTAGATATTGTGAATATGACGAATGAAATTGAATCAGGAACTCTACCCAATCACTTGAAGCCGATCTTTAATAAAGGTGAAAAGGTCGTTGTCACAGCTGGTCGACTCGTTAAACAAAAAGATCACCATACGTTATTAAAAGCATTTGCTAAAACGAACGACCAAGTAAAATCACAGCTTGTTATTTTAGGTGAAGGTCCGCTTGAAGAAGAGTTAGTCAGTTTAGCTGAAAGTTTAGGAATCCAAGATCGCGTTCATTTCATCGGATTTCAAGACAATCCGTATATCTTCTTCAACCAGTCAGATTTATTCGTCTTAACATCAATTCATGAAGGCTTTAGTCATGTCATTGCTGAAGCATTAGCTAGTGGCACACCCGTTGTTTCAACAAATTGTAAGTCAGGCCCTTCAGAAGTATTAGATGAAGGTAGGTATGGTGACTTATGTGAGGTTGGCGATGAGCATGCGATTAGTGATGCGATGACTAATGTATTGACATTAGCGCCAGAACAAATACAAGAGAGAATTGAATTAGGTAAAGAACGCGCAGACTTCTTCAACGCACCAAAAATCGTATCGCGTTATGAAGATGTGATTTTAAATACATTTAATGATTGACTTTGTTAACCGAAAGCGATTCACAATAACAACAACGTACGCATAAAGAGCTTAATGATTAGAAAGGGGGCTGATGCATGCCTTTAAAAGTCGCACACCTAACAACGGTCCATCACCCGTTAGACCCGAGAATTTACTATAAACAATGCCAGTCATTACATGAAGCGGGCTATGATGTCACGTTAATCGCCCCTGAAGCTAATCAACATATAAAAGAAAATCAGTTAAAAACGATCTCACTGACTAAGCATCATAATAAATTTAAGCGAATGATTTCAGGCTCAGCTGAAACTTACAAACAGGCAAAAGCATTAAATGCAGACTATTACCATTTTCACGACCCAGAGCTACTACCCGTTGCATGGTTACTTAAAAATAAACGAAACACCGTAATCTATGACATTCATGAAGATTACGAAACCGCCATGCTTCAAAAGGAATATTTACCTAAGCCATTGCGGAAAATCGCCTCAAAAACTTTTAAACTAGTAGAGAAGTTCTTCAGTCGTAAAATGGAGAAAGTCATTGCAGAAAAGTATTATAAAGACAAGTATCCAACAGGCCAGGAGATCTTAAATTATCCGATTATTAGTAAGCGTATTTTAAATAAAGAAGATTTAGGAAATACTAAAACTAATAAACTATTATATACAGGTAATGTGACATTAGAGCGTGGGGCTCTTCAGCACGCGGAGTTGCCTGTTATAGATGATCAAGTTGAACTGCATTACATCGGCTATTGTAAAAAGTCATTTGCAGACCAAATAAAAGGTGTAGCAGGTGACAATCAGAATCGGATTCATTTTAAAGGGATTGATGAATACGTCCCGAAAGATGAAATAGAAGAGGCATACCTTTATGACGGATGGCTAGCAGGAGTTGCAATCTTCCCACCAACGGATCATTACTTAAAGAAGGAACTGACGAAATTCTTCGAGTATATGGCAGCAGGTTTGCCAATTATTTGTTCAAACTTTAAGAAGTGGGAACAATTTATAACAGAACATCAATGCGGGATTACCGTTAACCCTGATGATGCAAATGAAATAAAAGAAGCCATTGAAACACTACGTCATGAACCAGAACGTGCAAAACAAATGGCAGAAAACGGACGTCTTGCTGTTTTAAACGGGTTGCATTGGGGAGTAGAAGAGAATAAACTTATTAAGTGGTATGAAGAAATTAAGCCACACAAGTAAAAGTGAAGGTGTATCTTAAATGGAACAACAATATGAATATGTCGATTCATTCATTTCAGTGATCACTCCGGCTTATAATTCAGAACAATTTATCGAAGAAGCAATAAGATCAGTTCAAGCCCAAACAATCGATAATTGGGAAATGATTATTGTCGATGACTGTTCTAAAGACCGGACTGTCAAAATAGTTGAATCGCTAAAGCAACAAGATTCACGAATTAAGTTACACAAGCTTGATGAGAACAAAGGCGCTGGATATGCAAGAAACGTTGCAATGGATCTAGCTAAAGGAAGGTTTATTGCCTTTTTAGATAGTGATGATGCATGGCTACCTGAAAAACTGGAAAAACAATATCAATTTATGAAAAGACGAGGTGTCGGCTTTTCTTATACGAAATATAAATTGATTGATGAAGATGGCCATTTGTCCGGTGCACCTTATGAAGTACCAAGTGACTTAGATTTCAAGGATTTGTTAAAGTTTTGTCATATCGGCTGTTTAACCGTTATGTTAGATCGTGATAAAGTAGGTCATGTTCAAATGGATTTAATAAGGAATAGACAAGATTACTTATTATGGCTAGATATTACAAGAGAAGGCGTTAAAGCTTACGCATTACAAGAAGTATTAAGTAAATACCGGAAAGTATCAAATTCGATCTCCAGTAACAAATTAAAAGTAGCGAAACTAAACTGGAAGATCTACCGCGAACGCTTCGGCATGAATGTTATTAAAAGTGCCTGGTATTTCTTACATTACGTCTATTTCTATATAAGAAAAATGCAGCAACAGCGCAATTACAAGATATAAAGTCATGGGATGTGTGAGGAACGCTTATGAAAAACTATTTTCAAGAAATGCTTAAACGTAAAGACTTGTTAATATACCTCGTCAAATCAGGGTTAAAAGCAGACAATCGAAACAGTTATTTAGGCTACTTTTGGTGGTTGTTAGACCCACTATTAAATGTCGTTGTCTACTACTTCTTGATTGGAATCGTGCTAGGTCGTGGTGGGGAGAATTTTGCCGTATTCCTAGTCATTGGTTTAGTTGCTTGGCGTTGGATGCAAACAACGATTAATTCATCCGCTAAATCAATTATGAAGCATGGTTCGATTATTAACCAAGTTTATTTACCTAAGACCATATTTCCAATATCAATCACGTTTACACAAATGATTAATTTTGCATTTGGATTAATTATTGTCGCAACATTTTTAGCCTTCTTTGGCGTCATGCCGGGTTGGCAATCCATTTATTTACCGTTAATTATCTTAGTCCAATTAGTGTTTCTTTTAAGCCTTGGTATGCTTTTAGCGTACATCACGGTATTTGTACGTGATATTGATCATTTGTTAACCCATTTCACCAGAATACTATTTTACGCATCACCCATTATCTGGGAAGGTGGTCGCTTAAGAGGCGCTGAATTAGAGATTGGTAATAATGTCATCGTGCTTGATTTTCTCGTTGACTATAATCCAATCGCGATCATTGTCGACTCCTACAGAAACGTTTTAATGTATCAAACGGACCCTAACTTTCTCGGGTTAACCATCATATTAATTGCTTCGTTTATTTTATTTAATATCATGGTTAAGTTCTACAGCAAGAATGAACACAAAATTATTAAAGCACTGTAAATGAGGTTGTTCTATGGTAGAAGAACAAGTAACACAAGAAAAACAAGATAATAAAGAAGTCGTTTTAGAAGTGAAAGACTTAGGTGTTTCGTTTCGGGCTGGGACGAAGGATGACTATAAATCGAAAGTCTTTGACATCTTTAATAAGAGTGATGACGACGAACCGAAACAAAAAGAATTCTGGCCGATTCGTGACCTTAATTTAAAAGGATATAAGGGTGAGATTCTTGGGATTATCGGGTCAAATGGCTCTGGTAAAACGACGTTATGTAAGCTCATTTCTGGTATATTAAAGCCTGATGAGGGTAGTGTGTATACGGATGGGGAAGTGTCAGCCCTATTCTCTTTAGGGATGGGCTTTAATAAAGAATTAACCGGAAGAGAAAATGTTTATCTAAACGGGATGATGTTAGGCATCGCTAAAGATACAATTGATGAATATCTCGAGACGATCCATGAATTCTCTGGTTTAGGTGATTTTATCGACCAGCCGATGAAGTATTACTCAAGTGGTATGAAGGCCCGCTTAGGCTTCAGTGTGACATCACACTTACAACCAGAAATCCTAATATTAGATGAAGCTTTAAATACAGGAGACGCCCAGTTCGGTAAAAAAGCAGCCGCTAAAATGAAAGAACTCGTAAAGGATGCGAAGATGGTCATCATCGTAACGCACAGCTTAAGATATGCTAAGCGGAACTGTGACCGATTAGTTTGGTTAGACCAAGGGGTTATTAAAGCAGATGGCGACCCGAAAGAAGTAGCGAAAATGTATCGTGACAGCGTACCAGAACGTCCGAAGCGGAAGCGTGACTTTGAATTAGTCAAAGCAAATGCTAAAGTAAAAGACAATGTGATCGTAAAAGCAGACAATGCGACTGTGCAATACAAGCTCGGTAAACAACCATTTAACGCCTTAAAGGATTTAGACTTCGAGATACGTGAAGGAGAAGTCGTCGGCATTATCGGACATAACGGAGCAGGTAAGAGTACGCTTTGTAAGGTACTGACGAATATTTTAAAACCAGACCAAGGTAGCATCATGCTTAAAGGTGAAACGTCAGCTTTACTTGGATATGGAACAGGGTTCAATACCCAATTATCAGGTCGCGATAACATTTATCTAAACGGAATGCTCCTTAATATCCCTAAAGAAGTCGTTGACAGAGAATTAGAGAACATTATCGATTTCTCAGGGATTCGTAAGTCAATTGATAAGCCGATTAAACACTACTCAAGTGGGATGGCAGCGCGCTTAGGCTTTAGTATTGCCGCTCAGTTAAAGCCAGATATCTTCATTATCGATGAAGCCTTATCAACAGGTGATATGGCCTTTAAGGAAAAGGCGAGTGAGAAGATCCAAGAGATGATGGAAAGCGCCAAAGCCGTCATCATCGTCTCTCACAGTATGACATTTGTAAAGAAAGTCTGTACGAGAGCGATCTGGATGGAGCAAGGGCAAATCGTTTCTGACGGCGATGCGATAGAGATTGTTGAGGAGTATAAAGAATCAGTGAAACAAAAAGGTTAATATAAATCTAAGTTGGAAGTGGTTAACGTGATACGTGCGATCAAACGAGCAATTTCAAAAGTAATCGATTGGGTACTTTACACCTTGCTCAAACCGTCACAAAAAGAAAAACTAAGCAATATACTAACAGACAAACAAAAACAACGCGTTAAATCCGTATTAAAACCAGGGAAAAAACAACAACAAGTTCGTAAAATTGAACGTGCGAAGTTCAAACTTTACGAGCTTGGTTTTTACGACAAAGCAATAGATGAACTAAACGAATTATTTAAACAAGATGATAACCCATTTTTAAAAAAGCTAGCTGGAGTTGAGCTGGCTCTTTGGCATGCCAATAAATATACAGAAGAAGATGATCAACAAGTCCTCTCAATTATAGAAGAGCTTAAGCCATTAACGAAAGATGAAACAGAACGTGAACGAATGGCGATTATAGAAGCCGAATCGTTAAGAGGGATAGGTGAGTATAATCAAGCGAAAGAAATATTAAAGCCCTTTTTAAAGCAAAATAATCCCGATGTCTTCTTAGCTATGGCAAACGCCCATACTGAAGAAGCGGATAAACTTAACTGGGTTAACCGCCTCTATCAGCAACATGATGAAAAGACAGTCCACTTCAGCCAAGCTGACTATGATTTATACGACCGTCTAGATGTTCGTGATGAGCAGTTAGAACGCACTCGGGGGGACAAGAAAGTAACGATCATTGTCCCAGTCTATAATGCAGGCAACATGATCGAAACAGCGGTTGAATCTTTACGTAAACAAACGTGGCGCAATCTTGAGATCATCATAGTCGATGATTGCAGTCAAGATGATACATATGAATTAGCGAAGCGGTATGAATCAATTGATGACAGGATTAAAGTCACTCAAACAGCCGAAAACGGTGGCGCATACACGGCCCGTAACACGGCATTAAATATCGCAACAGGCGACTTTATTACGATCAATGATGCTGATGACTGGTCACACCCGAAGAAGATTGAAACACAAGTGCGTGATTTAATCGACAATCCTAATATCATGGGGAACTTCTCACAGCAAGCGCGCGCGACAGAACAACTCGACTTTTATCGTCGAGGGAAGTTTGGACAGTTTATTTTCCCTAATATGTCGTCGTTTATGTTTCGAAAAGAAGTATTAGGCGAATTAGGTTACTGGGATCAAGTCCGTTTCGGTGGTGATGCCGAATTCGTTAAGAGAGTGAAGCTCACTTACGGTGAGAAGTCAGTTAAATATTTAACGACAGCACCACTATCATTCCAGCGCCAATCAAGCCGTTCACTTACGGGTGATTCTGCATTTGGCTTCCCAGGTTACTTTATGGGAGCGAGGAAGGAATACCGGGATGCTCAAGCTGTATATCATGAACAAAACCCTAACCAATTAAAATATGATTTTCCAATGATAAATAGGCCATTCCCAATACCAGAGCCAATGAAGCCAATGCGAGAGCTGAAACAAAATGGAAGACGACACTTTGATGTTTTGATCGTTTCAGAATTTAGACTGCTCGGTGGGACGAACATGTCTAACATCGAAGAAATTAAAGCACAAAGAGAGCTTGGTTTAAAGACAGGACTCGTCCAATTATCCAGATATGAATTAAACTCGCTTAAAGACATGAACCCGAAAGTAAGAGAGCAGATTGACGGTGAGGAAGTCCAGCTCGTCGTTTACGGTGAGAAGGTGAGCTGTGATGTACTAGTACTAAGACATCCGCCAATATTAGAAGAACCTCAGAAGTATTTACCTGACATTGAAGCTGAAAGTGTACAAGTTATTGTCAACCAAACACCTAAACGTGATTATAGTGAAACAGGTGAAACACTTTACGAAATTCAGACAAGCGTAAAACGATTAAAGGAATATTTCAAAAATGCAGGAACGTGGTCTCCTATTGGTCCTGTTATGCGTGAAGCTTTAGTGAAACACCACCAAGAAGACTTGAATTTAATTCATCTTGCAGAAGAAGATTGGATTAACATTATTAATATAGATGAATGGAAGCGGGACAAACGACCGAACAACGATAAAATTGTCATCGGCCGCCACTCAAGAGACCATGCTGTAAAATGGCCAATCACAGAAGAAGAGTTGTTCAAAGTATACCCGAAGAACGATCCATATGAAGTGAAGATCTTAGGCGGGGCTAAGGCACCTGTTGAATTATTAGGTCAGAAACCTGACAACTGGACGATTTATGAGTTTGGTGAATTACATCCAAAAGAATTCTTAAAAGACATCGATGTGTTCGCTTACTATACACATCCAGACTTAATGGAGGCATTCGGCCGTGTCATATTTGAAGCGATGGCTGTTGGAGTACCCGTTATATTACCGCCAGTGTTTGAACCAGTCTTTAAAGAAGCGGCGATCTATGCTGAAACAGATGACGTATTATCGATTGTAGATGATTTAATGGCTAATGATGAACAATACGAAAAGCAAACCCAAGTCGCCTTTCAATATGTTGAGAAACATTTCGGCTATCAAAAACATGCCGAGCGCTTAAAGGAGTGTTAAAGAAGATGTCTAAACAAGAGACTAACCATGTTAATAAACAACTAGAAGAAGCGAGACGGTTAAATGAACAGTTAACGGTTGACTATTATTCGAAAAAGAAACATTACAACACAGTCAAGCATAACGTGGTTAGTCACTTATTAGCTCAAAAAGCACCTGTTATTAAGCGCAATATCCGACTAGCAAAAAAGTACGCCACAAGAAAACGGAGCCCAAGAGAATTCATTAATCCGAATATTAATGAAAAGAAAGCTAATCAAAAGATACGTAAAGTAAAGTACCAATTATATGAAATGGGCTTTACTGCTAAAGCTTTAGAAGAATTGACATATATGTTTAATAAATCCGATATAAAAGCGGTTCGAATGCAAGCAGGATTTGAGTTAGGGCTGTGGTACGCTAATCAATATGATAAGTCCCAAGCGAAACAAGCGATCCACTACTTAAATCCAATCATTCAAAAGGATAAAAATAACAAGCGAGCTGAACGAGCGAAAGTACTTAAAGCTGAATCACTATTTCTATTAGGTGATCGTGATGAAGCCAATCAATTAATAGATGAAGCTTTAAAGGAAAATGTTCATGCCGATTTACTATTAGCAAAAGCGAGTTTACAGCCAAACTTTAGCCGCCAAATGGTCTATATCAATAAAGCGTTAAAACAAACTGGAATGAAACCATTACTCGGACAAAAGAGTCAAGATCAACAAGACTACAACTCATTAATCGATGTTACACCAGACTTACCTAAGAAATTATATGACCAGCTCGCAACTGTCATCATTCCAGCATACAACTCAGCTGATACGATCTATGTCGCAATCGAATCAATGCTTAAGCAGACGTATGAGAACTTAGAAGTGATTATTGTTGATGACTGTAGCCAGGATGAGACGTATGAAGTAGCTAAACAATACGAGAAGAAAGATTCTAGAGTCCGCGTGCTTCAAACGAAGGAAAACAGCGGACCATATGTCGCAAGAAACGAAGCGTTAAATCTTGCGAAGGGTGACTTTATTACGATCAATGATGCGGATGACTGGTCACACCCTGAGAAGATCGAAACCCAAGTCAGACATTTAATCGATCACCCGAATGCTGTGGCTAATACATCAGAACAAGCAAGGCTAACAGATGACATGACGTTTTATAGAAGAGGTAAGCCAGGCACTTACATCTTTTCGAATATGTCATCACTCATGTTTAAAAAACAAGCATTAGAACAATTAGGCTATTGGGACAGTGTACGCTTCGGGGCAGATGGTGAATTTAAGACAAGGCTAAAGCTTATATTCGGGAAAGAAGCTGTTATTGATTTAAAATCAGGACCACTTTCTTTTCAAAGACAATCATCAGGCTCACTTACAGGTAGTTCTGCCTTCGGGTATCCAGGATTTTTCATGGGCGCTAGGAAAGAATATAAAGAAGCCCAAACGAAATACCATGAAGAACAAGAAGACGACTTATACTATCCATACCCAATGAAACTACGCCCATTTCCGGTACCAGAGCCAATGAAACCGGAGCGTGAGTCTAAACAACAAGAAAGACGTCATTTCGATGTCATCATTGCTTCAGACTTCCGCCTTTTAGGTGGAACGAACATGTCGAACATCGAAGAAATGAAAGCACAAAGACAATTAGGCTTAACAACAGGACTCGTTCAACTGAATCGATTTGATGTCACCTCATCAAAGCAGATGAACCCACAAGTAAGAAAACAAATCGACGGTGAGCACGTATCGATGGTTGTTTATGGAGAGCAAGTGAGCTGTGATTTACTCATTGTAAGGCACCCGCCAATCTTAGAAGAATGGCAAAGGTACGTACCAGAGATTGAGGCTAAACAGCTTAAAGTGATCGTGAATCAAACGCCAAAGCACGAGTATAGTGAAGGCGCTAGAACGCTTTACGACATTAAGAAAACCGCTAATCGTACAAAAGATTATTTCGGTAAGAAAGGGATTTGGTACCCAATTGGCCCAGTCATGCGAGATAGCCTAGAGAAATATCACCAAGAAGACCTTAAATATATTAACTTATCGAAAGAAGATTGGTTAAACATCATCAATTTATCAGAATGGCAACGCCCAAATAGACCAAACCATGATAAAATAAAAATTGGTAGACATTCGCGTGATCATTACGTCAAATGGCCAACTGACAAAGAAGTTCTGTTATCCGTTTATCCAGAGACAGACCCATTTGAAGTACACATCTTAGGTGGTGCGAAATCACCTGTCGAATTATTAGGGTATCAACCAGACAATTGGACGATTTATCAATTTGGAAAGAAAGATCCCAAAGAGTTTTTAAAAGACCTTGATGTGTTTTTATATTATACGCACCCTGATTTAATGGAAGCATTCGGGCGTGTCATGTTTGAAGCAATGTCTGCAGGTATACCGGTCATATTACCGCCAATATATAAGCCCGTTTTCGGTGAAGCAGCTATTTATGTCGAGTGGTATGACGTCAAGAAGACGATTCATCAGCTGATGGACGACCCTGACTGGTATGAAAGGCAAGTTCAAACCGCATTCCAATATGTTGAGAAAACATTCGGCTATTCATTACACCACAAACGAATCGCCGGAGCATTGACAGACTCTGAAGGGATTTAAATCAAGAGGAGGGAAGGCCATGAGTCAAGATCCGATTCAAGACCAACTAGACCTAAAGAAACTAAACCATGAAAACAAACAACTCGAAAAGCAAATTAACCAGATCGAAAAGAGCCGTTGGTACAAGATATCCAAATGGTTAACTTGGCCTTCCAAACTGTTCAACCGCTCTAAAGAGTTAACAGCCTATAAAGAAGCATACATTCAAAGCTTAAACGAAATTGAAACATTAAAACATGAAGTGGCCGGGTTACAAATCGAACACCCAGAAGCTAATCAAACATTAAACTTTAAAGAATTAAAACAAACCGGTCAAACGATTGATTATACCAATAGATTATTACACAACAAACAACAAACAGACCGTAACTATACCGACACGTTAAATAAACTAGCTAGGTCCTATCACAAAGAACAGAACGACTTTAGACAAGCCTTATACCAAACGATTGTCGATCAATTAAATATTGAAGAGATCCCAGAATACATTATTCGTTACGGAAATTTAAATAAAGACGTTAACTTAAGTCAGATGGCGTCATTTACAGGCTTACTTAATTTACAGGCAGCCCGTTCACAACAAGATGAACAAGCAATCGAAAAACAACTTGACGATAAAATGAACGCCTATCAATTAGCCGATCATCTGCAATTAAAAAGACCTTGGGTAAGCCCCATTTACAAAGGGTATGAGACTTTATTAGAACAATACCCAACAGTCATTAAGCCAACAGAAGGAGCCGGGTCTAGAGGCGTCTATTTAGCCATGAGTCCAAATCAAATCTTAAACATTAAAACAGGCGAAGTGTTAAATGATTGGGAGCAATTAAAAGCCTCAATCCGGCAAGACTTATCTAAAGGTGACGTACTGAAAGATGAGTGGTACTTAGAAGAGCTGATCGGAGAAGATCAACATTCATCAACAGATTTTAAATTCTATACATTTTATGGTGAAGTTGCACTCATATTAGAAATAACGAGAGTGCCAGAAGTGAAATACTGTTGGTGGAGTAAAGATGGGAAGAGGGTTAGCTTAGCTAAATATGATGATCGATTATTCGAAGGTAAGGGTGTCACACAGGAGATTATCAATAAAGTTGAAGCGGTCAGTAAACAGATCCCGTTACCGTTTATACGAATTGATTTAATGAAATCAAACGACGACTATATATTTAATGAGTTTACGCCATATCCAGGTAACTATGATGAATTCGACCTGGAAACAGACCTGAAACTAGGTCAGTATTACTTAAAAGCCGAATCACGAATTAAAGCAGATTTACTAAACGGGAAAATCTTCACGACCTTTAACCAATGGAACAACCAACTAGCAACACCCAAGGAGGAGCAAGATGGATAAGATTAATGAAGAATGGCTTCCTCACTTAAAGCCAGATATGATTGAGAATGCACTAGGGTTTCAGTTAGACGCCTATTTAATGGCTTTAGAAGGATGGAGAAGAGGCCTTACTTTAAAATGGCACGTTAAAGACTCAGAGAAGTTTAAAGATATTAGAACTTGGTTTGTCGAAAAGCCAGGACACCTCTTCTCATTAAGTTCAAAAGAGAAGACCCATTACTTCTTTAAAACAAGAGGTGACCTCGTATCTAATGCGGCAGTCGACATAGGTAAAGATAAACAACAAACGAAAGTCCACTTAGAACATAAAGGGGTCAGAACACCTCAAGGTCAAAGAATCGAACAGCTAGATTCAATTGACACAGCAAAGGAAGTAGCGGGGAAAGTTGGCTATCCACTTGTTGTGAAACCATCTGATGGCAGCTATGGACGAGGCGTTATGACGAATATTAATTCAGAAGAAGAGCTTGAGTATGCCGTTCAATATATCCAGAATAAACTTGAAACAAGTGATCTCATTATTGAAGAATATATTCCTGGGCATGAACACCGCTTATATGTTGTTGGTGATGATGTTGTAGGCGCGATGTTACGTGAACCTGCCAATGTCGTTGGTGATGGTGAGAAGACAATCAGACAATTAATCGATACAAAAAATGAACAAAAGAAACAAAACCCTAGACTCGTTAGTTGTTTAATCAAACCAAGCCCAGAGATGCGCCACTTCATCGAGAAGAAAGGCTATTCTCTACAGTCTATTTTACCTAAAGGAGACAAGCTATATTTAACAGATAAAAGTAATATATCAATTGGAGGAGACCCGGTTAGTGTAACAGATGAATTACCACAATCTATAAAAGACACAGCTGTAGCCGCTGTAAAAGCTGTTCCTGGACTAGAACATGGCGCTGTCGACGTAATGATTGATGAAAGTGGAGAGACCCCAAAAGCTGTTGTACTTGAGTTAAACCCAACAGCCCAAATTGGTGGACTTGTATTTCCAATGAAAGGGAAGCCAAATGATATTCCAAAAGCGATTATTGATCATTACTTCCCTGAAACAGATCCAATAACTGACGATCAAAGCCGTCTATACTTCGACCTTGAGACCGTGTTAGAGCCTTTATTAACACGAACAGCTAAAGTAGCGGCGATGACCCCAATTCCTGAAGGGAAATTACTTGCTAAGAAGTATACTGTAACAGGAGATGTCGGAAACCACGGATTCCATCTCGGATTACGCAAGCAATTATTTGAACGTTATTTATTCGGACGAGTAATCATGCTTGAAGATGATAGCATTGAGATTGTTGCTTCTGGAACTGATGAAGAAGCTATAAATGAATTTAAAGATGCCATATATGAAGACCCAGAGCGTTCAGAAATAGAAAATGTTAAAGAAGAATCATATAACGGACCTTTAAATATCGGAGTTGAAATAAGAACAGCTAAACACCTTCAACTAGAGAGAGCACAAGAATTACAACAGTCATTAGAGTTAATTAATCAAGAACTGCACACCTTAGAGAAAAACTATAAAAACTATAAAAGTAGCTTCTCTTGGCGCGTATCATACCCGATTCGGTTATTTGGTGCGATTACGAAATTTGCGAGAAGATCTTAATTTAAAACTAGGGAGTTATGAATAATGAAAGACCAACAAATGATTACATTACCTCATTTAACTAATGATGTCGTGAGGCAAGCGAGGAAAACAAAATTATGCGCTTACTCTGTTGCTTTAGAAGGTTGGCGCCGTGGTCTTAATTTAAAATGGTACACGAAAGACTCTGAGCATTTTAAAGACATGGTCATCTTTGGTGTTAACCCACCTGGACGCTTATTCTCATTAAGCAACGGTGAACACACCCATTACTTCTTCAGAACACGTGGTGATAAAATAACGAACGAAGCCGTTGAAATCGGATCAGATAAAGATGAAACAAAGCGTTATTTACTTAATCAAAGCGTACCTTGTCCAATCGGAAAACTATTTAGTGAAGAACATTCAGATGAAGAAGTGGTAGAGCAATCGAAAACTGAAGTTCAATACCCACTCGTTGTCAAGCCAGTTGATGGTAGTTTAGGTAACGGGGTCATTACCAATATTCAGAATGATGAGGAATTCTTCCACGCTTTAAGATATGTTCGTGGCGAGTTAGAGTATCAGAACATCATCGTCGAACGCTATATAACAGGAGAAGAATACCGTGTTTACGTGATTGAAGATGAAGTCATTGCAGCATATAACAGAGTACCAGCTAACGTCGTTGGAGATGGTGAACATACAATCGAAGAGCTGATCAATCGTAAAAATAGAGAACGCCGTAAAAACGCAAGACTTCACAGTTGCCTAATTGAAGTCGATATAGAAATTACAGAGTTCATTGAGAAAGCTGGCTACAACTACGACAGCATTCCAGAAGAAGGTGAACTCATCTATCTACGCGAAAAAACAAACGTATCATCAGGCGGAGACCCGATTGATGTAACCGACACAATCCCAACAGAGATTAAAGAAGTAGCCGTCAAAGCACTAAAAGCAGTACCAGGTTTATACCATGGTGGCGTTGATATCATTTATGACGAAACAACTGGGATTCCACCAGTTGTAATCGAATTAAACCCAACAGCACAAATCGGAGGCATTCTTTACCCATCAGAAGGTAAAGCGCGAGACATTCCCAAGGCGATTATTGACTACTACTTCCCAGAAACCAAAGGAATTGACACAAGTAAATCAAAGGTCTACTTCGATCTAAATGCGGTACTAGAACCACTAACAGACCGTTCAGCAATTGAAGTCGATGTAAACGATGCACCAGACGGCAAATTATACGCAAAGAGGTATACGTTAAAAGGAAAAGTACGACGCAACTCTTTCCACCAATGGATGAAAGAACAAGCCCAAGCACTCGGCCTCCACGGCTTCGTCCAACGCTCACTGAAAGATGAAGTCGATGTCGTAGTCGCTGGAACAAATAGAGAAAAAGTACGCGAATTTAGAGAACTATTAAACAACCCACCAAAGAAAGTGAAAATCCGTCAGATCGAGTCAGAGCGTTTTGAGGATCCAATTAAAATAGGATTTGAAATAGATGAGCCATATAATCCTAAAAGTTTTAGCTCGTTAGGGTCGGCCATTTATAATATGGAGCGTGAACTTCATAAGAGTCAAAAGCGTAAGGATAAGCTTGAGAAAGAGATTGATAAGATTGTTAATAGTACTTCGTGGAAGACTACTGGAAAATTAAGGGATGCAAGTGTGAGAATGAAAAGTATGATTAAACCTAAATAAAGAGGGGATTTTAATGGGAGAGAACTTTCCAGATTGGTTAACAAAACCGATGATCAGGGGGATAAAATCTTTTAATATTGATTCTTACCTTCTTGCACTAGAAGGTTGGAGAAGAGGATTAAATTTAACTTGGTATTACGATACACCTCATGACACAGACATTAAACTAATAGGGTTTAATCCAATTGGTAAAATCTATTCATTATCTTCCGAAGATAAAAAACATTATTTTTACCGTTCAAGAGGAGATAAGGTACCTAATAAAGCAGTTGATATCGCGAGTAGTAAAGATGAGACGAAGCAACATTTAGCGAGTAATGGGGTAAACGTACCAAGTGGCAAAAACTTTGATTCAAGTTTTACAAGTGAAGAAATAATTAATGAATCACTTAGCATGGGCTATCCATTAGCGATAAAACCCACTTTAGGCAGCCTGGGAAATGGAGTATTTACAGATGTAAATAGTAAAGAGGACTTAGAATATGCTGTTAATTATATTCGAAATGAGCTAGACTATAATGATGTTTTAGTAGAACAACATATAGAAGGCGAGGAATACCGTGTATATGTTGTTGGAGAAGAAGTTGTTGCTTGTACTTTAAAGGAAGCGCCTAATGTGATAGGTAATGGTACTGATTCAATCAACAACTTAATTGAACAAAAAAATGAATTAAGGAAACAAAACCCCCATCTTTCTAGAAAATTAATCAAAATAGATAATCAATTAAAAAAGCAGTTAGATAAAATAAATTATAGCTTAGACTCATTACTTGAATCGAATAAAAAAATATACCTAAATACTGTTGCAAATACTTCTATAGGTGGAGAGTCAAATAACTTAAAAGATGAACAAATTCCAAGTAGTGTGAAACACGAAGCTATTAAAGCAATAAGTGTATTTCCCAAATTAGATCATGCAGGTTTAGATATTATTGTTAGGGAAAATCAAGCGTATGTAATAGAAATAAACACCACAGCTTCTTTTTTGCAACATATCTTCCCATTAAAGGGAGAGCCAATTAATGTTTGCGCAAAGATTATAGATCATTATTATCCTGAAACTAAAGATGTTTCAATAAATAGTAAAGTCTACTTCAATTATAAAAAGGTAAGTGATTTACTAAAAGATCGCCTAGTACAATCTGTTGAAATTACAAATTTAGATTCAAACAATACTTATGTAAAACGTTATATAATAAGTGGAAAAGTTCAAGGTGTAGGATATAGAGAATGGGCCAGAAGAGAAGCTAGTAGATCTAGAATTAATGGATATGTTAAAAACTTAAAAAACGGAAACGTTGTAGTAATTGCTTGGACTTCTAGTAATGAGAAACTTATGGAGTTCGAGCAAAAGTTATGGCAAGGTTCTAAAAAGAGTAGTGTTGAACAAGTTAAAGAGCTTAAATGGGACAAGCAGATAAATGTTGGTTTTGAAATACGCTAAAAATGAAAGGGTGTATTATATGGAAGATAACTATAAATGGTTGCCACAGTTAGAAAATTCAATACCTAAATCAGCTTACGGATACGGCGTAAGTATATATAGTATTGCACTAGAAGGTTGGAGGAGAGGGTTACAACTAAGTTTTTCAAACCTTTACCATAAAGGTTCCCAAAAATACGTGTTGAAATATACACTCAGTGACGGAAACAATTCTGTTAGCTTTAGACATACTAGAAGTAGTAAAGTTTCAACCAAAGCAGTTAACATCTGTGTTGATAAAGACTTAACCAAACAATATTTGAAAAAAGCAGGTGTCCCAACACCAGAAGGAAAAGCTTTTGATAAAGGAACAGATTTTACTGAACTGAATAAAATTGCTCATGAAATCGGGTATCCTGTAACGATAAAACCCGTAGACGGAAAAGGTGGAAAAGGTGTTTTTGGCAACATTAATAGTGACCATGACCTTAACGAATCAATAAAGTATTTAATTGAAGATCTAGGTTCCGAAAATATCATCATTGAGAAATATATTACTGGAGAAGATTATAGAGTTTTTGTTGTAGGAGAAAAAGCAGTTGGGGCTTTTAGAAGATTACCAGCAAATGTAGTAGGTAACGGGACAGATACTATTGAGAAACTCTTAGCTGATAAAAATGCAAAAAGAGTTGAGATTCCAGGGATGTATAAAAAACCTATAACTATTACCAGAGAAGTCCATAAAATGTTACGTTCAAAAGGATATACTATGAAAAGTGTCCCATCTAAAGGTGAGTTCGTTGCCCTTAAGACTAAAAATAATGTTTCTTCAGGTGGCGACCCTATTGAAGCATCTCATGAGTTAACTGAAGAAATGAAAAATATTGCAGTAAATGCAGTGAAAGCTGTTCCAGGGTTAGTACAAGCCGGGGTGGACCTTATTGTAAACCATGATGAAAATTATGGAGTGGTTTTAGAAATGAATTCAAAACCATCAATACGTAACCACCTTTACCCAATGATTGGTGAGGCACCTGATATACCCAAAGAGCTAATTGATTATTATTTCCCTGAAACTATTAATAAAGGATATGTTTCTGATAAACCACTATTTTATTTTGAATATGATCCAGTAAAACAATTAGTACTTGAAAACAACGTTAAAGAATTATTAATTTCTAATCATCCAACGGGAGCTTTTATAGTTAAAAAGATTCATTTACTTGGTAGCTTTAAAGAGGATATAACAATAAACTGGTTAAAAAAGTTATTCAATAGGTATAAATTACATGGGAGTGTCGAGTTTCTCAAAACAACTTCTGTTGAGCTAAAGATCACTGCAAATGAGGAAAATTATAATGAATTTATTATGGAATTAACTAATAAAAAGTCTAAAAATATTATTGTAGAGAGTTTTGAAATAGAAGATTATAATGAACCAATAAGTATAGGTTTTAATTTAAAAGAATCTAAAGCTTTAGTTAAAGAAAATAAAAACCTTAAGAAACAACTGGAAAAGAACAGAAAAGAATTAAATAAGTTAAAGCAACAATATAGCAAAAAGAGAATTCTAAAGTTCTTAAAAATTAATAAGGAATGAGTTCTATATGTCCGTTAAGTTAAACTGAAAAGTGTTGGAATGTAATTGATATGAGGTGAAAAGGTGATTAAGAATTTAAAAAAAACATTTAGTAAAAATAAGTTTTCAATCGATGAAAAAGAAGCATATTTGTTTGTAAAAGATGCGAATAAAAATGATATTTCAATTAAATCTGGTCTTTTAGAACTTGTAGCAATAAAAAAGAACCTGGAAGTTAAAAGGCATACAAAAAATTTACTAACCGTCTATTTAAAAAATGGGAAAGGTATAAGTTTTAATCAAATGAACGGACCTTTTTCAAGCATGGTAGGTAAAAGGTTGTGTGATAGAAAAGATATTGCTAAGGACTTTATTGAAGATAATGCAATTAATGTAACCAAATCAAAAACCTTCTCTAAAAATGAAATAAATAGTGCTGTTAAATTTGCTAAGAGTTTAGGATACCCTGTAGTTGTTAAACCATTAAGTTTATCGAGAGGGAGAGGGATAACTACCAATATAAGCGATGATAAATCCTTAATTGCTTCAATAGAGAAAGCATTCTCTGCATATAGAAAAGACAAAAAAACTAATCAAATCCTAATAGAAGAGTTTGTTAATGGTGAAGATTATCGTTTTTTTGTAATTGATAATAAAGTTATTTCAGTAACACATAGGAAAAGGGCGAATGTCTTAGGAGATGGGAAATCAACTATTCTTGAATTAATTAAACAAAAGAATAAAAAAAGAGCAAAAAACCCATACTTAATGAATTACTTGATACCTGAAGAGGAAGAAAAATTAGAAATTCTTCAAATAAATTCACACACTCTTAATGATATACCGCAAAAAAATGAAGAAGTTACTTTGAGAGGACAATCGAATCTATCAGCAGGTGGAGATAGTATTGATGTTACAGATGCTTGTCACAAGGATTATAAACAAATAGCAATAAATGCTTTAAGCTCAATTCCAGGTATGCGATATGGGGGAGTGGATATTATTGCCAACGATGTTACTTCAAAACCCACAAGAAACAACTATGTAGTAAGTGAAATAGAGTTTTCACCAGCGCCCGTTTCACAATTCCCCCTTTATGGTGAGCAACGTGATATGGCTGGGGAAATTCTTGAATTTTATGTAAACAATTATAAATAGAAAAATAAAGTATCTAATCCTAATTACTATAAATTCAGGGTTAGATACTTTATTATTCATGAATTGCATATTTTTACAAAATATGCAGTTTAATATTGAAATATATTAGAATTTTGTCGATAATATATAAGTGTGAAAATATAAAATAAGGGGGGAGACAGGTGAAACTATTTAAGTCTATGAGTCTAGCGATTATATTTCTCACTATGTTTTACTTTAGTCCACATCTAGTCAAGGCGGAAGAGGTTAAGGATGAAGATCAAGCTCAGGTAACAGAAAAATCAGAAGTAGAGGCTTCGACTGAAGAAGAGGAAGGTAAACAAAAGTCAGAAGAAGATAATGAAGAAGGGTCTCATTTTTCTGAAGAAGCCAAGGAAGATGAAGAACCCGAGGAAGC
>NZ_BAAACZ010000023.1:0-1065 GCF_039521975.1 Alkalibacillus silvisoli | reverse complement strand
TGTCGTAAGAGATTTTCAGGAAGCATATGGTTTACCTGTCAGTGGGATAATGGATGAGGTATCTTTAAGTGAATTGAATTATCAGGTAAATACCAATGTTGTAAAGATATTTTTTGACCCAGGACACGGTGGGAATGATCCCGGGGGACAAGGTTACGGGTTAAAAGAAAAAGACGTAGCATTAGATATAGCGTTAAAGACTGCAAACATCTTGACACAAAACTATATAGGCATAGACATAGAATTTTCTCGAAAAACCGATGAAACTATTGAACTATCAAATAGGGCAACAATGGCTAATGACTGGGGAGCAGATTATTTTATGAGCTTCCATAACAATGCTTTTGATGGTACTGCTCACGGGTTTGAAACATTTATTTATAATGGAAATGTTTCTGGTGAGACAAAAGAAAGGCAACAAGACATCCATACTTATATCAAAAATCGAATCGATGTAAATGACAGAGGAATGAAGGAAGCTAACTTTAACGTTTTACGTAATACTGAGATGCCAGCGTTGTTGTTAGAATATTTATTCATTGATAATTATGAAGAAAATCAATTGCTAAGAAGTGAAAGTTACTTAAATCACCTTGCTCAAGTTACTGCTGAGGCAGTAGCACAATCATTTGATCTTAATAGAAGGTAGTAATTTTAAGGATAGTAGATTTTAAATCTACTATCCTTAGTTATTCCACAAAATTCCACAAAATCTTCCTAAATTCCCTTGAAAATTTGTAGATTTTTAAGGATACTAGAGTAGTACAAAATTTATTGAAGGAGGTGAACTAAAGTGAAACTATTCAAGTCTATGTGTCTAGTGACCTTACTTTTTACTGTGTTCCACTTTAGTCCGTATATAACCGAAGCAGAAGAGGACAAGAAGGAACAAGAGGAAGAACTTGAACTTTTTAACGAAGATCAAGGCGATGTAAATGAATCAGAAGAATTTAAAGAGGAGACAACTACAGAAGACAAAGAAATTACACCAATATTAGAAGAAGATAATGAAGAAGGGTCTCATTTTTCTGAAGAAGCCAAGGAAGATGAAGAACCCGAGGAAGC
>NZ_BAAACZ010000022.1:0-1504 GCF_039521975.1 Alkalibacillus silvisoli | reverse complement strand
AATGCGCCGCGGGCCCATCTGTAAGTGATAGCAGAGCCATCTTTCAACACAGAACCAGGCGGTTCTATGTGTTATCCGGTATTAGCCCCGGTTTCCCGGAGTTATCCCAGTCTTACAGGCAGGTTGCCCACGTGTTACTCACCCGTCCGCCGCTCGTTCCACAAACGTCATCTCAGATGAGATTCAGTCTGCTTCCCGCGCTCGACTTGCATGTATTAGGCACGCCGCCAGCGTTCGTCCTGAGCCAGGATCAAACTCTCCATAAAAGTGTTTGATTGACTCGTTTAATGTCATCTCTTTGTTTTCTTCCACAAGTCAATAAGAAGAAAACCAGAATTGACGACAGGCTATTTTGTTTAGTTTTCAAGGTTCGAAGAAATATTAATTGGTGGAGCCTAGCGGGATCGAACCGCTGACCTCCTGCGTGCAAAGCAGGCGCTCTCCCATCTGAGCTAAGGCCCCAATGAAGGAATCGGGAAGACAGGATTCGAACCTGCGACCCCTTGGTCCCAAACCAAGTGCTCTACCAAGCTGAGCTACTTCCCGAAGGATTTAAATGGCGCGCCCGAGAGGAGTCGAACCCCTAACCTCTTGATCCGTAGTCAAACGCTCTATCCAATTGAGCTACGGGCGCAAAAAAAGTGGTGCCGAGGGCCGGATTCGAACCGGCACGGTAGTAAACTACCGCAGGATTTTAAGTCCTGTGCGTCTGCCAATTCCGCCACCCCGGCAGTTATGGAGCGGAAGACGGGATTCGAACCCGCGACCCCCACCTTGGCAAGGTGGTGTTCTACCGCTGAACTACTTCCGCAATTTGTAATGGTGCGGGTGGAGGGAGTCGAACCCCCACGTCGTAAGACACTAGATCCTAAGTCTAGCGCGTCTGCCAATTCCGCCACACCCGCTTGGTGGTGAGCCATGGAGGATTCGAACCTCCGACCCTCTGATTAAAAGTCAGATGCTCTACCAACTGAGCTAATGGCTCATCGCGAATTTAATCTTTCGATTAAAAAAATTATAATTTAAATGGTGCCGACCGAGGGACTCGAACCCCCAACCTACTGATTACAAGTCAGTTGCTCTGCCAGATTGAGCTAGGTCGGCACTGTACTGAAATGGTGGAGGATGGCGGGCTCGAACCACCGACCCCTTGCTTGTAAGGCAAGTGCTCTCCCAGCTGAGCTAATCCTCCATAGCATATTTGCCCGGCGGCGTCCTACTCTCACAGGGGAAGAACCCCAACTACCATCGGCGCTAGAGAGCTTAACTACTGTGTTCGGCATGGGAACAGGTGTGACCTCTCTGCCATAACCACCGGACAAATTACTTCAAATTTCAAGGACAAGTTATATTATATTCACCCTCATTAAAAAATGCAAGGGTTTTTAATATTTTTTAATGAAATTTCAAATGTGAATTTCATTACATGAAGGTCCAATACCTTCAAAACTAGATAAGAATCAACCAAAGTCGAAGACGCGTTTTATCACTTGATTTAAGTTAA
>NZ_BAAACZ010000021.1:0-17613 GCF_039521975.1 Alkalibacillus silvisoli | reverse complement strand
CCCCTTACCGCCTAAGCTACGCCCTTCACGCGCTTGAAGAGGGAGACTTCTTTCGGAAATACGTTAAATGTTGGGCCAGGATCACAGTACTCCATTGATCATTATCTCTATAAACGAAAAAATGAATAAATAATCTGTTATCTACTATACTATAAACTAGTTTTTATTGGAACTTTTTTCTAAAAAAATTCTATACTATGTATCACTTTATGTTACGATATAAGGAAAAACAAAAAGGGCCATATGACATTGATTGTGGTCATATGCCACCACAAATCCCGTTCGTTAATGGTGCTTATGCAGAGGTTAGGGTTGGACAAGGAAAAGGTGCTATTAAACAGTCCTTCATGTCTTAAAATACACATATCCTGTCTATATGAACTCGTCAGGTGATTTTGAATTAGACACTTAATAATCAGCTATGTGACGTATTAAATGAAGCGTTAACCTAAATTGGTTAACGCTTCAATAGATAAGAAAACTAATTACACCCTAATGATATTTTATTATTGAACAGCTTTGCTTTGTTCGACACTAGTCTCCCAAGATTGCCCACCATCTTCTGAAATATAAATAAACAAATTATCTTCAGGCTGATTAGGGATAAAAGATGCAACTGCATATACATCTGAATCAGCAGGATCATTAGCAATATAATTTATAATGTCCTCACCTATAGGAGGTGTTGACATAGTTTCACTTTCATGAGTATCTAGGTCTACTTTAATCAATTCTGAAGAAACAGTCGAAACAACTAATTGATTATTAAAATCAAAAGTTACTGCCACACCACCGGGTACATCGGTGATTTGTTCAAATGTTTCTCCGTAGTCATCTGAAATATATACACCGTCAAGGGAAGACACAGCAACCTTTCCTTCTTCATCTGGGTGGACAGCTATATCGACTTCAGGATTATGAACAGTCGTAATTTGTACATTCTCAAGCCCTTCTCCTTCAACCTCTTGCCAAGTCTCACTTTGATCTGCTGAATAATAAAAGCCAACATCCCCCAAATCAGGGTGGTTCGTCGGGTTAAATAAAAATAAATCCTCTGTGTTATACCCAACAGCTAAACGATGAAAATCGATATCACCTTGAAACCCATGGATCTCTAAAGTATGTCCTTGGTCAGTACTCTGCACTAAACCTAAAGGGTCTTCTAATTCAGAACCTGGCTCAGGGTGACCGCTACTATAAAATCCTGACTCGTACACAGAAAAGCCCATGTAATCATGTAAAGGTCGATCATCGGCCATGTACCATTCAGAATCCTTTATATTCAAGCCATCGTGAGCAGCAACTAATAATTCACCACTTTCCGTATAACCTAAACCGTGTATATGTTTAAAAGTAACATCGCCACTTGTTTCACTAGATTGCATAAACCATATGCTACTCATTAATACAATAATTACACCAACACTAATTACGACTACTCTCATAATTTTACCTCCAATAATTTAACAAGGTGTCTTATATATTCATTTTATAACCTCTCCTTTACTAAAGTAAGTTATTATTTCGACGTTTTTTTGAACATAAAAAGGCCTTGACTATAAACAGTCAAGGCCTTCAAATTATTCTTCCTCTTCTTCCTCTTCTTGATCATCTGGATGCTCTCCATCTAGGTAGCCAAAGTGGAAGTTATCAAATAACCATTCACCATCAACATTAACAACGTTGTAAACATAATGGCCACGGTTTTCCTCTACATCGCCAGAAATAGTTTTACTCACTTGAATGTTATCTTCCATTAACTCAATAGTATCGAAGCTTGATGCTTGGTCTTCTTCAAGTGTTAAGGCGCGATCAAGTTCAGCCCAAGTAAGGCTTCCTTCATCACCTTCTAAAGCAATACCAGCAATTTCACTAGCTTGCCCTTCTGTAATAGGTGCATTTTCTACTAAATAGTCTGCTAACTCGTCAACTGATTCAAAGTCAGCATCTGCACCTGGTTCATAAATTTCACCAATTACATCACTATAGCTACGTACAACACTAAGTGCTTCGTCTTCTACGCTTCCTTCTGATACAGATTCTTCACTTTCCTCTTCATCGTTTTCTTCCACTTCTTCTGTTTCCTCTCCGTTTTCTTCTGGCTCTTCTGTTTCATTTTCTTCACCAGTTTCGCCATTACATGCTGCTAGAATCATAATTGCAACAAGTAAAAACGCTAAATATTTCTTCATCGAAACTCCTCCCTAAAATTCACAAAATTTCAACTAGGGGCAATTATAACTTTTTTTGAAAATGTTTGTCAACAAAAGTTACGCATTACGAAACACTTTTCATAAATTGTTCATAAATTATTCGGGTTGACTTATTTATGTCTAAGGATTATACTAATATACATAACTATATAACCATAACCCAATAACATGATAATCATATCAAAAAAGGTGGTGATTTTATTGTCATCAACATTCCATAATGATAAACCAATATTCATACAAATTCGTGAAATTATTGAAGATCAAATACTAAATGACCAACTACAAGGAAATGATCAAGCTCCATCAACAAATCAACTCGTCAATTTTTACAAAGTCAATCATTTAACAGTAGCAAAGGGTGTTAACCAACTAGTAGATGAAGAGATCTTATATAAAAAGAGGGGTGTTGGTATGTTCGTTTGCGTTGGGGCAAAGGAAAGGCTAGTTCAAAAGCGTAAAGAAACATTCGTTGATGATTATATTAAAGGAATGCTTAATGAAGCTAATAAATTACAAATGTCTGAAAATGAACTTATTCAGTTAATTAAACAAACGAAAGGACGTGAGCATTAATGAATTCTCTAGAGATACGTAACGTTAATTTAAAGTACGGTGACTTCAAAGCTTTAGATGATATTTCTTTTAAGCTAAAGCAAGGGAAAACATATGGCTTATTAGGAAGAAATGGAGCTGGAAAGACATCGCTCCTTTCATTAATAGCCGCCTATCAGAAGCAATCAGAAGGTTCGATTGAAGTTAATGGTCAAGAAGTGTTTGAAAACCCTGAGGCAATGCAACAAATCAGTTTTATCTATGACCAGGATTACAGTGAAGAAACCGAAAAAGTAAAGAAAATGATTGATGCAGCTAAAAAATACCGACCTTATTTCGACCAAGAGTATGCAGATAAACTGATTAAAAAGTTTAAACTCCCATTAAATAAACCTATTAAAGATTTATCTAAGGGAATGCAGTCAGCATTTAACGTCACAATTGGTTTATCAAGTCGATCACCAATTACGATATTTGATGAGTCTTATCTCGGTATGGATGTCCCAACACGAGAGATGTTTTATCAAGAGATTTTACAAGAACAAACACACCATCCGAGAATTATGATTTTATCAACACATCTCGTATCAGAAATGGACCACCTCTTTGATGAAGTCATCATGATCCATCACGGTTCATTGCTTATCCATGACAATTACGAAGACTTTATTTCAAAAGGGATTCATATTACAGGTAATGAAAGTGTTGTCAATGAATTCGTCCAAGGACATCGCGTCTTAAAAGAACAACAATTAGGTGGTACGAAATCATCATTTATCTACGGGGAATTAACAGATCATGAACAATCATTAGCACAAAAAAATGGCCTCGAGGTTAGTTCTGCTACATTACAGGATTTATTTACGCAATTAACAAAAGAGGAGGATGAAGATGTATAGACATTGGGAAATTACGAAAGACCTTTACAAAGAACAATTGAAGTGGTCGTTATGGTTAATAATTGGAGTAACGATTATTCGGTATATATTATTAGGTTTTTATCATGTCATTGGTTTCGAACCAGAAGATTTAGGTCATTTACTGTCAATGTCAATAGAGCCAACTAAAATATTTATGCTCATAATCGGGTTACTTTCTGTCTATGTTTTCTTAACATTCTTTGTCCAAACTGGGATTACAAGAAAGGAATATTATTATGGAACTGCCTATTCAGCAATAGGATTAGCTATTACAATTCCACTTATTTTCCTTGCGCTGTTTGGTATAGAAGGGTTATTCGTTCTAGCTACACCACTTGAATTAGGCTATAGTCACATTTCATTTAGTGGTTTAGTAACAGAGCTGATCGCATATATTCTCGCCATTTTGTTCTATTTCGTCATTGGTTGGTTTATTACATCTGGGTTTTACCGATACGGTTGGTTGAAAGGATTAGGATTTATCTTTACCTCTATATTGATCGTCATGATTAATGGTGCCTTTTGGGGTGAAGATATTGAGATTTTTGAACTGAGTATAAACTTCGGTGATATTCCGTTTATTCTATCTGCGACTTTAACGATCGTGTTAACACTAATCTTAATGCGAGTAAATCGCATCTTAACACGGGATATTAAAATAAAGATGTAGAGCTTATTAAGGCTCTACATCTTATTTATTTTAAACTCACTTGACGATTCTATGAACCACTCAAATAATTAGACACCTGCTCCAACCACGCTGGTTCACCTAAATAAAAGCCTTGGCCATGTGTGACGCCTAATTGTTTCACTGCTTGAAGTTCTTTCTCAGTCTCAATTCCTTCCAAAATTAAAGTCATCCCCATATTTAAACAGTAATCTTGCAATGATTCGATCATTTTTTGGTTTAATGTAGAATGAGGTAACTCTTTAACGAAATATTGACCCATCTTAATAATGTGTGGTTCCAATTCAATCATTAAACGGAAAGTTGAAGAACCTTTACCAACATCATCGATAGAGATTATATAACCATTTTCCTTCAATTGTTGAATGTTCCACTTAAGAGGTTCCAATTCTTTAATTACTTCTAATTCGACTAACTCAATGACTAGTTGATAATGGTTTAACTTAGATTCGTTAACCACATCGTTTAAAAAAGGGATAAAATTAGAACGTGCTACTGTTGACGGGAAGACATTTATATAAAGTGGTAAATTTGAATCACAATACTTAGAAAAGTGATTTATAGCCATTGTAATGGATAATTGGTCAAGCTTATAACGTTCTTTGCCTTCATCTGCTGAGAGGAAAGCTTGTTCAGGTCTTTCAAATAAATCAGATCGTAATAACGCCTCAAACCCAATTATTTCTTTCGTCCTTAAATCTACAATAGGCTGAAAAACATGGTGGAAATGCTTGTTTTCAATGAGTTGATTTAATTTACTTTTTGACATAATTATAACCCCATTTCTTAAAGGCTTTATATTGTTTTCCCCAAAGTCTATATAAGTAAAACTTATTACACAAAACTTTTGACCTAATAATCGCCACATAACTGTTAAGTTTTTCTTTTGGGAAATAGGATAAAAGACGATATAATAAGGGTTGCCCACCTTAAGGTAAGTAGGAGGTAATCATGATGGGTATAGTCGTAGTTGAGATCTGCGATGGCAACTTAATGACAGAGGTCGATTTAGAAGGCATTATAGAATCAGAGTACCCTGATGTTGCTGTCTTAGAGAATACGTGTTTAAACAATTGTGGTATGTGCGCGATGCGTCCATATGCATTGGTTAATAATAGAAGAATCTTCGCAAAGACACTTGAAGAATGTATTGAAAAGATCAAAAAAGCAATCGAGGAAGAATTAGCAGCTTTTAATGAAGAATAAAAGGATGAAGGTCGATGGGGTTAATCAGAATCTTTAAAAACAGTATAAAACTGCCTAGTAAAAAAGCTTTATTCGCCTTAAATCGAGAGAATATGCGTGATACGATGAGTTACATTTTAATTTTAATGTTTTTAGTTTGTTTACCAGATGCAATCCGTATTACGTCTAATTATTTGACTGGTGAAAGGTCCATTCCTGCTGATTTATTCATTACACAATTAATTATTGTTTACCCACTTCTAGTCGCATTCTTAATGGTAGCAGGGGTCTCTTTTCACGCTGGCATTGCGTATATTATGAGACATGTAACTAAGCGTAAGCTAGCTTACCAACAACTATGGAAAATGACAGCTTATGCCTTAACCATTCCCGTGATTATACTCATCGTACTTCGAATCATTCAGTATGATTCATCAATAATCATTCTTATACCATTTTTACTTCTTCACGTATTGCTATTTCAAATGATCACAGTCTTCCCAAGAAGAAGATCATAAAAAGGTTGTTTTGAACCACTATCCGTGGTCAAAACAACCTTTTTCTTTATGATAGCTCTATTTCTTCTTTCAACTTGATATAAAAATGGTTGAGTTCTTTATAATAGCTCTTTTGAATATCTTCAATGAGTTGGTTAATTACTTTGTCTGTATGAATATAATAAGCTAAGTTCTGCCTATTCAATGATTTTAACCATGTTTTTTCATTGTCAATAAAGCTATAATTAGCCGCTTCTTTAATCGCTTGTCGGTGCGTTTCAACTGATACACCCCTAGCATCTAAATAATCAATGACAGTATTAAGCGCATGTTCTTTAGCAACTTCGTATAGATGAACAAACCCAGCCTGTTCTAAATCATTTTCAAAAATCTCTTCACTATATTGCGCTAGTTTCAAAAAGCTTTGTTCGAATGTTTCAAACCGCTGTTTCCACCTTAGTTCCTTACTTGTTTCCATATTACCTCCCCTTACTTAAAACTCGTTCTCTTATTTGTTCGACATTCACATTAGCTGCCTTCATTTTCCTCATGAGCCCTCTCCTTTATACATAAGCATTACGACCTGCTTTCATTCCAAAGAACATCATAACAACACAAACGCTTAACATAATCATGATTGGTAAGTCCCATGATGTGGTTAAATCAAATAAATACCCAACAATAAATGGGCCCACTGCAGCTAACAAATAACCAATTGACTGAGCCATCCCTGATAAATTAGCTGCCTGCTTCGAATCACGTGCTCTTAAACTTAAGAAAGTAAGTGATAATCCGATCGTTGCACCCTGTGCGACACCTAATAACAACACACTAACTAAAACAATTGATATATGTCCACCGATTAAAAGGAAAATAAACCCTATTAAATAAAGAATCCCGACTACTACCATAATCGGCTTTTGGTTGGTTAATCGCCCAGCTAAATAAGGTGCAATAATTGTTGATGGTAAGCCAACAATTTGCATTAAAGAGACCATCCATCCTGATAATGCTAAACTCATACCACCACTATGTAAAATTTCTGGTAACCATGCGACTAAACAATAAAATAAAAAAGACTGTAGTCCCATAAATAAAGTCACTTGCCAAGCTAACTTAGATGACCATACAGAGCTATTAGTTGGATTAGCTGCTTGTTGTTTCTTTGATTCACCGTTCCTACGTAATTGAGGTAACCATATAATGAAGGCTATTACCGTTAAAATCCCCCAAAAGGCTAAAGAACCTTGCCAACCAAAGTTCAACCCATGTGCTAATGGTACACTGACACCAGATGCAATACTCGCAGCACCACTCATCGCAAGGGTGTAAATCCCCGTCATTAACCCTACTTGTAAAGCAAATTTTTGCTTAATAATTCCCGGCAATAACACATTACAAATCGCTATCCCTGAACCGATTAGCAACGTTCCAAAAAATAATAATGATACTAAGTCAGTTGGCCTAACAAATGTCCCAATCGCTAATAAAATGAGTCCAAATAGAATCGTTATTTCATTACCAAATTTTTGTGCGATCTTTGGCGTTAAGATCGATAAGCCTGCAAATGCAAGTAACGGTAATGTTGTTAACATCCCCGCTAAGCTGTTTGACATCCCTGTATCTGAGCGGATATCGCTAATTAAAGGGCCAACAGCCGTAATAGATGGGCGCAAATTAAACGCGACGAAAATAATGCCGATTATAAGTAAAATGGTTTTAAAATTATATCTTTTTCCAATAGATGTTTGCATAAAATATACCTCTTAAAACATTATGTCTTGATCAAACAAAACACACTATAACAAGTTTATCATAATCTTGTTGGTTTTCCGTCCTTCATTTAAACTTATTAGATAAATTAGAGCTTTTATGATAGCTTTCAAAGTCCATTCTACACCTCACTCAATCATCTACACTAAAGGGTTAGCATAATTTTCTCCAAAAGCACAAAAAAACAAAGGAGTCTATTTTCTCCTTTGTTTTTTACGAATATATAACGGCCTGCTAAGAATACGACTGTTGATTGTTCTGACCCTGCTCGGACGCTTGACCTTGCAGTATTTGTTGGCCTTGTTGCATCATCTGGTCTTGTTGTCCTTGTTGTCCTTGTTGACCTTGCTGATTCGACCCCATTGAGCTTTGTCCATTTCCAGTGATTTTAGAAATGCTTGGTAAAATATTTTGTAACTGACCGCCTTTTCCAGTCATCATACTATATGTGATCGCACCAATTCCAATTGATGCTACAATCGGTAGTAATTGAAGGTTTCTCTTTTGCATACACTCACATCCTTTATCATTCTATACACTCATAGTATGATAAAGAATTTATAGACATATGATTGTTAATTGCTGCCACAACTTAGTTTATATTTGGATTTATTCACATACCCTCCTTACATCTTCTCTTCCCTGAGTCTTTTTGTTAATAAAGCACAGCGCTTTTAAAAATAATTATAGTTCAGAGTTATAAAAACAGGCTTGAGGAGAAACAATTAAGAGTAAACCATCCAACAAAAAAGATGACCCCGATTCAGATCAAGGTCATCATTAGCTTTTGCTTACTGCCCACATTATACGGGACAGTTCATCTATAATTTATTTTTAAAAAGGGGGCTAAATAATTTTCTTTCGTTGCAGTAACACAGCAGCAATTACGATTAATCCTTTAAATGCATCACTTAAGAGTGGCGGAACACCGAACAAATTTAACAAATTATTCAATACCGCAATGATAAGAACTCCGTATACAGTTCCTAAAATAAAGCCTCGACCACCCATCATACTCGTACCACCTACAACTGCTGCAGCAATGGCATCCATTTCCATACCTCGACCTGCACCTGCAAAATCCATTGAACCTACACGCGATACTTGAATAATAGCAGCGATTGAAACTAATAGTCCCATTAATGCATATACCCTTAACTTTACCTTATCAACGTTAATCCCAGATAATCGCGCACCTCTCTCGTTAGAACCGACCGCAATGATTTGACGACCAAATGTAGTTCGTTTAGAAACATAATACATAATAGCCGCAATTAATAACCAATAAATGATTGGCATAATCATTACATTTCCAATTTTGAAGCTTGCGACCTGTAAGAACTCAGTAGGAACTCTAGGATTATACCCTTGCATAAAATGTTGTGTCACACTACGAAACACCATCATAGCACCAAGTGTCGCAATGAACGGTGGTACCAATCCTTTCGTTACAGTTGCACCTATTAATGAACCGAGTAAGTAACCAAATACCATTGTTAAAATAATGGTGAATATAATAGCCGGGACTCCTGTTAAACCAATCATCGAAAATAAACCACGCTCACCAACATCAATAAGCGTCATAGCAAATGCACCTGTTGCAACTAATGTAGCTCCAACAGATAAATCAATTCCACCTGTCATAATCACAAACGTCATACCTAATGCGACAATCGCTACACCTGCATTATTTCGTAAAATATTAATCCAGTTATTGGTCCAAGTTTGAAACCAATCTCCAAATGAATTAAAGTCAAAACCTAACACTAAAGTTTGTAGTACAACCATTACGATCAATGCAATAAATATACTAAATAAAGGATTATTTTGCCAACGGTCTTTGAACCAATCAACAAATCCCCTTCTTACACTTACTGCTCCTGCTTCCGCCATAATGGTTCCCCCTCTTTTCCTATTAATAAATCGCCTCCTGTTGCTAAAGTCATAATGTTGTGATCTGTCATCTCTTTTCCTTTTAATTCACCTTGAATGACACCATGATACATCACCATCGTTCTGTCACATACCCGAATAATTTCTTGGGCTTCACTTGAAAGTACAATGACTGCAATCTTCTGATCAGCTAAGTTTAAAATAATGTCATATATATCCTCCTTTGCCCCGACATCTACTCCTTGAGTTGGGTTATCAAGAATGAGGATTTTAGGATCTGTGTTTAACCATTTTGCTAAAACAACTTTTTGTTGGTTACCACCAGATAATTTTGTAATATTATCAGTCGATTTACTCATCTTAATATGAAGTGCTTCTCTTTGTTTTTCAAATTGTTTCTTATGAATTGATCTATTAATAACACCCATCTTTGAGTATTTTGGCCATGTCGCAATGGCACTATTTTCTAAAATGTCCATATCACTAATAATGGCATTCTCTTTACGGTTTCTTGGCAGATAAGCAATGCCATTATCAATCGCTTCAAGCGTACTATTTGTTGTTACTTCTTCACCATTAACAAAAATCTTCCCCGAACTCGTATCATTTGCCCCAAAAATTGATTGAAACAGCTCACTCCTACCATCACCTAAAAGACCAGTAAAACCAACGATCTCTCCTTCTTGAATCGTAAAATTGATATCCCTGAAATGTTGATCATATGTAAGGCCTTCCACGGCTAATACTTCTTCACCAATCTCACGTGGGCGTACTAGTGGTTCTGTTCGAACATCATAACCAACCATGAAGCGGGCGATATCATCAATTGTGACGTCTTCTACTTCACCTTCAGATACTAATTCACCATCACGCAAAACAGCATACCGATCACAAATCCTTTTTACTTCTTTTAACTTATGAGAGATAAAAATTATTCCGACACCTTGGCTTCGTAAAGTCGTCATCATCTCAAAAACGCGTTCTATTTCAGAATCGGTTAAAGATGTCGTTGGTTCATCCATTATAATGATCGAAGCATTTGTAGACATCGCACGGCATATTTCAACAATTTGTTTATATGATGAATCCAAACTACCCACCATCGCCTTAGGATCAAGGTCAATGTTCATGCGGTCAAACAACTCTTGAGTTTCACGTATCATTTTTTCATGGTCTAAAGCACCAAATTTTCTTTTAGGCTCTCGACCAATGTACATATTTTCATAGACTGGTAAATCATTAATTAAATTTAGCTCTTGGTGAATAAAGGCAATCCCTGCTTCTTGTGAATCAACTGGTTTTTCAAAATCTACCTGAACCCCGTCGATTTTAATAGCACCAGCATCCATTTGAATAACTCCACCTAAAATATTCATTAAAGTCGATTTCCCTGCTCCATTTTCCCCAAGTAGAGCATAAATCTCTCCACCATTAACAGTTATTGAAATATCATAGAGGACATCATTACTGCCAAATGACTTGTGAATATTATTCATTTCAACTTGCATATGACCACTTCCAAATTAAGGATTAAGGAGAGATTACAGATCGACGGTAACCTCCCCTTGTTATTCATGTAACAATGAAGTTTATGAAACTGCTTAGTACGGTGAATCCTCATCTAAAAACTCGTCATAGTTTTCACGATCAACAATTGTAGTTGGAATAATTTTATCTTCATCTACATCGGCGCCATCGAGAATGTCAATCGCCATATCTACAGCATCTTCAACCATTACAGGACTGTATAGAGCCGATTGAATCCATAAACCATCATTTTCAGGCATCATTTCAAAATACTCCTGCATACCGCCACCACCAGTTACAACCTGGATCTCATCACGGCCTGCCTCTTCAATAGCTTGAATGACACCGACTGATGTCTCATCGTCCAATGAGTACACAGCATCAATATGGTCATTACTCGTTAAAATGTCTTGGAAATCTTGAAGCCCATCTTCTCTTGTAAATTCTGTCGCATAAGTGCTAATTTCCATACTTGGTGCGATTTCTTCTATTGTTTCTTCAAACCCTTCCATACGTAATGTTGAAACAGAACCAGCAGATGGTACCTCTAACGCTACGACATGGCCGCTTTCACCTACCTTATCGACAATATAATGCGCACCTTGAACACCCATATCCTTGTTATCTCCTGCTACACGATATACCCCATCGACATCAATCACAATATCAAAGTTTACTACTTCAACACCTTGTTCAACTGCGTTTTCAATTGGAACCTCCATTCCTTCCCATTGAGGGAAAGCAACGATTGCATCAGCACCCCATGTTAATAAATCATCTAGTTGACTTGTCATTTCACCAGCGTTACTACTTGTTTGAATTTGATACTCAATTTCATCAGACAACTCTTCAGCCCGTTGTTCAGCATGATAAGCCACCGCAGCTACCCAACCATGCGTAACCTCTGGCGCTAAAATCCCTATTTTATGCAAATCACCATCTGATTCGCCACCTTCCTCAGCGCCATTAGAACCCTCTTCTTCACCACACGCCACTAGTACTAACACTAGAGCAAAAGCAAGTACACCGAACAAAGAAAAGATTTTTCTCATAATTTCCCTCCTATAAATTTATTAACCCCCCACTAGATGTGAGTAATATATTAAGAATGTGAGAATTCCACACCCTAAATACCAACCTTATAGTTTAATAACTTGATTCCTTTCTAGTGAATCCTGAATTGCGTTCATAATACGAATAACCTCTCGCACCTCAGAGTTAGGGATCACGTCATTTGATTGCTTATTATTCAAACAATCAACAAAATATTGAAGCTCAAGCTCAAAGGGATCTTGTTTTGAGGTTGCTACAGATTCTTTGCCTAATCCATTAAAGAATTCAAAAGTATGCTTTGAGGTTTCAGTATCATTAATATTTTCTCCTGCTTTCATCATGTAAGATAGAGTTTTACTTGGTGATTGAGCTCGGTAAGACATTGTGAATGGGTAGCCGATTGGCATTTTGTGAGAGGCTTCTATAGTTGCTTTTACACCATTTTTAAAGTAAAGAGTGGTCAAAACCTGACTCCATGCTTTTTGGTCGTTTTGCTGACCGGCTGAATATACAGATTCCACACTCCCAAAAAGAGAATAAGCAAAGTCAACATCGTGTATGTGCAAGTCAAATAAAGCACCACCACTTTTATTAGGGTCTTTAAACCAATCGCTCCATGATGGAGATTGCCCTAACCTTTGTGCGTGGAACCAGTCAACATTTTCTAATTTTCCTTGGTCAATATAACCTTTTAAAGCTTGATATTCAGGCCAAAACCTTAACACATGACCAACGAATAGTCTGACTTTCGATTCTTCAATAACTTGAATAATCCGTTCTGCTGATTCTTCAGTTAATGTCAGTGGCTTTTCGCAAATTATATGTTTTTCAGCTTTTGCCGCCTTTAAAATATACTCCTCATGTAAGTAAGTCGGTATACAAAGGTCAACGATGTCAACTTCGGGGTTGTTTAGTACCGAATTAAAATCAGACACAATGTCATAGTTTAATTGATTTTCCATCTTTCCTTGCCCTGTACTCCCTCGTGTACAAATAGTATGAACTTGTGCGCCTTTTACTTTTTGATATGCATCTAAATGTGCTTTCCCAATAAACCCTAAACCGACTATTGCGACGTTCAACATAAACGTCTCCCCTTTATACCAATTTCTTATGAAGATACTGATAAGAACGCTTTACAGCTTGATGAACTTCATCTATATTTCTTGGACCTTCTGGTGTGAACTCCACCTCAACACTGATTGGCCCAACAAAACCATTTTCCTCCAAGATCCTAAACAAGCGTCCATAGTCTAAATAACCATCACCGATCGCTGGAAAGTTAAATTCGTGATGGTCGCCCTGTTTATCTTTAAGATGAATAAACTCCACGTATTGAACGCTTTCTTCAAGGTCATTGTAAGGCTCTTGGTTTCCATAAAAAATGACATTGGCTGTATCATAATTAATTTTGACCTGGTTATTTAAAGCATTTACGAGCTTCATTAATGATTTTCCTGTTGCAAAGTTATTACCATGAGTTTCAATGACGAGTGTTTTGTTTAGACGGTTACACTTCTCAACAACTGGCTCAAGGTTCTTCACAAGTGTCTGTATGTCATCTATAACATCCATATCATCATGTGAATCCCCTGTTGCAGTCACCACGTACTTACAATCAAACACCTCAGCTAAATCAATGTTTTCGACTAACTGCTGAATCCCTTCATCAGTCATGACATTGCTGTGAGCACTAACGCCAATACAAGTTAAATTATATAGTTCTAGTAACTCTTTAACTTCATCGAATTGCCTTTCTGTAAAATCCGTCGTCACATGTGCTGTATGGTCTCTTACTGCTGCTATTTCCACTTGCTTAAAACCTGCATCATAAGCCCCTTTTAATGCTTCTTTTAACGAAAACCCATGATACGTATTTGTGTTTAATGCGAGTTGATTTAACATTACAACCACCTTTTTCAAGTTATTAAATGAAAACCGTTACATTATAAACCTTAATTTTCTAGTATTCTTTCAACCACCTTTAGAGAACTATAAGCATCTTCTCCTTTAACAGGTGGGTCAATATCATGAACAACCCAATCGATAAATGCATCAATAACACCTGTATTGGATTGATGGTCATTGGTTTGGATTGGTTCTAACTCGTACTTGGCTTTTTCTCCACCTGGCTGTTCAATAATAATCTGATCCTCTAAATCGTGGTATATTTTGACTATTCCTTTTTGAAGATAAATAGTCGTTGAATTATCTTCTTCACCATAATAGGTCCATGAGAAGCTCCCGTTACCTAATCGACCTTTTTTCGTTTTAAATACGCAAACGACATTATCGCAAACTTCTATTGGTTGATTGTTTTCATCTACTTTATCTAAAGCCCCTGCAAAGGATTTAACCTCTTCAATTTCGTCATTAATTAAATAATGGACCAGATCAATTTTATGAATACCTAAATCTCCAGCTACCCCAGAATGTGATCGTTCCTTTTTAAAGAACCATGTAGCATTCGATTTCGTAACACTCCAACTCTCAGGACCACCATGACCAAAAGTAGTTTTAAAAGTTAAAACATCTCCGTATTCACCACTTTGTATAATTTTCCTAGCTTTTTGGTGGACTTTAGTAAAACGTTGGTTATGATCAACCATTAACTTTTTACCTGATTTCTTTTGAGCTTCTAAAATTGTTTTAGCGTGTTCAGTAGATACTGCAAGGGGTTTTTCACAAAGAACATGCTTACCATTCATTAAGGCTTGCGTTGTATGTATATGATGAACTTCATTAGATGAACAATCGCTTATTACATCGATTGCGGGGTCTTGGATTAATTCCTTAAATGATTCTGCTATTCGACCACCAAACTCTTTAACTAAACTTTCTGCACGGTGGCGATTCCGATCAAAAAAGACAATTTCATCAACATGTGGATTGGTTAAATACTCAGGTGCATGTCTAAAACGTGTAATCGAACCACAACCAACAATGCCTACCGTAATCCCCATTTAGGTTCCTCCCTTTAGTTTAATGTTGATTCCCTAATGATTAATTCATGATCCATCATGATACTGTCGACCTCTTGTCCTTGTAGCTGCTTGATTAACATACTAGCTGCTGTTGTCCCCATTTGGTACATCGGTTGTGCAACCGTTGTTAATGTGGGATTAGTCATGTTTGAAAAACTGATATTATCAAATCCTACTAACGCAAAATCTTCTGGCACTTTCAATCCTCTTACATTAACTTCTTTTAATGCACCAATGGCTAACGTGTCTGAAACAGCAAAAGCTGCAGTAGGATTACGTTCTAGCTGTGAAAATTTCCTAATAGCTTGTGCACCCTCTTGGAAATCCAAATTTTGTGTATTATAAATGAGTTCGTTTCTAAGAGGTAATCCGAATTCTTCTAAAGCCCTCTCATAACCCTTTCTTCTTTGTCTTGCGTATAAAAACTTTTCGTCTGAATTAATTAAGGCAATTTGGTCGTGACCTAACCTAATTAAATGTTTCATGACTTTATAAGCTGCCGCTTCATTGTCTATTGCAACATATGGGATACGTTCATACTCATCATACTCACTACACATAACAATCGCATGGTCCAGAGCTAAGTCTTGTAGCTTACTCATATTGACTGTAGGATCCATAGAAATAATCCCATCTGCTAATTTATTTTTCACCATATTAAAAAACGTGTTTTCGCGCTTTGGGTTAGAATCCGTTTCACACAACAAAATGTTATAACCGTGTTCAACAGAATAGTCTTCGATCCCATTAATGATCTCTGTGTAATACGGATTAGAGAAATTAGGGATCAAAACCAGTAAAAGGCGACTTTCAGAATTTCTTAAATTGCGCCCCAACATACTTGGCTCATAATTTAATTGCTTAATTGCTTGCTCAACCTTCTGACGCGTTTTCTCTGTGACAGTCGGAGCCTCATTTAGAACTCGTGAAACTGTCGCACTTGAAACGCCTGCTTGCTTTGCGACTTCATGTATATTGGCCATGTTGTTTTCTTCCTTCTTTCAAGTAATTTGTATGTAATCGTTTACAAATAAATGATAAAATATTTCGAATAATAAGTCAACTACCGCATTAATTTATTTAATTTTTACAAATATTCCTTCTATTTTTAAATTTATCTGCTATAATGTCATGTAACGGATTACATTTTGGGAGGTAATTAAATGAGACTTGGTGTTTTCACTGTCCTTTTTTCAGACAAATCTTTTGAGGAGATGCTAGACTATGTCGCTTCAAAAGGGATTGAAGCAGTTGAATTAGGAACAGGTGGTTTTCCTGGGGATGCACATTGTAAAGTTCAAGAACTTTTAGAAGATGATAGTAAGCGTGAAGCTTTTTTAGAAGCATTACACAAACGTAACCTCACGATTAGCGCTTTAAGCTGCCACGGTAACCCACTACATCCTCAAGAATCAATCGCTTCAAAAGATGATGAATTATTTGACCAAACTGTTCGTTTAGCACAACTTCTCGATGTACCTGTTGTCAACACTTTTTCAGGCTGTCCAGGTGATCATGAAAACGCAAAATACCCAAACTGGCCAGTAGCACCTTGGCCCCCTGAATTTCTAGAAATTTTAACATGGCAATGGGAAGAAAAGATCATCCCATACTGGAAGAGAAAAGCGAAATTTGCTAAAGAACACGGCGTAAAGATTGGATTAGAATTACACGGCGGATTTTCAGTACATACCCCGAAGAACCTTCTCCAATTACGAGAAGCATGTGGCCCTACAATTGGCGCTAACTTAGATCCGAGCCACATGTGGTGGCAAGGAATTGATCCACTAGAAGCCATTAAAATACTAGGAAAAGAAAATGCTATTCATCACTTCCATGCTAAAGATACAGTGATTGACCAACCTAACGTCAATAAAAATGGACTAACAGATATGACTTCATATGCTGATATGAAAGAGAGGGCATGGTATTTCCGTACCGTTGGGTTTGGACATAGCTCAAAAGACTGGGCTGATATGGTAAGTACGCTTCGCCTATATGGCTATGATCACGTTGTTAGCATAGAGCATGAAGATGGCTTAATGTCTATTGATGAAGGCTTCACTAAAGCTATAGAAACGTTGAAACCCGTAATGGTGAAAGAATCAGTAGGAGACATGTGGTGGGCTTAGCGTTTATTAAATAAAATCGTCGTGTACTAACTTTGTGCTCGGCGATTTTATTTTGGTTCTAAGTCAAATGTTGGAGTGCTTTTTTAAGAGCACTCCTTATTTATGCCATTTGGCTTTGTATATCCTTATATTTATGATGCAATAAAACTTTTCGACGCAGGCGATCAAACCGTCGAAAACCAAACGCTTGGCG
>NZ_BAAACZ010000020.1:0-15277 GCF_039521975.1 Alkalibacillus silvisoli | reverse complement strand
GGCTATTTTGTTTAGTTTTCAAGGTTCGAAGTGCGCCGCTTCAAAAAGCGACTTTATTAATATAACAAGCTGAAAACATTTCGTCAACAACTTTTTATATTTTTAAATAACAACTTTTGTTTTGTTGTTGTTGTGCGCCACTTCAAAAAAGCGACTCAACTAATTTAACATCCCTAAACAATGAAGTCAATAACTTTTTTTAAAAAAATGTATTTAACTTGTTTTGAGGTATTTTGATTTAGTCTGTCTTGTGACGACGAAAATAAATATACCACATGGATTTATGATCAGCAATAGTTTTTTTATATTTTTTTATTTGGCATTGAATAAATTTTTATGTGGGGTGTATTTAAGGCATTCTTTATGACTAGCAAAGCGTTTATATATATTAAATAGAAGTGTGTACCGCTCTTTAATCGCTTGTTGAAGTTGAGGGTCTAGGTCGTGATGACTAAAATCATACAATAACTCATCCATTTCTCTTTTAAGTAAATATTCAAGTTCTTTTTGTTCTTGATCATTCACCATTAATCCAATCATTTCATTCACTTCCATTTCTGTACTTTTGATAGTTTAATTTTTACCAATTAATAATCCTTTATGTACAATCACCATTCTAAAACTATGCAAAAACTCATATATATATTTCAGAAATCTAAATTCTAAAAAAGGTTGGGTAGCAATGTTCTTTACGTTAAATTGGACAAGTTGGAAAAATGGGGTGTTAGCTTTAGGATTAATAGTATTAACGTTTGTTTCAATTCATTTCTCTACAACGTATGTATTTAATATCGGAAGTTCAGCAGATGCTCAGCCGTCTGGGGCAATCACGAAAAGTTTAAAGGGAGACCCAGAAGTTGCTTTAACATTTAATGTTGATTGGGGAGATGATGTCATTATTGATATTCTTGAGGTTTTAGAAGAAAAGGATGTCCAAGCTACTTTCTTCATTAATGGTGAATGGGCATTAAGAAACGAAGACTTAGCAGAGTTAATTATTGAAGAAAATCATGAAGTCGGTTTGTTAGGCTTTGAAAATGAACCATACCAAGACCAGTCCGCTTCTTATATTGAAGAAGATATTGAAAACGGCGTGACTGTTTTATCAAACTTAAATTATGAGCCTGTTTCATTAATTAGACCACCTGAAAATGAGTACAATCAATTTGTAATTGATACTATACAACAGCTTGGATACCAGACAGTATTTTGGAGTATTTATGCTAATGTGAAGCATGATAGTGATGCTGAAGAGGTCAGTGGGCACTTAGTCGAGCAGGTAAATGAAGGGGATATAATGTTATTTTTTGCGCAAGACAATTTAATTAAAACACCTGAAGTTGTCGCTAATATAATTGATCAAAAAACAAAAGAGGGGTATCAATTCCTCACTGTGACTGAACTGTTATCACCAGCGAATGTGAATATCACCCCTCTTGATTAAAGCGCATTACTTGTTCTTTTTGCTTTTTTGGTTATTTGATTGTTGATTAGTTTGTTTTTGTGTGTCTTCTGGATTATTAAACCCTACTATACGGTGAAGTTTTAATAACTGATAAGTATTACATGCTAATAATGGAACGATCATAAGCATAATCCATTCTGCTTCACCTGTTTGTAAAGCTGGAATCCATTCAACAGTCGTCACAACAACCATAAAGAAGATTGCTGGTAGAAAAGCGCGCTGATGGGTTTCCATAGCTTTTACTTTTGCTACTGCTAAGGCATAAACAAAGAGCATAGCTGCAACAACAATATATGGAAACAACCCTTCTGGCCCAGCATCTTGGTGATATCTTAAGTACACCAACTCAAACAGGACAAAGCCGATGATAATTATTTGTCCATATTTCCAAAAATAACCGAAGAAACCTTTACCGAATTGATGTATGGTTAAGTATGCAAAAAAGCCCATCTGAGCAATAACACTATAGACTAAACCGTAACCGGAATACCATAAAACAGCCCCAAAAATCTCCCATGCATTAAACGGATTTAAGTATGGTTCGTACGCATGTGGTGATACAAAAAAGCTTGTAATAACAGTAGAGACTGCACCTATAGCTAATAAAGTTATAAAAAATTTAAACCAAACGCGGATTGTCACAATGCTTCCCCCTATTTCATTAATCCAGTCCAATCGTATTTTATCACGGTTTGGAGAATTTTGCTTTCTTTAATTATGTATATTTTTTCACAACCATCTAATATTAAAAGTACTGACTCATAACTAGGGGAGCATAATATGATGGTTAAACAAACAGTATTGTTAGTATTAACCATATGTTTATTTTTAGTCGGGTGTAATGGGAATAACCAACAATCTGAATCACCTGACTACGAAGCAACTAAACGTATGGTCGTTGATATATTAAAAACAGATGATGGAAAAGAAGCATTAAAAGAAACGTTATCTGATGAAGAGTTGAAACAGGAATTAGTTCTCCAATCAGAAGAAGTTAATCAAGCAATGGAACGGATTTTTAATAGTGATGATGGGAAAGATTTTTGGATGGATATGTTTGAAGATCCTTCATTTGTTCAAGCATATGTCCAAGCAACGAGAGAACAAGACCAAGAATTGATTAAAGGATTAATGAGTGATTCCGCTTACCAAGAGCAAATGATTAGTTTATTTCATAACGAAGAAGTACAAAATTTAATCAGACAGGCTCTTCGCAGTCAAGAATATAAAGGGCATTTAGAAGACACGATTAGAGAAACGTTAGAAAGTCCCGTATTCAAAACTAAGATCACAGAATCACTGATCAAAGCAGCCGAGGAGCTTGATACCTCACAAGGCCAAGAACAAGGTGATGAAGAGAGTGCAAACGAAGAGCAAAATAATGGTCAAAGCCAAGCAGAAGAAGGTCAAGAAGAGGAAGGAGAGCAAATGCAATAATAAACTTAGGTTTAGTATTGGTCGCTACCTTATAATAAATAAAGAGGTTGGGGCAAAAGGGTTGAAGTGTGGTAGAGAACACGAACGTTTAGTATTTCACCTTAGTTGATTAGTTTCTTAGCGGAATCAAAATGCGTAGACTCTTGCGGGTGCAAAGGCTCAACAGCCGCCCGCGAAAAGCGATTCATTTTGATGGAGCGATGATTAGAAAATCAAACCCGAACGAAATTATAATTTCGTTCGGGTTTTGTGTATTAATGTTTAGTTTTGTCTCAAGCCTCTTATTTAATCGTTTACTTTGCTCGCTTAATAACTTGGTTAGCAATAGATAAGAAAATCTTCCCTGTTGGGTGATCTTCTTGATAGACACCTGGAGCAAAAGTATCATCTTCTTCGTATGGTTGTTGAAGTGGTAAGCGTCCTAACACATCTGTGTTTAAGACTTCAGCTAGCTTGTCACCGCCACCTTCACCAAAAACGTATTCTTTTTGTCCTGTAATATTACTTTCGAAATACGCCATATTTTCAATAATACCTAAAATATCATGGTCAGCTTTAAGCGCCATTTGACCAGCACGCGCAGCTACGAATGCTGCTGTTGGGTGTGGTGTTGAAACGATTAATTGTTTAGAAGATGGTAATAATTCTTGAACATCTAAAGCAATGTCGCCTGTCCCTGGTGGTAAGTCTAACAAGAGATAATCAAGGTCTCCCCATTCAACTTCTTTAAAGAAGCTTGTTAGCATTTTACCTAACATAGGACCACGCCAGATAATTGGCGAGTTATCTTCTACAAAGAAGCCCATTGAAATGACTTGTACACCAAAACGCTCAACTGGAATAATCTTCTCACCACGTACCTGTGGACGATTTTCAACACCCATCATATCAGGCACGCTAAAACCATAAATGTCAGCATCAACAATACCGACTTTTTTGCCTAAACGAGATAGGGCAATCGCTAAGTTAACAGTAACTGTCGATTTACCAACACCACCTTTACCACTTGCAACAGAGATAAAGGTTGTCCCTTTTTGACCGATTAGGTTTGATTCTTGCTCCTCATTAGCTTCTGAAACATAGGCTTCACGCTTTTCCTCTGGAAGTTCGGTAAAGCGAAGGCCAACTGTTGTGGCTCCTTCTTTCTTTAGCATACCCACAATTTCTTGTTGTAATTGTAACTGTTCACCAGAGTTAGGTTCAGCTAATGCTACTTTAACACTGACGTGACCTTTATCTTCTTTAATTTTAATGCTCTCAATAGCATCTGTTTCCTCAAAGGTTTTATGTATATGTGGATCTTGAACTGGTTTAAGCAGTTCTCTAACGCGCTCTTCTGTAATCAAGTAGGACACCTTCCTTTTGTCGTGTTCAATTTAATGCCAAGGCAAGTATAACATAAATTATTAAATCACTCAGTTATTTGGCTTGATTGATTTTCCAGATTTTCAGATGCCACGACATACTCGACAACCCCTTCGTAAATAGCAGAGGCTAAGCGCCTTTGATAATCTTCTGTCACTAACAAAGCACGCTCTTCTGGATGTGATAAAAAACCCGCTTCAATTAAAGCACTTGTCGTATTCGCATGTTTTAAAATGTATATTTGATTAATCCCTAAAGCTTGGCGATTTGTATCAACGGATTCCTGCAATCTTCCTTGAATGGATTCAGCTAAGGCTTTGTTTTCATCATCTTCTGGATAGTAAAATGTTTGAGCACCACTCCAACTTTGATTTAAAACAGAATTCAGGTGGATACTAATAAATAGATCCGCTTCTTGAGCTTGTATGAATGAAACCCGCTCTCTAATATCATGCGCTTTCCGCCTAGAATAACCATCCATCTCTTCTGGTGCTAAGTCTATATCCTCTTCTCGTGTTAAATAAACAATCGCCCCAGCTTCTTGTAAATAATCACGTAAGAAGAAGGAGGTTTGTAACGTAATCGTTTTTTCTTTAACATCACCATAATCTGCTCCTCCGTCCACCCCTCCATGACCAGGGTCAATAACAACGACTTGTCCAGCTAATGGGGAAGTCACACTTGTTGACTGAAGTAAAGTCGGTACCGGTACTTTCAATAAGTATATTAATAATATAAGTCCCATGACCCACAACAATATGAATACTAATCTCTTCATAAAACAAACCTCCTCACCAAAATATATGGACAAGGAGGTTTGTTCATTCCATTTATTTAAAGATCCTTTTTCTTAATGAATACCAATCCGAAATCCGTTTAGCATCTTCAAAGTCTAACTCCCTAATGCTAACATGCCGGCCAGCAAAATTATTTAATAGCGAAGCTCTAACTGTAGCTAAATTCTGCTTACGATGAAGTAACGTTTGTCTTAATTGAGTCGATTGAACACGATTATGCTTCATCATTACGGTATCTTTACTAAATTCTCGCATTGTTAAGGTCAAATGCTCTTCATCGATGTGATAACCCGCTGACTTCGTTCTTAGCCAAGCTAAAGAAATGGCCATCACTATTAGAATCATTGGAATGTACCATAAATCCATCGCAAAGATTAACGTTACTATTAAAATAACGGACGGCAAAAACATAGCTCGTAATAGATAATAAGGGAATGCTCTATTTGGAACCCCTTTAAAATCACGAGGTAACGTTTGATATTCCGGTAAGATTTTATTTAAAAATGGCTCTACTTCCTTTCGCCTTAAAATAGGGAAAATAAACGTACGCCCATTTGAATTAGGGCCCGCCTCCCCTCCTGCTATTTCTACATAAAGCGTCGCAAACCCTAAAGGTTGTCTAATCATACTTTCCTTCATACCGACAGCTTGTATTCTTTTAAGTGGTATTGTCACTTGCTTCTTCTCTAAGAGCCCTCTTGTAATATATAATTCATCATCATATCTTGTGATTTCAAAATTACCATACTTAATAACTGTACCTAAAATTCCAAGTAACCATAAAATAATTAAAATAATGACTACTAAGGCTATTAACATGCTAATAGCTTGTGCTAAAGCCCAACTAACCGCACCTTCATAAATATTTCCAGGTAAAAACCGTTCGATCTCATTTAAAAAAACGATAAACAATCCTAAAATAACACCAACGCTACCTGATGTAGACCCAGCTATAATAAGGCGTTTAGTCGTTACATTTGATTTCGGATAAATGACTTCACTCTCTTCTTGACTCTCATCAGTCTGAACAACACCATTATGCCATTTCAATTCTTGGCGAAGTGCCTGACCTTCTTCAAATGTCACAGCACTAAGAGAAGCATCAGCACTCATATCACTACCAGCTGTTTCTATTTGCACTTTCGTTAAATTCAACAACCTGTGGATTACACCTTGTGTTAAATCAATGGACTGAATTCTATTTTTAGAGATATATCGTTTCTTCCGAATAAGAAGGCCCTGTTCAATTCGCAGTTCGTCATCAACAACTGAATAACGAAAACGCAACCACTCAATCACACTTGTCACAACGAAAAATAATATTAAAGCAACAATACCAAAAGCCACATAAACGAAAAAATCATTACCAAATGATGCAATAACAGCTGCACCAACTACGTAAATTAAATTCTTTAAAATATTAATCATCCTGAATATAACAGCTGCTGGGTGAAGACGCTTCGGCTCAGACATCATCTTCATCCACCTTTGCTAGTTCCGAGATTTGATCACGTAATTCAGCAGCTTCTTGTTCAGGTAATGCTGGTATTTCATGTACTGTTGCGGCTGTTGAAATAGTTAAATTGGATAGTTTATAGCGCTTTAAAATGGGGCCTTGTTTAGTATCAACATGTTGGACACGAATCATCGGTACTAACGTTCTAGAGACGACTAGTATTCCGTGTTGAATATAAATCTCCTGTTCAAACAATTCATAACGCCAACGTCTCCATCTAATTTTAGGGACTAAAACAACGAACAAATAAGTTAAAACAACCAAAACTACCAATGCTACAATGGAATACCAATATGGAACGTCAATAAAATGAAACAAGAAAAAGCTCGCTATAACTAAAATCCAAGGTATAACCATAACTAATGCTGCAGAAAGCCGCCAAGCTTTAATCGCATCTTCAGCAATTCTATGCTTCGGTGCTTCTCTCATACCGATTCCCCCTCATACTCACTAACTCTTAAGTGACCATTCAAAAACAACACGTGTATCGCCAATCATATCGTGAATTCCTTGTTTTTGCGAATCGAAGGCAACAACGAGATAAAGAATATTTGTAAACCATAGTACCCGGTGAATGAAGCGTCCGACTACCTCACGAAAGACCATGTCACTCCACTTTAACGGTTCAAAATCTTTCCTAATCACTTTTATGCCAAATACTTTCTTCCCAATGGTTTGATTAAAATATTTAGTTAACAATACGAAATATGCATATAAAACAATCGCGTTGATCACAGCTGTCACTGTCCAAAAACCAATCTCAAACATGTCTCCACCTGTTAACAACTGATACGGCACAAGCACAATTCCGTTTATACTAAAGACGACAACTAAATCAAGTATATACGCCCAAAAACGCATCCAAAAGCCTGCAAAACGCACATCATTCAATGTCAGTTTCGGATTATCATATTGATTGGACTCAGTCATATATGCCTCATTCATTTAGGCACCCCCTACTCCGTATACAAGTACATCGCTCTTGGCGCGCTTGATTTTCGAATCATTTCTTCTAACTGTGAAAAGCGGAATTCATCACTTATAACCCTCTGTGCTGCACCACCCATAATGGCATTAAAGCCCATTTGATACTCATATTCTACAACCTGTGAGTTTTGTAAGTGATAGTCTTCTTGTAGTTTAGCAATGGCATCATCTAGAGACCCCAGACTATCAACTAAACCATTTTCCTCAGCTTGAGAACCTGTGTAAATTCGACCATCACCCAATTCACGGACTGTTGACTCATCCAGATCACGACCATTTACGATCACTTGTACAAAGTCATCATACATTTCATCTATCATCGTTTGTAAAATGTTCTCCTCATCATCTGTCATCGGACGAAATGATGACATAATATCTTTATATTCACCGCTTGTAATCGTATTAAATTCAACACCTAAGTCATCTGCTAACTCAGCAAAATTAATCGCTTCCATAATAACTCCAATAGAGCCTGTTAATGTCGCAGGGTGAGCAACAATATGTTCTGCTGGTGCTGATACATAATAACCGCCAGAGGCAGCCATATTACCCATTGATACATAGACGGGCTTGTCTGATTCTTGAAGGTCTACAATTTTATCATGTACCTCTTCACTTTCTACAACACCGCCACCTGGTGTATTAACACGTAACACAACAGCTTCTACATTTTCATCCTCTTTAGCATGATCAAGCATATCTAATAATACATCGTGATTATATGTAGTTGTGTTTAATAAACCACCGACATCACTACTTTGTATCACACCTTCTAAATGAATGACAGCCACTTTCTCAAAAGCATTTCCATCTTCTGTGACTGTCTCAGAAAAGTTTCGGTCAGATTCAAATAAATCATTCCAACTTTCAGTCATAACTGCTGTAGAAAATTGAGATATAATTGAAACCACAAATAACCCAGCCGCAATCGCTAATGCAATCCAACGCTTTTTATCCATTTCAATAACCCTCGCTTTTAATTAATAGTTCATATGAATGGCTGCCTCTATTTCGAGACAGCCATTTGCATAGTTTTCCCGACATTAAAGCTTTTTATCACAGTAAACGATCCTTGTATTACTAAACATATCATGTAATGCTTTCTTCTCTTTATTTCTCCTTTAAGACACATAACCAACAAACAGAGATAACAAAGACAAGGTATAAGCAAAGTATCGCCCAACCGATTCCCGCATTTACATTACTCATATCAAGCTCTAACTTGAATACGACAAACCTTCATCTCCTACCGCTAAAAATAAATTCACAAAATAATTAATTTAATTATATCATCTTTCATTATATGACCAAAATTATTGAATAGATTTATGAGAGGTTGGTCGTATAAGTAAAAAAGAGAATGGGGGGTTCCCCATTCTCTTACATCGTTTACGCTGCAACTGCATTAGGCTTCTCATCTGGACGACGTCTTTGTAAATACCATACAAGCCCAAGCATTAAAATACCTAACACATCAATATAAACATTTGGTGTAATTAATAATAAGCCAGCCGTAATCAGAACAAAACGTTCCCACACATAACATTTACGTTGGAAGTAGCCCATAACAGAACTACTAACCCCCATCATACCTAATAATGCTGTTACAACCGCTAATATTAGAGGCAAGACACCGTGTTCAGTAGGTTGAACTAATATAGGGTTATAGACAAATATATACGGTATGATAAAGGCGGCTATGGCCAGTTTAACAGCGGTTAAACCACTCTTAAACGGGTTTGACCGGGCAATACCACTCCCTGCATATGCCGCTAAACAAACAGGTGGTGTGATATCAGCTACTATACCGAAGTAGAATACAAATAAGTGAGCTGCAATCACTTCAACACCAAAACCGTTAATTAATGCAGGTGCTGCAATGGTTGCAGTTACAACATAGTTCGCTGTTGTTGGTAATCCCATACCTAAAATAATACAAGCAATCATCGTAAAGATTAACGCTAATAACTGGATGTCGTTAGATAAAGCGATAATACCTGCTGCCACCTTACCACCTAAACCTGTCATACCAACAACACCAGCAATAATACCTGCTGTTGCTACGGCAGCAATAACCGGTAAAGCAACACGAGCACCTTGCTCTAATACATAAATAGTCTTCTTAATAGACATACGCGTTTCTTTACTTATTAAACTAACACCGAACGCCACTGCGATCCCCATTAAAGCTGCTCGTTGTGGCGAGAATCCCATAAATAACGTTGTAATAATAGCAAATAACGGAAGCAACATGTAACCTTTTCTTTTCAGTAAATTCCAGGTGTTCGGTAAAGTTTCTTTAGGCGCACCATATATCCCTTGTTTTTTAGCTACATAGTGAGAGCCCATGAAGATTCCTGCAAAGTACAGCATAGCTGGAATTAAAGCTGCTAACATAATCGTCGCATAACTCGTGTTCGTATATTCAATCATAATAAACGCCGCCGCACCCATTATTGGTGGCATTAGTTGTCCACCTGTAGATGCAGAGGCTTCAGCTGCTGCTGCAAATTCAGGCTTGAAGCGCGCTTTTTTCATCATTGGGATCGTAAATGAACCTGATGACACTGTATTGGCAATTGAACTTCCTGAAACCATACCTTGCATAGCACTTGCCGATACAGCTGCCTTAGCAGTTCCCCCTGTAAATCGGCCAGTTAATGCGAAAGCTAAGTCATTAAAGAATCTGCCTATACCTGAGTGCACTAAAATAACTCCAAACAATAAAAACAAGAAGATAAATGTCGATGATACTTGAACTGGAATACCGAAAATAGCATTCTCTCTATACCACAAGTCTGTCATAACGCGTTCAAACGAAAATCCACTATGTGATAAAATTTGTGTTGGAATGAAGTTACCGTATAATGCGTATAGAATCACAACACTCGCCACAATTACGATCGGTACCCCAACGGATCTTCTAGTCGCCTCTAACAATAGGCCAACACCTAGAATAGCCACTAGTACATCTAGCATTTCATATCCATGTACTCGAGCATTTAAAATCTCATCAAAAAACATAATCTTATAATAGCCAACAAAAATAGCTGTAAAAGCTAAGATTACGTCATACCATGGAACGCCACGGTCATGTAACCCTTTCTTCGCTGGATATAGTATATAGACAAGACCTAAAGCAGTCCCTACGTGCACCGCACCCTGAATTTGGGATTGTAATGTTCCAAAATACCCTGTATATAAATGAAAGATTGTTAAATAGATTGCTAGGAATGTAACAACCCAAGCCCACTTACCAATGTTAGACCTTGTATTACTTTCACGGTCATACTTCCTAAGCAATTCTTCTTTATCTACTTGTTCTCCATTTTCGTTAGTGTCTATTGATGTATTATTCAATTGTTCATTTTTCTCATTTTCGTTGTTCTTTTTTCTAGACACACCTTTCACCACCTTGTAATGGTTTCAGCCAAAAAACCCCTCGTTAATAAAAGGGACCGGCACACTGTGTCGGCCCCAAAATATTGTTAAATTAACTGCTTAACCTTATAGATCTTCTAAACTCTCAATTCCTGTTGCTTCACGTGTAATGATTTGCATAACTTCTGGGTAAATATGACCGATGAATGCAAAGTTATCGACTGGAGCATCCTCAAAGTCTTCTTCACCACTAAAAGCATTTTGTGCAGGTACGTGAACTGTCATCCCTAAATCTTGATCATCTCTACCGATGTCAGCTAAGTTCTCAACAGATGCACCTGTTTCAGTTGAAGTGACGTTAACACCATCAATGTTGTTGTTCCAAACAGTAGCCATCTCACCACCTAGCGGGTAATAAGTACCACCAGAGCTACCAGTACCTAAAATGAACTCATCTTTGCGATCAGCTTCTGTAGCAGATAAATCAGCTAATTCACCTTCAACTTCTAGACCTTGCTCTTCATAGTATTCTGCTGCACCAGGGTGAACAAGTAGATCATCAGAACCGTTAAGAGCATTTTCTAAAGTCATATGATCAGATTGAGCGTGTGTATTTTCATCAGCATGTTCTACTGCAATACGTGCTAAGTCATAACCTAATTCATGATCAATTGTATTTGTATTACCTACAAGAATCGCATACGCTGTAACTGTTTCAACATCTTCCTCTAGGAAATCATAGCTATCAGCTGGAATTGTATAGCGTAGGTAACCTAAGTTTTCCTCTACATATTCGATAACATCATCAGATAAACCAATTAACTTGGCATCTCCTGTATTTGCTTGTAAATCGTCAACACTACCTGCTGGTAAACCTAAAAGACCAAACGATAAGTCAATATTACCATCTTGCAAGCCATCACGAGCATCGCCGAATCCTTCTTCGTATGCGTTGAAGTCATCGATTCCCGCCCCTTCTAAAATTGAATTTGCTGCGGATTGGGTACCACTACCCGCTGGACCAATTGCAATTGTTGATCCACCGCCACCACATGCTGCTAACAACAGTGTTGCTAAAAACCCAATAGACATTAACCATACAATAGATTTTTTCATGTGTTTTTCCCCCTATATTTTTAAAATTTATGTTTCTAGATGTACTAACATTATTAATAAATATTAATTTAGCACAACTAGTATTCACACAATTTAAAAAATTACTTAATATGTAGTGTATCTCAATTTAACTTATTTTGCCACAATAATCTAGTATATGGAACAATTTTTCTACTAGATTACTATACCATGAATATTGACTCTTTGCATCTATTAAGCTATAGTTATATTTAACAAGGGGAGTAGCGACCGTATAATGCGGTTGATGGATCGTCATGCCCGGTGATTCTTTTATCACCCGGTTCATCAAATTATACGCAAGACCTTGGCCTTACTTAGGTATGGCCAAGGTCTTTTTTTGTGATTTTGTACACTTATGGAGGTTGTGTCATGTTGGTATATATTAGCTTTTTCTTAGCAGCTGCTATTGTTGTATTTGCTGCAATTAAACTTAATGATTATGGTGATCAAATTAGCAAGCAAACTGCGATGAGTGGTGCGATGGTTGGCGGATTACTGATCGCCGGAGCCACCTCACTTCCTGAACTGACAACAAGTGTAACTGCTGTTTATATTGATAATGTGGATATTGCTGTTGGTAATATGTTAGGTAGTAATGTTTTCAATCTATTGATTTTGGCTTTTGTTGATTTATTTTATCGAAAGAAACAAGTGTTCAATCAACTTAACACCAACAATTTTCTACCTTCTACGATATTCGGGATTGCTTTAACATCGATCGCTATTGGGGCTATGATACTTGATTATCAAATAACACTCTTCAATATTGGTTTTGAAATGTTTATATTAGTAGGACTATATATGATAAGCGTTAAGCTATTTGAACAAGAAGAAGCTCGTGATGAGATAAAAGGTCAATCAAATTCAACACCACTTAATAAAGTCATTCGCTATTTCGTTTTCTCAGCTATCATTGTTTTAATCGCAGGTAGTATTCTATCTATTTCTGGTGATTTACTCGCTGAACAAACAGGCATTAATTCAAGTTTTGTAGGTAGTGTATTAATAGCTGCATCGACTTCATTACCTGAACTTGTGGCTGTCATTGCTGCATATAAAATTGGGAATTACGCCATTGCAATTGGGGCTATTTTAGGAAGTAATTTATTTAACCTGTTACTTTTAGCATTTACTGATGCATTTTATCAGCAAGGTCCTATTTTACAAGGTGTAAGCTCCTCGATGATCATCATTGCTTTTTTAAGCTTAGTGATGATGTTAATTACACTTTATATGTTAATGCGGAGTCCAGCTAAGAAGGTAGTTAAATATATTGCTCCTTCACTTTTTACGATCGTCATATACCTCGTTGTTTCATATATTATCTTCTAAAGTACGGGTTGGACCTGTACTTTTTTATAAGCTAACTATTTGACGAAACGCTTCATCCGGATTTTTGTTTGATTCAGTTAGTTCATCATACGTCCCGTCAAAAGCAACTTCACCGTCATGAAGTAAAAAGATATGACAGTCAACATGCTCAAGCTCCTGCAAAGTGTGAGTAGACATGACGACGTAACGATTTGGATTAAGCGCAACTGACTCTAACTTATGTAACACATTTAACCGGGAATCGGGGTCGACTCCTGATGTCGGCTCATCAAATATGTAAAGCTTTCGATCTAACTCACACATGGCCATAACCATTAACCACCTGCGTTCACCTAATGACATTTGCCCGAGTGGCTGTTCCCATAACCGTTCAGCTAAAGTGCGTTCTCTTTTATTCATATTATTAGCAAATACTGCACTTTTCGGATCAAACGGTTGAGACGCTGTTTTTATAAAGAGCCGAACTAGGTCTTTTCCTTTCAATTGATTAAGAAAAGGCACACCTTGAACTTGGTAGGCTATTTGTTCATGTGTGAAAGCTTCTTTAACAGTACCTGATGTCGGCTTGAACGACCCAGCCATAATGTTAAATAACGTCGTTTTCCCTGCTCCATTTAAGCCGAGTACAACATTTAGCTGATCATGTTTTAGTTTCATATTGATTTGGTTAAGAACTTGGCGGTTACTTTTCTTATATTGATAAGATACATCTATTAACTCCATTATACCCCTCCTAGTTTCGACTAGCTTTCGACTCAAGGTTGATTAATTTGAACGTTAATAAACCGATCATAATATAAATTAAAGCCGTAACACTTAACACAGTAAGGTTGACATAGATGAAAGCTTCAAATGAAGTCACGACCAACTCAGCTACTCGTACAATAAATTCAGCTGGGTTTATTAATAATAAAAACGACTCAAAACCTGTTAAACTACTCGTCATATAAAGTAATATAATTGTCAACAAACTAAACGCCGGGACAATTGATTCCGCTTTAAACGGTAAAGCGACAATCCAAGAAAAGAATAAAGCCACAGGTATAAACGTTAAAACGACTAATAATAATCCCTTTCCAATTAAAATTAATGGGTTTAATTGAAATAACAAAGCGACGATCGTATTAAACACCACCATCGAGATGATGAGTAATGATAGATTAGCCAAACCTTTTCCGAAAATAATTGAACCTTTAGAGCCAGCAATAAAGCTAAACATCTTAAAAAAGCCTCGATCGCGCAACGTGAAAAGCTCCACGGCTGTATTAATAACAGCTGATATTAAAACCATAAAACTCCAAAACACAGAAATTTGTAGGTAAGCTTGTTGGTGTTCAGGTGGGTTGGTAAACCAATTACTATGGTTTATGAAAAAGAAGATTAATGGGATGAACACGACCCAAAACAAGGCCATTTTGTTGTAATAGTTTTCTTTTATAAATAAGATAAAGAACTCATAACTTTTTCTCAATACAATACACCTCCTACTAAAGAAGATGCTATATTGATGTAACTACTTGGATGCAGAATCTTAAGAGCATCTATTAACTTAACACAATATTACCATGCCCCTTTATCAAATTCTACATAATTTGGTAATAAGATGAGTAACCAATTTATAGGCTCTACCACTTTGAAATGAACACCTCTGATATGATATCCACTTAAGACACCATTTTTATCCACCTCCGCCATAGAGAAAGCCTGCATTCATTATTAAAGGTTCTAAGTCAAATGTTGGGGTGCTCTCTTAAGAGCACTCCTTATTTATGCCATTTGGCCTTGTATATTCTTATATTTATGATGCAATAAAACTTTTCGACGCAGGCGATCAAACCGTCGAAAACCAAACGCTTGGCG